>CAYXJG010000237.1:0-8517 GCA_964465285.1 uncultured bacterium
CTTTGGTTGCGATGGCTTTGCGAGGACGGAGCGTCGGTACTCTGCTTAGGGATATTGCGGGTTCGAGCACAAATCTCACGGATAAACCGCAACAGAATGCTCCAATTTCTTGCTCGATTACAAAATTCATGTAGGGGTTACACCCCTCACCTCAAAAATGGCATAATATGTTAAGTAGATGCACCCTGATGGTTGGGAGAGTTTCCAAACAACTCTCCCTTTTTCTTTTTTTATCGGCACTAGCGTCTGATAGGGCGGTGCGCTTAGGTTAATTGTGCGGCCACCTTATAGAATGGAGGTTGAACTCACGTCAATCCTCTGCGATGCGTGAGGCTGACCAGCTATTGATGGAACGTATGTTTGAAGCTCTTGCCGATCGCCTTGAAGGAGCCTGGAAAAAGCTTCGTGGCCAAGACAAAATTTCAGAATCTAATATTCAAGATGCTCTCCGGGAAGTTCGCCGTGCTCTGCTGGAAGCCGATGTGAATCTCCAGGTCGTTAAAGACTTTGTTGCGGACGTTCAAACGAGAGCTCAAGGAGCCGACGTTATTTCGGGCGTTCGCCCAGATCAACAGTTTGTCAAGATTGTTCACGACGAACTTGTTGAAGTCATGGGTGAAACAAATGTTCCCCTTGCCAATGCTGAAACAGCTCCTACTGTTGTCTTGATGGCGGGTCTACAGGGAACAGGAAAGACCACCGCGTCGGCAAAACTGGCACTGCACCTGCGTAAACAAAGCCGCAGCTCCATGCTGGTTGCCACGGATATCTATCGCCCTGCGGCGATTGATCAGCTCATTACCCTAGGGCGACAGATCGACGTTCCGGTGTTTGACCTGGGAACGGATGCAAATCCCGTTGACATTGCTAGGCAAGGCATTGAAAAGGCAAAAGAAGATGGCATTGACACGGTAATTGTTGATACAGCCGGGCGCTTACAAATTGACCAGGACATGATGTCAGAATTGGCAGACATCAAGCGCTCTATTTCTCCCCATGAGGTTTTGCTAGTCGTTGACGCGATGACCGGGCAAGAAGCTGCAAACTTGACCCGCACCTTTCATGAGGAAATTGGCATCACAGGAGCAATTCTCACAAAATTAGACGGTGACACACGGGGGGGCGCAGCTTTGTCGGTGCGCCGTATTTCTGGGCAGCCTATAAAGTTTGTTGGCGTTGGTGAAAAGGTAGAAGCTCTACAACCCTTTTACCCTGACCGAATGGCTTCTCGTATTCTTGGGATGGGCGATGTTCTCACTCTGGTTGAGAAGGCGCAAGAGGAGTTTGACCTGGCTGAAGCCGAAAAGATGCAGGAGAAAATCCTGTCGGCGCAGTTTGATTTCAATGACTTCCTAAAGCAAACGCGAATGTTAAAAACCATGGGTTCTCTAGGCGGGATTGCCAAGATGATCCCTGGTATGAATAAGATCTCAGGGGATCAACTTGAGCAAGGAGAAGCCCAACTCAAGCGAGCTGAGGCGATGATTAGCTCAATGACTGTGGAAGAGCGCCGTAACCCTGACTTGCTTGCGGGTTCACCAAGCCGCCGCCGCCGCATCGCTACGGGATCTGGGCGATCGCTCAATGATGTAAGCAAGTTAGTCAGCGACTTTCAAAAGATGCGATCGCTCATGCAACAAATGGGGCAAGGCAACTTTATGCCCGACTTGGGGGGAATGATGGGAGGCGGAATGCCCTCTGGAGCTGGGGGAATGAAGCCCGGAGGCGCGGGGTGGCACGGACACCAGAGGCCCGGTCAGCCTTCTAAGAAGAAAAAGAAAGGTAAAAAGAAAAAAGGCTTTGGCACCCTATGACACCTGGCCACTTGCCTGATAAGTCGATTAGCACAATTAAAAACCAGATGCAAAACCCTGTGCCGCCCTCGCAGCCAGCGGCATAGGGTTTTACGGGTTTTTAATTGTGCTCACCTACTTAGCGGTTGCTAAGGAATGAAGATTAGATAAAACACGACTTAGCAAAGTTTTCAAATTCACAACACAAAGATAGGGGTTTGGCGCGCGCTGAGCACCAAACCCCTATCTTTGTGTGAAACTTGCCAGGTCGTGATAAAAGCCACCTTTGTTGAGGCGGCGCGGCGATGCCGCGCCGTCTCAACAAAATTTGGTTCAAATTATTGCGGTGTGCAATTGGTTCAGCACACCCAAATGTGTTGAGTGGCGGCGCAGAGCGCCACCACTCAACACACTGTACTTAATGCGCTTGCACAGCGCTATATTTAATTCTCGTTCCTTAATCTATTCTTTACTCTCCTAGAGTAAGTATCTACCTAAGGGAAACAACTTCGATTTATGGAGATGAGGCTAGCATCTGGCTGACTGACAAAACTGATTCTCTCACCCCCCAGCCCCTTTTCCCATAAGGGGCGAAGGAGAGCCGGGAAATTAACTTAACTCTCAAAGTTCCTTTCCTGCTCTGGGAGAGGGGTTGAGGATGAGAGCTAGAACCTTTTGTCAACCAATCAGGGCTAGCATAGTCTACGTCGCCTTCAAGACCTAACATTAATGACCGAGCCCTTGCATCGTAGGAGGAGAGCGGGCGCATGGAGCCAATTAAATCTTCTTTGAGTCGGCGCAATGGGAGGTTTTTTAGTGAATAGGATTGATGCGAGTCCTCTGTACTTGGCAGATTTTTTGGGGATGGTGACGGGCACCGTCTGTCATCATCTAAAAGTTTACGTAAGTCCTTCAGAATTGGACTCATTGCTTGTCTGAATACTCGCCGGACTTTTGAAACAACAAAATTCTCAGCGGGGTTTCCGAGTAGGCTCTAATTTTAAGGAACGAAAATTCAATTATTTGGCTTATGCTGCTGTCTAGCTCTACTGCTAATGAAGCCCTTTGGCGGTTTCTCGCAGGCCGATTAATCATTTCCCTGCTGACCCTTCTGGCTGTTTCATTTATGATTTATGGCCTGATTGAGTTAATGCCGGGAGACTACGCTGAGCGGGAACTGTTCCGCAAGTATTCCGGTACGGGCGTCACCATCACCCAGGCGGAAATTGACCGGGTGCGGGAAAACCTGGGCCTTGATCGCCCCTTCCTGGTGCGCTACGGAGAATGGCTGTGGAACGTGGTGACTCGCTTTGACTTTGGCCCTGCCTTTCGGGTGGAAACCTCCGTCAACGCGCTTATTAAAGACAAATTTATCTTCACCTTCATTCTGGTGGTGGGGGCAATGCTGTTCTCCTACCTGGTATCGATTCCCGTAGGCATCTGGGTAGCAACCCGCACGTCGGGCATTGCCGATGGTGTTGTGACGCTGATTTCCTACCTGGGGTTGGCGTTGCCGAATTTTGCGATCGCCCTCGTCCTGCTCATGCTCAACGCCTTTGTCTTTAACCTGGACGTGACGGGTCTGGTGTCCCAAGAGTTTCGAGGCGAACCCTGGTCGATGGCAAAGTTCCTGGACTTCCTCGGTCACGCTTACATTCCCCTGCTGGTGCTGGGCTGGTCTACCACTGCATTCCAACTTCAGACCATGCGGGGGTTGATGAAAGATGAACTGGGCAAACTTTACGTCACTGCTGCCAAGGCCAGGGGGTTCTCCGGTTGGCCCATGCTGCTCAAATATCCGGCTCGCCATGCGGTTATGCCCATTGTTTCCACCATCGGCTTCGACTTTTCCCGTTCCTTCAACGAACTGCCTATCGTCGCATCCATTCTCGTCTTGGGAGAACTGGGGCAGGAACTCCTGCTGGCTTTTCTAGATGCGGATCAGAACACGGCGGCAGGTATTTTGGTCTGCATCACCAGCGTCATCATCGCCGCCAATTTCCTCTCCGACATCTTGCTGATCGCTCTGGATCCGAGAGTGCGGGTAAAGGGATAGTAGGGTGCATCAATCCAAAATCCAAAATCCAAAATCCAAAATCGACACCATGGTTAGCATCACAGCCCTCCGGAAAATCAAGCGCAAGGAAGACTACTACACCGCGTCCCAGTGGCAGTTGTTTTGGACGCGGTTTACCTCCAATCGGCTGGCGGCGATCGGCGGCGCTGTCCTCAGCGTTTTCATTATCATTGCCCTGTTTGCTGAATTCATTGCCCCCTACTCTGGACTGGCAGACACCCGCAACCCGGACTACACTGCGGGGCCACCCCAGCGCATCCACTTCTGCGATGATGCCGGGTGTCAACTGCAACCCTTTGTATACCTGATGACCAGCAGCTACAGCGTCATCGATAAGCGCTACACCGTTGAAATCGTCGAAGAAAATGGCGAGCCTGTGCGACGGCCCCTCAGGTTGTTCGTACAGGGGATTGATTACCGATTACTGGGCATTTTCCCAACGAATCGCCACCTGTTTGGGGTCGATCGGGGACAGGTGCATCTGTTTGGCACCGACTCCAGCGGTCTCGACTTGTTTAGCCGGGTTATGTTTGCCACCCGCACCTCTCTCACTATCGGATTTCTGGGCGTGATGATTTCCTTTGTGCTGAGCCTGTTTTTTGGAGGCATTGCGGGCTATGTAGGCGGCTGGGTCGATACCGGAATTCAGGCGTTTACAGATCTGGTGCGGGTGATTCCGCCCATTCCCCTCTACATGGCGCTGACGGCAATGTTTCCGAGGGACTGGTCAAATCAGCAGGTCTATTTCGCCATGACCCTGGTGCTGGGCCTGGTGAACTGGCCCACCCTGGCACGGCGCATCCGTTCCTATCTGCTGGCGTCCCGCGAGGAAGAGTATGTGCAGGCGGCTAAGCTATCGGGGGCGAGTGGCTGGCGCATTGTGACGCGACACCTGCTACCGGGGTTTGCCAGCTACATCATTGTGGAACTGGTGATTAATTTTCCCTATCGAATTCTGGATGAAACGGCGCTGTCCATTGTGGGGTTGGGGCTGCGACGACCGACCATGTCCTGGGGGGTGCTGTTGCAGGAAATGACGACGGTGCAGGCGATTCAGCTCACACCCTGGTTCTTTATCCCGCTGATTTTCTTTGTGGTGGCGGTGCTGTCGTTCACGCTGCTGGGCGATGGCCTGCGGGATGCGGCTGACCCCTATTCGGGGATTCAACGATAGGCAGAATTTTGGCAGGGGCGCAGGGCAATGCCACCCTGCAGCGATCGCTCGATGATTCAGAACATGCAAGCTGAGGTATTCAATATAAGGAGAAGGTGATGGTGTCCGATCCGCTGCTGGCCGTATCGAATCTATCTGTCCAGTTCAAAACTGATGAAGGACTGGTGACTGCTGTTGATGATTTGTCCTTCAGCCTGAAGCCGGGGAAAACCCTTGGTATTGTGGGGGAATCCGGTTCTGGGAAATCTGTATCTACAAAGGCTCTCATGCGTCTGTTGCCGGATAATGCGGCGATCGCCCCCCAGTCCCGCATTCTCTACTGCACCAAGCAGGGAAATCACATTGACATCGCCCAACTGCCCGCCCGCAACAGAACCCTTGACCAGATTCGCGGCGGCGAAATCTCCATGATCTTCCAGGAACCGTCGGCGGCTTTCTCCCCCCTTTACACTATTGGCGACCAGATGATTGAAGGCGTCCGCATCCATCGCAAGGTGAGCCGCGATAAAGCAAAGACAATGGCTATCGAAATGCTGGAGTACGTGGGCATGACGAACCCGGAACTCCGCATTGACCAGTACGCCTTCCAGTTCTCCGGGGGTATGCGCCAGCGGGCGATGATTGCCCTTGCCCTGGTGATGCGGCCTGCGCTACTGATTGCCGACGAACCGACCACCGCCCTGGACGTGACCATTCAGGCGCAGATTCTGGATTTGCTGGCGGCACTCCAGCGGGAGTTTGGCATGGCGATCATCTTCATCTCCCATGACCTGGGGGTAATTTCGCAGATTGCCGACGACGTGCTAGTGATGTATCTGGGACGGGCCATGGAAACGGGGCCGGTGCGCGACATCATTCGACATCCCAAACACCCCTACACCCAGGGCTTGATCAACGCTATTCCTCGACTGGATGCCCTGGATCAACCCCTCATGCCCATTCCTGGCGACATTCCCAGCCCCCTGGAGCGTCCCCAGGGCTGCGTTTTCCACACCCGCTGCCCCCAGGCTAGTCACGCATGCGAGGTTGATGTCCCGGTTGCGACGCTGGCTGCCCCCGACCATATCGCGTCCTGCCACCTGCTCGACGAAAAAGTACTGGAGGAAACCATATGATTGCCCCCATTGTGTCTGTTCGGAACTTGCATGTGCATTATTCCATCGGCGGCGGAGGTCTGTTCAAGGGTAACCCCAAGACCCTGAGAGCAGTGGATGGCGTCAGTTTTGACATCCTGCCAGGGCAGATTTTTGGCCTGGTAGGTGAATCCGGTTCTGGGAAGACCACCGTAGGCCGCGCCATTCTCAAAGCTGCCCCTATTACCAGCGGTGAGGTGACGGTGCGAGCGGCGGATACGGAGCTAAACATCGCCACTCTCCAGGGCGAAGGGGTGAAGCGCTTGCGCCGCCACGGCCAGATGATTTTCCAAGACCCCTACGCCTCCCTCTCGCCCCGGATGACGGTACGAGATATTATCGCAGAACCCCTAGAGGCCATGAGGCTGACCCGCGATCGCCAGGATGCGGATCGCCGGGTGCGAGAGGTAGCCGCAACCTGTCGCCTCAACCTGGAGCATCTCCGCCGCTTTCCCCATGCCTTCTCCGGTGGACAGCGTCAGCGCATTGCGATCGCCCGTGCCCTGGTCTCTGGCCCTAGCTTCCTCGTGGCGGACGAAGCCGTAGCCGCCCTGGACGTGTCCATTCAGGCCAGCATCCTCAACTTGCTTAAGGATTTGCAGCAGGACATGAACCTGGCATTTCTCTTCATCAGCCATGACCTGTCTGTCATCGCTCATTTCTGTGACGTGGTAGCGGTGATGTACCTGGGGGAAATCGTGGAGATTGCCCCCACAGAGAAACTCTTCGCCCATCCCGCTCACCCCTACACCCAAGCGTTGCTGTCTGCGATTCCGCCGTTAGACCCCGATGCAGGGGGCGATCGCATGCGCCTTACCGGAGAAATCCCCTCCCCCATCAATCCCCCCAAAGGATGCCGCTTTCACACCCGCTGTCCCCTGGCGGAACCCCGTTGCAACGAGGAGAAACCTACCTGGCGACACCCGTCAGACCAACACCGGGTTGCCTGTCATCTGGTGGAAGGAAACCAGGATGTAGAGACTGTGGTACCTGCGGCGTAGGGACTGAATGGTTTAGGGTTATAGCCCCCAACCATGGTGGGAACTGGGATTTTCCCCGTGGGAAAGCTCCAGTTCCCAGCGTGGACAGGTATAGATAAGGCGGAGGGGCGATCGCCATCGTTATCCCCTGACTTCAAACTGAGTTTATGACCTGGCAAGGTATATCGTAGCCACACAGACTCTGCCAATCACAACGGCTGATACCCATCCTCAGAGTCATCAAGCATGAAAGCGGTGTGCAACCGCGTTAAGTATAGCGCTGTGCAAGCGCATTAAGTACGGTGTGTTGAGTGGCGGCGCAGAGCGCCGCCACTCAACACATTTGGGTGCGCTGAACCAATTGCACACCGCTATATCAAAACAGTTCTACGGGGAACTCCGCACTCCACACGGCTGTGCCTAACCTCAGCACACAGCGCTGTAAGGGACTTGCAAGAAAATAAAGTACCCGAAAAAGAGCAGCGGGCTGCGCCCGCTGCTCTTTTCCTCCGGTATCTTTTTTAGCCGCAGATCCCTAAACTTAGAATCAAGGACTCAACAAAATTAGGATCAAATCATTCAATTCCTTCTCCTGACCCATCCAAAATCGCTAATCCAAAATCCAAAGTTGGCACGAGTGACCACAGTTGCCCCATCCTGAGGCCATTTTTTCCTGAGGCCATTACTCTATGATTCTACAAGCCAAACCTACTCAGCAAACGCCTACAGTTACCTGGGAACACCTTCCAGACGACTACATTCTTCCAGATGATCCCGTGGAAAACATCCAGCAACCCGCCCTTGCCGCTGCCCTCACGGATGCTCTTGGAGCGGCAGGTCTAATTCAGCCCACAATGCTCATTGGTGCAAATTTTGGCTTAGTGGCAACGGTTAATAAAAAAATCGTGGTCAAAGCTCCTGACTGGCTCTACGTCCCCCACGTCTATCCCGTTGCTGAAGATGTCATCCGCCGCAGCTATACTCCCCATCTGGGTGGTGACCCTGTTGCTGTAGTCATGGAGTTTTTGTCCGATACCGAAGGGGGAGAGCTATCTGTTCGCTCAACACCGCCCTATGGCAAACTCTACTTCTACGAGCACATCTTACAGGTACCAACTTACGTCACATACGACCCTTACGCACTCAAGGTAGACGTGCGCTGCTTGCAGGATGGACACTATCAGGTGCAGCCTCCCAATGACCAGGGGCGCTGGTGGATTCCAGAATTAGAACTCTTTTTGGGCACCTGGCAAGGAGAAAGGCTAGGACAGCACATGACCTGGCTCCGCTGGTGGACCCAGCAGGGTAATTTACTACTATGGAGCAGCGAGCAAACAGAACAAGAACGCCAACGGGCAGA
>CAYXJG010000238.1:0-8477 GCA_964465285.1 uncultured bacterium
ACTGATTAAGGGTCGTCCCCGCCAATTGAGGCTAATGTGAGAAAACAATCGATGCTCAATCTTATTCCATTTGCTGGTTCCAGGCGGTAGATGACATACCGTGATTTCTAAACCAGCCTCATCCGCAAAGTGTTGTAGTTCTAATTTCCATAACCGTAATCGATAGCCGTTGCTGCCGCCGCTGTCAGCGCAAATCAGCAGTTGTTGGGCCTCATGATGTTGCAGTTGGTCGCGTTGTTCTGGAGTCATTTGTCGAGCCTACAAAGTACACCATTCCTTTTATATTTTTCTATCCTCAGCGGATGACGTGTTCCCTGGGTCAATAGTAGACCCTATGACTTTGAAGATGTAAAAGTTATTTCGTTACAACCCCTTCGTGTTGCGAATGATTCATGACAGATTTTCGGTCATGTTTGGTATAGACCCCTAAGCAAAGGCGGCTCAGTATTTTTAGTGATAGAGGCAAATGATAAAGATGTGATTTTTACGTAAAAGCCCGGTACCAATGTTTAAAATTATTCTGAAGTTCGTAGAAACACTTAACCCAATTCCAGGTTAGAAGAGATACATTCATGAAAAGCAACGATAGCTAACCCTGTATTCTCAGTAAGCGATATGGCAACAGGCTAGCTATTCCAAAGTAGTAGAGTTTTTCTGCTGCATTGGTGCTTCAGAAGGTATGTGTTTTAACGTCAGACATTGGGCGGAATCATGGATACAGTAAATTTTCTAAACGTTCAGTTTAATAGAATGCCTCTAAAGCAAGCAGTTGAGGTACTGTTGATTAGAGTGATGGCAAGAAAGATTAGCCGAATCTATTACTCAAACGCACATACGATGGTAGCTGCAGCGAGCTGCAGCAAACTAACAAGGGCTTTACATCGAAGTGACCTATTGCTCGCAGATGGTAGTGGAGTCCTCTGGGGAAGTTGGCTATTAGGAAACCCACTCACACATAACCTCAACGGAACAGATTTAGTTCCAGCCCTTTGCAGCGTTGGTGCGACTGAAGGGTTATCGGTGTATTTACTAGGGGCTAAGCCTGGGGTCGCAGAGCAAGCAGCAACAAGGTTATCTGAATTTTACCCTGGCCTAAGGATTGCTGGTGTTCAGCATGGATACTTTGCCAGTTCTGAGATAGATAATGTTCTCTCTAATATTCGAGATGCAAAGCCTCATTTACTGCTAGTAGCAATGGGGGTACCTCTCCAAGAAATCTGGATTGATCAGCATGCGCACTCCCTTCCGGGTATTGCATGTATGGGAGTAGGAGGGCTTTTCGACTTCATGTCGGGTCAAGTTCCACGCGCTCCCCTATGGATGAGAAAAACTGGTGTAGAGTGGGTTTGGCGTTTGTTGGTAGAGCCTAAGCGTTTGTGGAAGCGCTACATTATTGGCAACTTAGTCTTCTGTGGCTTGCTTTTTAGGCATGCTTTTTCTATCCGCTCTCGAAAGCTGTTGATTAGTCCAAATAAAGACTGATTATCTTTACACACGACTTGGCAAAGCTCACGAAGGAATAAAGGTTTTGGGCGCGCAGCGCGCGCCTGAAACCTTTATTCCTTCGTCATGAATTTGAGAACTTTGCCAAGTCGTATAAGTCAGAGAGAAATTCGCGGAAAGGGAAGATTTTGTATTTTTTCTGTTCTTTACTAAAATTTACCACTGAAATGATTGACAAATAACAGTAAAGGATGGTCCTAAAAGGAGATAATTTACCTGACTCACTATCCTATAACCTCAGAATTCCATCACTTTACTTGCCTAGGGCAATTCTGTTCGACCCATGAGGTAGCGATCGCACTCTCGCGCAGCCCCACGCCCCTCATTGATCGCCCAGACCACAAGGCTCTGCCCCCGACGGCAATCCCCTGCGGCAAACACACCCGGAATAGAGGTAGTGTATTGCTCATGCTCCGCCTTCACATTACTGCGGGCATCGCACTCCAGTCCTAGGGCATCGAGCAACGGCTGCTCTGGCCCCAGAAAGCCCATCGCCAATAACACCAACTGAGCCGGAATCACCTTCTCGGTGCCAGGAATATGCTGAGGCGTGAATCGTCCCTGCTCATCGCGCATCCACTGCACCTGTACCGTGTGAATGGCTTTTACTTGACCGTTCTCGTCTCCTTCAAATTTCGTCGCCGTGGTGAGATACGCACGGGGATCATCTCCAAACATGGCAGCAGCTTCCTCCTGCCCATAGTCCATCTTGTAGACCTTCGGCCACTCAGGCCAGGGGTTACTGGGAGCACGGGTTTCGGGGGGCTTGGGCATAATCTCAAGCTGGTTGACGTTGGTGCAGCCGTGGCGAATGGATGTCCCCACGCAATCGGTACCTGTGTCGCCACCTCCGATGATGATTACATCTTTACCTGCTGCGGAGATAAAGTCCTCAGTGGGACTGCCACTCAGAACAGTCCGGGTATTCCCGGTGAGAAATTCCATTGCAAAGTGGATACCTTTGAGTTCGCGTCCCTCAATAGGTAAGTCACGGGGTTTAGTAGCGCCGGTGCAGAGCAGCACCGCATCATATTTGTTCAAAAGAGTCTCTCCTGAGATATCCTTACCCACTTCGGTATTGCAGACAAAGGTGATGCCTTCGGCTTCCAGCACATCGAGCCGCCGCAGCACGACCTCTTTTTTATCCAGCTTCATGTTGGGAATGCCATACATGAGCAGCCCACCAGGGCGATCGGCCCGTTCATACACCGTAACCCAGTGGCCTGCGGCATTGAGTTGATCCGCCGCCGCCAGTCCTGCGGGGCCAGAGCCAATCACCGCCACTTTCTTGCCCGTGCGGTGAGAGGGCGGTTTGGGGGTAATCCACCCGGATTCCCAGCCTTTCTCGGCAATGGAATACTCGATGTTCTTGATGGTGACCGGGGGATTGGTGATGCCTAGCACACAGGAACCTTCGCAGGGAGCCGGGCATACCCGTCCGGTGAATTCTGGGAAATTGTTGGTCTTGTGGAGGCGATCGAGGGCTTCTTCCCAGCGGTCGCGATACACCAGGTCATTCCATTCAGGGATGAGGTTGTTGATGGGGCAGCCACTTGCCATGCGGTTGATGGTCATGCCCGTATGGCAGAAGGGGGTGCCGCAGTCCATACACCGTGCCGCTTGGGTTTGGAGGTGATCGTCGGGCATGGGCAAGTGAAATTCATCCCAGTTGCGAATGCGATCGACGGGTGCCACTTCGGAGGCAATTTCCCGTGAGTATTCAATGAATCCGGTTGGTTTTCCCATGGTGTCTCTTCCAATAATTCGGGGGTTAGAAGGAAAGTTTTGCTATAGATTGGGTTAGCGACAGCGTAACCCAACGAGGCGTTTGC
This sequence comes from uncultured bacterium, assembly GCA_964465285.1. Lineage (GTDB taxonomy): Bacteria > Cyanobacteriota > Cyanobacteriia > CAKZMO01 > CAKZMO01 > JBCCWF01. Next base: position 3,336 of record CAYXJG010000238.1, read on the forward strand.
TGATGTTGGGTTATTGCTAATAGCAAGGCTTCGCTAACGTTACCTCAACCTACATCAAGGACATAGGGGCAAGGCATTGCCTTGCCCCTTGCCAGGTGCATCAACTACCGCTAATACGGGCGATGTCGCGGGCATTTTCCTCGAAGGCGGCAGCAAGGGCATCATCACCGCTAAGGCCATCCGCCAGGGCTTTCTGGATGTGTTGCAACACGCGCTTGTAGTCGCGGGGCATCACCTTCACAAACTTGGAAACCATGCTGTCCCAGTTCTCCAGCACTCGCTTGGCTCGGCTGCTCTGGGTGTAGTCGGCGTGTTTCTGGATCAGGTCGTGGATTTCGCGAATTTCTTCGGGGTCTTCCAACTGCTCCAGATCGACCATCTGGGTGTTGCAGCGGGTGGGAAAGTCGCCCACTTCATCCAGCACGTAGGCGATGCCGCCGCTCATGCCTGCGGCGAAGTTGCGCCCGGTCTCACCCAGAATCACAACCTTACCCCCGGTCATGTATTCGCAGGCATGGTCGCCCACTGCTTCCACCACGGTGCGGACGCCAGAGTTGCGGACGCAGAAGCGTTCGCCAGCGACGCCGGAGATATAGGCTTCGCCGCCCGTGGCACCGTAGAACGCGACATTGCCGATGATGATGTTTGCCTCGGGGGCAAAGGTGGAGCCTTTGGAAGGATAGATAACTAGTTTACCGCCGCTCAGGCCCTTGCCAAAGTAATCGTTGGCATCTCCTTCCAGTTCCAAGGTGACGCCCTTGGGTATGAAGGCACCAAAGCTCTGTCCGGCACTGCCCTGAAAATGGAGGTGTACTGTATCTTCGGGTAGTCCTTCCCAGTGGCGCTTGGTGATCTCGTTGCCGAGAATCGTACCTACCACACGGTTAATATTGCAGATGGGTAAGGTAGCCCTGACCTTTTCGCCCTTTTCAATGGCGGGTTTGCACAGATCCAGCAGCGTAGTCATGTCGAGGGACTTGTCCAAACCATGATCCTGGGGAATCTGACAGTAGCGCCCGATGTCTGCACTCACCTGGGGTTGATAGAGGATGGCCGACAGGTCAACACCCTTCGCTTTCCAGTGATCCACCGCTTGCTTGGCTTCCAAGGCATCAGTGCGGCCGACCATCTCGTTGATGGTGCGGAAACCCAGTTCCGCCATAATTTCCCGCAGTTCTTGAGCTACGAACCGCATATAGTTGACGGTGTGCTGGGGATCACCCATGAAGCTCTTGCGGAGTTCTGGGTTTTGGGTGGCGATGCCTGCGGGACAGGTGTTTTTCTGGCAGACCCGCATCATGATACAGCCCAGGGAGACTAGAGGTGCGGTGGAGAAGCCGTATTCCTCAGCGCCCAGGAGGGTGGCGATCGCCACATCCCTACCTGTCTTCATCTGCCCATCAGTTTCCACGGCAATCCGTGACCGTAAGTTATTCAGCACAAGAGTTTGATGGGTCTCCGCCAGTCCTAGCTCCCAGGGGAGTCCCGCGTGCTTGATAGAGGTCTGGGGCGATGCACCTGTGCCTCCATCAAAGCCGGAGATTAGCACCACATCGGCATGGGCTTTAGCGACCCCGGCAGCGATAGTACCCACACCCACCTCAGACACAAGTTTGACGCTGATGCGCGCTTCCCGGTTAGCATTTTTCAGGTCATGGATCAGTTCTGCCAGATCCTCAATCGAGTAAATATCGTGGTGGGGTGGGGGTGAAATCAGACCTACACCAGGGGTAGAGTGACGGACCTTCGCCACCCAGGGATAGACCTTGAGTCCAGGCAACTGTCCGCCCTCTCCGGGCTTAGCACCCTGCGCCATTTTGATCTGGATCTCCCGCGCCTGGGACAGATACAGGCTGGTGACGCCAAAGCGGCCGGAGGCTACCTGCTTGATAGCGCTGTTCTTAGAATCGCCCTGCTCATTCGTCCAGGTGTAGCGTTCCGGGTCTTCGCCCCCTTCGCCCGTGTTAGACTTGCCGCCCAAACGGTTCATGGCGATCGCCAACGCTTCGTGAGCCTCCTTCGAGATTGACCCATAGCTCATCGCCCCGGTCTTAAACCGCCTCACAATGTCTTCGACGGATTCTACCTCTTCAATGGGAATGGGGGTGCGGGCTTTGAAGTCCAGCAGACCCCGCAAGGTGAAGTGATTCTTACTCTGGTCGTTGATCAGGGCAGCATATTTTTTGTAGAGGTCATAATCCCCTTCGCGCACTGCTCGCTGGAGGCTGTGAATCGCCTCTGGACTCAGCAAGTGACGCTCACCATCCTTGCGCCACTGGTAGTCGCCGCCTACATCCAGGGTGGTGTCCTCCACTTCACGATCAGGGAATGCATGGGCGTGGCGCATGATAGCTTCTTGGGTAATCACCGCTAGGTCTGCCCCCTCAATGCGGGATGCCGTCCAGGTAAAATACTTATCAATCACTGCTTGATTCAGACCAATGCTCTCGAAAATCTGGGCACCTCGATAGCTCTGAATGGTAGAAACACCAATCTTCGAGGCAATCTTAATCACCCCTTTGGTGACTGCTTTAATGTAGTTCTTGCAGGCAGTTTTGAGATCCACATTCAGCAGTTCCTTCTGCTGCATCATGCCATCAATCGTGTCAAAGGCGAGATACGGATTGATGGCACCACAACCGTAGCCGATCAGCACCGCAAAGTGGTGAACTTCGCGAGGTTCGCCCGATTCCAGCACCAGACCCACACGGGTACGGGTGCCCTTTCGAATCAGGTGGTGGTGCAGTCCCGCAACGGCTAGGAGTGCAGGAATTGGAGCGTTGTCAGCATTGAGGGTGCGATCGCTCAAAATAATCACGCTGGTATCATCCTCAATCGCCGCATCCACTTCGGCATAGATGGCATCCATGCGGGCTTCCAGTCCTGCAACGCCTAACTTGGGATCAAACAGGATGGGTAAGGTAATGGACTTGAAATCACCGTGGTTGATCGCCTTCAGCTTCGCCAACTCCTCATTCGTGAGCACCGGAGTCTTCAGTTCAATCAAATGACAGCTTTCCGGTTCTGGCTTCAGCAGATTACGCTCCGAGCCAATCGTCGTTTCCGGGGAAGTGATGATTGCCTCCCGAATGGAGTCGATAGGTGGGTTCGTCACCTGGGCGAAAAGCTGCTGGAAGTAGTCGTAGAGGAGTTTGGGGCGATCGCTTAGCACTGCCAGGGGCGTATCCGTTCCCATTGACCCGAGGGCCTCAACGCCATTCTGCGCCATCGGCGTCAGCAGCATCCGTAATTCCTCAAAGGTATAGCCGAATGTTCGTTGCCGCTGGTGGAGAGGGATATTGGATGAGTCCGATGGGGTGCGTAGGGGCGTTTGCGAAACCATGCCTGACAAGGCTATATGGCCATCAGCCCCTACAGGGGTATGGGGCACATCAGGCAGATCGGTCAGAGAAACCATGTGCTGATCCAACCACTCTCGATAGGGATGCTCGGAGACAATCTGCTGCTTAATCTCCTCATCCGCTACGATGCGGCCTTCCTCCATATTTACCAAGAACATGCGCCCCGGCTCCAGACGGCCTTTCCTCAGCACATTCTCCGGCTCCACAGGCAGCACCCCAGCTTCCGATGCCATGATCACCCGGTCATCCTTGGTGACATAGTAGCGAGAAGGACGCAACCCATTCCGATCCAGCACTGCCCCCATCATCGTGCCATCCGTAAACGCAATGGACGCTGGGCCATCCCAAGGCTCCAGCAGACAGGAATGGTACTTGTAGAAAGCTTTTTTCTCCTCACTCATGGACTCGTGCTCAGTCCACGGCTCAGGGATCATCATCATCACCGCATGGGGCAAGGAGCGTCCCGCCAGGGTCAGCAACTCCAGCGCATTGTCAAAAATCAGGGAGTCGCTACCCTCAATGTTGATGAGGGGGTACGCCCGCTTCAAGTCATCCCCAAACAGCTCCGACTCAAAGAGGGACTGCCGGGCGTGCATCCAGTTGATGTTGCCGCGCATGGTGTTGATCTCACCATTGTGGGCAATGTAGCGGTAGGGGTGCGATCGCTCCCAACTGGGAAAGGTATTCGTGCTAAAGCGAGAATGCACCAACCCGAGTGCGCTTTCCATATCGGAGTCATGCAGCTCAGGGTAGTAATCTCCCACCTGATTGGGGGTCAGCATTCCCTTATACACAATCGTGCGGCAGGAAATGCTGGACGGATACCAATACGGATCAATCCCAGTTTTGTAAATGGCAGTATGCGCCATCTTGCGGATGATGTAGAGTTTCCGCTCAAAAGCCAGTTCATCGGCTACATCAGCAGACCGCGCAATAAACACCTGCTGGATAAATGGCTCGCTCGCCTGTGCCATTTCACCTAAGGAGGAATGATCGGTCGGCACATCGCGCCAACCTAACACCGTTTGCCCCTCCGCTTTCGCCACCTGTTCAAAGGTACGACGCGCTTTTTCCCTTGCCATCGGATCAGGGGAACCAAAAATCATCCCAACACCGTAGTGCCCCGGCTCAGGCAACGCGACCCCATTTTCTGCTGCCACCTTCTGCATAAAACGATGGGGGAGTTGCATTAAAATCCCAGCTCCGTCCCCGGTGTTGGGTTCTGCCCCCACAGCTCCTCGATGTTCTAGGTTCAGCAAAATAGTGAGGGCTTGCTCAACAATGTCATGGGACTGCTGCCCCTTCATTTGGACGACAAATCCGACGCCGCAGGCATCATGTTCAAATCTGGGATCATAAAGACCCTGCTTTATTGGTGCTTTTATAGTCATTTGCGATACCCAACGTTACAATAGCCCACGCAAAAAAGGGGCAGAAGCAGGAGAACACAAGTCTCCACCTCTCTATAGTCGGATTCTCGTACATAGAAGTAGGAATCGGGGAATGCCTTAAGGAAATTGTCAGAATATCTCGATCCAAAACTTGATATTTTCAAGAACTCACGATTTTTCATCGATATGCTGCGAAATATTACAGCAATTCTCTTTTGGGGAAACTTCGCGCCCCATAGGCGCTCACTCTCAAAATCTGGACTGGCCCTCACCCTAAATCTCTCTCCCAAGCTGGGAGAGGGACTTTGAATGGGTTCGGCTCTCCTTCTCCCAGTTTGGGCTACTGTGTACACACATCTCGGCTCGGATACCAAAACTCTGCGAGATCC
>CAYXJG010000239.1:0-8452 GCA_964465285.1 uncultured bacterium
GCCTTCTGCCTTCTGCCTTCTGCCTTCTGCCTTCTGCCTTCTGCCTTCTGCCTTCCGATACTAGTACGACTTGGCAAAATTCTCAAATTCACAACACAAAGATAGGGGTTTGGGGCGCGCTTCACGCGCCCCAAACCCCTATCTTTGCCTGAAACTTGCCAAGTCGTGTACTAGTCCAAATTGCGTCCTGTCAGTTCCACAAAGATGTCTTCAAGGTTAGAGGGGCGAACCATCAATCCCGTGCAATCGGATTGATGCATCATGTAGGTTTCCGCATCTTGGACAGTGGGGAAAAACTTATAATCCCAGCGATCGCCCACCTGCTTCATGACTAATCCCTTGCCGTGACGTTGCTTTAGATCATCCAGGGTACCTGCCTCAATGAGCTTGCCTCCATCCATAATGCCAATGCGATCGCATAGGTATTCCACCTCTTCCATGTAATGGGTCGTCAGCAGCAACGTCATCCCCTGCTTGTTTAACCCTTTGATAATTTCCCAGAGGCGGCGGCGAGTTTGGGGATCGAGGCCAACGGTGGGTTCGTCTAAAAATAGGATTTCAGGCTGGTGGAGCAGCGCCCGGGCAATCTGGAGGCGACGCTTCATTCCCCCCGAGAGGGTCTTCACCAGGTCATCTCTGCGATCCACCAATTCAACATAATCTAGCCAACGGCTGATCTCCTTTTGGCGTAAGGGGTTTGGGATATGGTGCATGCGGCCGTGAAACTCCATGTTCTCCCAGACGGTCAGATCTACATCTACACTTGTCTGCTGGAGCACCACCCCGATGCTCTGCTTGACCCTAAAGGGATTGCGAATAACATCGTTCCCTGCCACGACAATGTCGCCCTGGGTCGGTTGGGTCAGGGTTGTCAGCATCCGAATGGTGGTTGATTTGCCTGCGCCATTTGGGCCAAGCAGGCCAAAGACTTCGCCAGCCCGAATGCTGAACGACAGGTCATTGACCACCGCGACATTGTTGTATACCTTGTGGACGCCCTGGAGATAAATCGCTGAAGTCATGGCGCAACGTAAACTCTAAAAAATCTTAAGAAAATTATAAACCTTTGCCCCACTGAGTAGTTCGCTAGGCGAACGCTGCCTAGATCAAATTCAATCTGGGAACTGTAGGGAATCAAACTTGAATCATATACCTTTACGACTTGGCAAGTTTCACACAAGAAATCAGTTGGGAGCAGGGTCTAAAGGATGAGGGCTAGCCCTGGTTTTGAGGCGGACTGAGTAGCTACAAAGATTAAATATAGTGCTTTGCAAGCGCATTAAGTAAAGCACAGGTGAGGGGCGGCGCGCCGCACCGACCCTCACCTGTGCTTAATCAACTTACACACCGATACATACCCCAACCTTATTGGAGTGGTGCAGCATCGCCGCGCCGCGCCAACAAAATTTGGTTCAATTGGCTTATAACGGTTTGCAACCGCGTTAAGCACAAAAACAGTTGTGGGGCGCAGCGCGCACCACACAACTTTACTTAGCCAACGCGCATAGCCTTGCAATTCTCATTGACTAGGATTTCACGTTTCGGGGACTGCGGGAGGATGAAGCTGATGATGACTTCTTCGACCGGGGCGATCGCCGTGGCTTAGAGGACTTGGATTTGGGCGCGTTGCTGTAGTCATCGTCGGCCTGATCCGAGCGCATCCAAGCGGGACGAATCTGGTCGTAAGCCATCTGCAGCGCTGCTGCTGCGATGGTGTGAGGTTCGTAGTCTTCTCCAAGCTGGGCTACGATTGGCAAGAAAGACGCAATGCGCTCACTAACCAGCGTCTCGCGGATTTGCTCTTGGAAGCGCTGTAGATGATGGGATTCAATTTCTGCGCGGGTTGGGATTTTGCCCGTCTCCAAATGTTGCTTCGTATGACGCTCAATGGCTCTTAACTTTGGCTTGTCTAGGGGATGCACGAGAGAAATGGCAATTCCTTCTTTGCCTGCTCGTCCTGTTCGCCCAATACGGTGAACATAGCTTTCTGGACTGTCGGGCAGGTCGTAGTTGATCACATGGGTTAAGTCATCCACGTGGAGGCCCCGAGCGGCAATGTCAGTTGCCACTACCCAACGCACCTGACGCTGGCGGAACCTCAGCAGAAGTCGCTCTCGCTGAGATTGGGTCAAGTCACCGTGGTACTCATCGACGCTGTGCCCGGCAGCCTGAAGCTGGCGCGTCAGGTCAGCAGCAGAGCGACGGGTCCGCACAAAGATGATGGCAGATTCAGGTTCTTCCAGTTCCAGAATGGGCTGCAATGCCCGCGCCTTTGACCAGCCCCGAGGTACCACGTAGGCAATCTGGTTAATACGGGTTGGAGTCTCCTTTGGCTGCTTCACCGTCACCGTGACGGGCGATCGCAGAAACTTTGCTGCTAGTTCGCGAATGGGTGGAGCCATCGTTGCCGAGAAAAATGCAGTTTGGCGTTCCGCTGGAGCCTGACTCAGAATTTTTTCCACATCCTGAATAAAGCCCATATTCAGCATCTCATCGGCTTCGTCTAGCACCAGCAACTCAAGGGAATCAAGGTTCAGCACGCCTCGGCTGAGCAAATCGAGTACCCGACCTGGTGTACCTACGACAATTTGAGTGCCCTTTCTGAGCGTTTGAATTTGCCGATCAATGGATTGCCCCCCATAAACTGAGAGGATGTAAACCCGGCGGTCATCGTTAAAGCTCTTCATCGCCTGACAGACCTGAAGAGCTAGCTCCCGGGTCGGTGTCAGGATGAGGGCTTGGACATTTTTGCTTTTGGGATCAATTTGCTCTAACAGAGGCAACGAAAAAGCGGCTGTCTTCCCGGTACCTGTTTGAGCTTGTCCCACGACATCCCGTCCAGATAGCAAATGGGGGATGGCCTGAGCTTGAATTTCCGTCGGAGCAGTAAAGCCCAGCTTTTCCAGGCTCTTGATACGGGCATCTGATAAACCAATGCTTTTGAATGAAAGCGTCATCGTGTCTCCTTATGAAGCAGTAGTTGAGACACGACGGATCGCGCCTCGAATTTGAGTTGTTCGGTCTGCAACCTGTCCGTACAGGTCGTATACGTCGGCGTCCGTGACCACCACAGGGGCAATCGCACCTAAGCGAGCTGTGCCATTCACAAACACAACTCCATCCACATCAGGAGCAAAACGAGGCGAGCGACCGATGAGCTCGCCTGTTTCGGGGTTCTCCTGCTCAATCAAAACATCTACCACACGCCCTACTTCTGCTTGGTTGCGGCGCAGGGAAATCGGCTGTTGGGCCTCCATCAACATTGCTCTCCGTCTATCCATCACCGCTTGAGGAACCGTGCTGCCCATCGAATAGGCAGGGGTTCCCTCTTCTGGAGAAAACGTGAAGACCCCAACATGGTCAAACTCGTGGCGCAGCACGAACTCATGCAGGTGCTGAAAATGCTCGTCGGTTTCACCCGGAAAGCCCACAATAAAGGTTGTCCGCAGAACAGCTCCCGGAATCTCTCCCTTAATGCGCTCAATGATGGTGTCGTTAACCCGGCCCTGCCAGGGACGGCTCATCGCTTTCAGAATATCGGGATGGGAGTGCTGGAGAGGCAAGTCCAGATAAGGCAAAACGTTCGGCGTATCTTGAATGGCTCGAATCACCCTGGGGGTCAGTCCTGTTGGGTAAGCATAGTGAATTCTAATCCAGGGGACATCCACGTCGCCCAATGCTCTCAGGAGTTCATCTAGCTTGGGTTCCCCGTATAGATCCAGTCCATAGTTAGTGGAAATTTGGGAGATCAAGACAAGTTCTTGCACGCCTTCGGCAGCCAGGTTGTGGGCCTCAGCAACAATAGATTCAATGGAGCGCGATCGCTGATTTCCTCGTAAGTGCGGAATAATGCAAAACGCACAGCGGTAGTCACACCCCTCAGCAATACGAAGATAAGCCGTACCCTCTGCCGTTGTCCGGTAGCGAGGCATTGTCTCATCGGCAATGAATGTCGGCTTGTCTGAGATTGCCATCACGCGATCCCCAGCTTCAACCTTCTGGATCACGTCAACAATCTCGTTGTAGTTTCCCGTGCCTACCAGGGCAACAGCTTCTGGAAGCTCCGCCAGCAACTCTTCACGGAAGTGCTGTGCCATGCATCCAGCAATCACAACTTTCTTATTCGCCTCCGCTAGCTCAACTAGCGCCCGCACTGACTCTTCTCGAGCTGCCTGGATGAAGCTGCAAGTATTGACAATGACGACATCCGCCATTTCTTCATTAGCATTAACCCCATAACCCGCCTGGGTAAGCAGTCCCAGCATATGTTCCGTATCAATTCTGTTTTTCTCGCATCCCAAATGTGTAAACGCAATGGTCGGCTTAATTGCCATAGAGGTTTCCTGATCACTTTCCACTGACTGATTTGAATCCAGAGAATAATTAGGTTTGAATAACGTAAACTTGAGCAGCAAAGTGGTAACAATTCCCTTGCTAGTCCCGTATCCACGGGTCTTACGTCTTTGCGTCCTCACCAAGGATAATCCCTACTTACACGCATTCTGCTCAGTGCATGTCTCTAATGCTTGCCTAAGAACTTGCTTGCCTGAGAACTCACTAGCGCTTTTTGAAGCCAGCACCTTGGACATCCCCCTTGAACAAGCGCTTAAAGCATCATTCGCCTGAGAAGTAAAAGACTCATCTACATTGGTTCTGAATCAACTTGACGTTTTTGCTTTGCAATCCCACACATGCGACAGCTAACTGACAGAAAACTACCTTAACGCTGAGTTCACAAACTTCAATATTAACACTCTGAACCAAACTTCAGCTATGGGGCTGCTTGACGCCCACGTACACAAGACTTGATATAAGCAACGGGTAAGAGAACAGTAACCAAGTAGAACTCTACCAAATGAGATACAGTACTAATGCACTGCTCTTAGAAAAGCTGGTTCGAACTATTCAATTTTCCCTTCTAAATAGCTTCGGAACACAGTTTCAGAACTGAGTTGGAGCCCTGTGAGGAAACATGCAATAGCTACCAGGCCACTCCACATTTGAACTCCGCATTTGAAGGTGCGCCCTATGAGCATGAAACTCCATTGCTCAGCGTAGCGTTAACTTTTATTAATATACAGCAAAACCCATGGCTTAACATCCACTCGTAAACTGGGCTTATGAAGTCCCTGTAAACACGACTTGGCAAGTTTCAAGAAAAAACAGGGGTTTGGGAGGTGCGGAGCGCGCCCCAAACCCCTGTTTTTTCGTTGTGAATTTGCGAACGTTGCCAAGTCATGTGTGAAAATAATGGTAGGAGCGTGGCATCGCTGCGCTGCCCTGTCCAGGGTTAATTCAAATAATTTGGTTTTTGCTCTGAATGGTAAGTAGGGCCGAATGATGCGATGGAGCAATGCTGCACAGATATACAGCCAGGGATCAGTGAGACACGCCCTTCGCATATGATTGATGCCGATTTTTCAAATGGAGTCGTCGGTCGGCATTTTCTCTGGGCGTTCTCGCTGTTGGCGGATGCTGCTGTACAAGAATTGGACGTAATGGGCATTATTATGTCGCTGTTAAGGTATTTTTATAGTTGAGAACACTATCTATATATTCATGTTGACTAACGAATCACATACCTTAAAGCTTGGCGAGTATAGCTCCAAACAAGCGAATGAACCCGGCGCACTATGCTCCAGGATCACGGCTATTGCCTACGTTTCACTCATTGAAGTTGGGTGTTGATGTTGATTTAGATGAATAGACAGCAGTAGGCTATATACACCTTTTGATGTTTCCATTAACGAGAATTAAATATTTTGACCCAAATTTTGGTAGAACGGCGAGGCATCGCTGCTTCATTCCGCCAATATTGGATTTTGTTTAATCTTTGATCCCGAGGAGCATTTTAAGTTAGGCCGATATGCTTGCCATTGATTGTTCCTATTTTTTTATTGTTCAAGCTCCTTCTGCAGACTAGGCTGATCCTGCTTTTGTTAGAGGATTATGTTTGAGTTAGCAGAGCCATGATGTGAATTGTCCGTATTTAAGTAGACGTGGACTTAACGAAAATATTTAAGACGAATCATCCTGCAATCGGTGTTGTGCATTTGCAACCCCTGCCAACGTCTCCACGGTGGGGAGGGACGTTGCGGTCAGTCATCAGCCGAGCTGAGCAGGAAGCCACAGCACTGGCCTCTGGGGGAGTCGATGGCATTATCATTGAGAATTTTTTTGACGCGCCTTTTACGAAGGATCAAGTTGACCCAGCGGTTGTGAGTGCCATGAGCCTGGTTGTTCAACGACTCATGAATCTCATTACTCTGCCGATTGGGGTTAACGTGCTGCGCAATGACGCATGCAGTGCAATGGCGATCGCCAGTTGTGTGCAGGCGCAGTTTATCCGGGTGAATGTATTGACTGGCGTCATGGCAACTGATCAGGGGGTGATTGAAGGACAAGCTCATCGGCTACTGCGCTATCGCCGAGAATTGGGTAGCGATGTCAAGATTTTGGCCGATGTGTTGGTTAAACATGCCCGTCCACTCGGATCTCCTAATTTAACAACGGCGGTTCACGAAACCATTGATCGCGGTTTAGCGGACGGCATCATTCTTTCTGGCTGGGCGACGGGCAGTCCTCCCAGCCTGGAAGATCTGGAGCTTGCGAATGCCGCTGCTAATGGAACCCCGGTCTTTATTGGCAGTGGTGCTACATGGGAAAATATTCCTCAACTGATGAAGGCAGCTGACGGAGTCATTGTATCGAGTTCTCTGAAGCGTCATGGTCGCATTGAAGAGCCCATTGATCCGATTCGCGTGAGCCAGTTTGTCGAGTCTATGCGTCGAAGCCTATCCCTCAAAAACCAGCAGGAGCGTGAGCGACCGGAGCGTGAGTCGAAAAGCCATCCGGATCCCAAAACTCAGAAAGTTCCCTCATAAGGAACTTGCAAGAAAATAAAGTACCCGGAAAAGAGCAGTAGGGCGACCAGTTCGCTAAGACAACGCTACCTAGCTGCCGAGTTGATTTGATGAATTACTACGTTGAACCGGGTTGGATTGTGTGAGTCCGAATTCTTTGAGCAAGTCTTGAGCGATTTTGGGGCCGTTTTGGGGCGTTTATGTTTCGTTGCTCTCCGCAGACGGATACTGGAGAGTCATGCCATACTAGATTGTCGTATTTACACTTGTTAAAGAGTTCGCTTTAAAAAAATTGGGCAAAATGGGAAATGATGGTAAGGGCATGGGAGCAACTTGTCCTCTTTGTCTTGCTGATATTTCCAGTCAATGATTTAGAATACGCTCTGGTTCATTCAACTTTACGGGTTAGTTTTATGGTACGCCGACGTCAACCTACACCCTGGATTCACCGCCACTCCCGGCTTATCATGGGGGCGATCGCCATTATCGGTGCAATCCTGACCGCTTACCTGGCGGTGACTGAGTTTACAGGAGGGCAAGCAGCTTGCCCAACAAATGGATGTAATATAGTTCTCCAAAGTCCCTATGCAAAAGTGTTTGGGGTTCCTCTCGCGTTTTTTGGCTTCTTAGGCTACACCGGGATGGCGGTCCTAGCTTTGGGGCCGTTAGCGATTAAACAGGAAACGAACAAGCTACTGAGGGCGCAGCTTGAAGATACAAGTTGGCTCTTCCTGTTTATCGGCGGCTCTGCGATGGCCGTATTTAGTATCTATCTGGTCTATCTTCTCGTGTTTGAGATTCAAGCCTTCTGTCCCTACTGTGCGACATCTGCTCTCTTAAGCTTTGCGCTGTTTGCACTTGCGGTGGTAGGTCGTCAATGGGAAGACCTCGGGCAAATTTCGTTTACTGGAATTCTGGTGGTCTTTGTTACCCTCGTGGGTGTGGTTGGTTTATATTCAAGTGTTAACAAGGCGGATACACCTACGGAGACAGCGACAGGCGTTGCACCGCCACCCATTCAAAATACATCAGGGCCATCAGAAATTGCCCTAGCGCAGCATCTCCAGAATATCGGCGCTAAGAAGTACAGCGCTTATTGGTGCCCTCATTGCCAGCAGCAGCGTGAACTGTTTGGGAGAGAAGCTTTTTCTTACATCAACTCTATTGAATGTGCTGAAGATGGCCAAGACGCGCAGCCTCAGCTTTGTCGAGAAGCAGGCGTTCAAGGCTATCCAAGCTGGGAGATTGATGGAGAGTTATATTCGGGAGCTCGCCCACTGAGCCAGTTGGCAGATTTATCAGGCTATACTGGTTCGCGAGATTTTCGCTATTCGCCATAGGATATGGCTGAACCTTTTGATTGAAAGCAGCTCTAGACTTAAACCCCTTGCGGAAGAGATACTTTCCACACGGGGTTTTGTTGTTTCCGCATGGATCAATGGCAGGTCAACGGCACCAGTCATTTTTGGAGTTACACGGCATTGTGTCGAGCACCAGTGCTTCATAAATTACACCTTGCCCCATGAAGCATATCGTCTTAGGAACGAGAATTAAATAGTTTGAACCCAATTTTGGTGAAGCGGTGCGGC
>CAYXJG010000240.1:0-8442 GCA_964465285.1 uncultured bacterium
AGGCTTTGCTGGACTTCAGAGCCTTGTCGGATTTAAGGCAGTGGTTAGAGCAAGCTTAATGCTTAATCGTTGGGGTTAGATACCGCTGGAATTTTGGCCACGCTGGCGGCTTACAGGGTTTCAGGGAACTGCTGACCGGGAATGTCGCCGGTTTTGCTGTCGCCGTAGAGGGTGCCAAAGGTGAGTAAGTCGCTGGTGGCGGTAGCGGGAACGTTAGTTCAGTGCGATTGTGCTCTGCACAGGCTTTGCCAACGCAGATCTCTTGTAGGTTGGGTTGACGAAGGAAACCCAACAGTCCCAAAAGAATTTTATTCCCGACCCACTGTGTCTTGGTAACGGTTTTATTGGGTTACGCTAACGCTAACCCAACCTACGGCAGGATAAGGGTTTCAAGAGTTTTGTCAGTCAACCAGGGCTGTACGTCAATCATTACGGCTAACCCACTTTTAATACTTATTGCGGTACCAAGCGCCCCTGGAGTGAGGGTTGCCGATACCCCGCCTTTTTAGCTCGGCTACCCAAAATGCCGCTGACGCTTGCGGTAGGTGCTGGGGTTCACGCCAAATTTTTTGCGAAAGGCCAGGGCAAAGTGGCTACGGTTGGCGTAACCCACCGCTTCGACTGCTGCCGCAATCGTCACCTCGCCGGCTGCGAGCAACTGGCGGGCCTTTTCCATACGGCAGTCGTGCAGATAACCAAAGACGGTGGTGCCAAACACCTGGCGGAAACCAGCTTTGAGCTTGCAATCGTTAATTCCCACCAATCGAGCCAGCTCAACCAAAGTCGGCGGATGGCTGAGGCGAGACACCAGGATCTCTTTCGCGTAATGGATGCGCTCTACATCCTCCGGTTTGAGCAGCTTAGCGTTTTGGTGTGGTTGATCAGTATCTGAAAGTTGGGCGAGCTGGAGGGTCATTAACTCCCAAATTTTGCTCTCCAGATACATCCGCTGGGTAAAGCCTTGAAGCGGACATTGCAAAATCTGTTGAATAATCTGCTGCATTGCTAAGTCAGTGGGGCGAACCTGCCTATAGAAAGTTCGATCAGATGGCTTGATGAGATGGCTGAGCGAATTCGGTAGCTCCTCAGCATTTCCTGTGGTCCATTGCCCCAATAGCGCTGGGTCGATATGAATGCTGACCTCAAATATACGGCGATGAGCTGCCTTTTTGTAAACTTCCCCCGGAGCCATGCCGCTGCCGCAAAAGCTGTGCTGTCCGTCCCTGATAGACCCTAATTCTGATGCTGCTATCCCCGTCAAGATGAAGCATAACTCTAACGGATGCTCCCGATCTTCACTGGCGATAACTAGATCATCATGGGGGCAATAGTCCGCAATACCTAAGTCAATGCCGTCACGAATACTAACACCCCGACGATAGCCGCTACCCAGTTCTTTAGGATAAGCCCAGGTGAAATCTGAAGGTTCCTGGGAATTTGGACCTGAGGTCACGCTCGCTTCGTATGAGCGCTCAATAATCTCCGAATAATCTTTTTGTGAGAAGGTAATCGCCATGAGTCTAAGGTCGTACATTGATAATTAAAACCTTATCTTAGATGAAACTTATTCTCAATATGTACACAGTCCATCACATAAGAATTAAAATCACTTCGTGACAAGAGCCTCATCCGGGTGAGGTTGGGCAGGCTAGAAAATAGTGATTAGATTTTCCTCAGACACCGCGCTGGACACCGCGCTTTTTTTGTTCACCCCCTAGGGCCTTACACCTTGCATCTTAGACCTTACACCCTTCACCATCCACACCTTACGGTGCGGGTGGAATTCGCGCAATCCGACAAGGACGGAGGGATTCCGGCAGCTTAAAGGCAGGCACCATGCCGTCTTCGCTGTCGAGATAGAGTTCGGCGGCGGTGAGCAGGTCGGCGGCGCAGGTGGTGGGGTCGAGGTCGGTAAAGAGATAGGTGGGTTTATGGGTGCCGACGTAGGCGATGGTCAAAGACCGGCCCAGAGGGCCATCGCACAGGGTTTTTCACAAATGCATAGGCATCCGGTGGTTGCGATCGCCGCGCCCAAAACCCTGGCAGCCACCTACTTCTTCACCGTCGTCACCTGCGATCGCTGTCAACGAAAGTTCTGAGCAGGAATTGTAGGCTAATATTAAAGATATATCTGCCACTGAATAGCTAATATGACAGCCACAGCGCGTGTTATTCATAGCGACCCTGACATTCTTGGAGGAACACCTGTCTTCGTTGGAACTCGTGTGCCAATGAAAACGTTGCTTGACTATCTCGAAGCCGGTGATCCACTCGATGAATTCTTGGATCATTTTCCGAGTGTTAGGCGTGAGCAAGCGATCGCAGCTCTTGAGTTAGCAAAGGAAATGCTGACAGCCTATGCGAATCCTGCTTGATGAATGTGCCCCACGTCCCCTTAAGCGCGAACTAGCTGATTACGAGATATGCACCGTTGTTGAGATGGGCTGGTCTGGGAAAAAGAATGGTGAATTGCTGCGGCTTATGAATCAAGCGGGCTTCAAAATCCTACTTACAACGGATCAAAATCTGCGGTATCAGCAGAACTTAGAACAAGCTGGCGTGGCAGTTATTGTTCTTGTAGCACAAAGTAATAGGTTGCCAGATTTAGTGCCTCTCATGCCTGATGTTCGTAGCGTGCTGAGTACAATTGCTCCAGGGGAAGTAATCGAAATTCGAGGTTCCTGATCGTTTGAGTTTCTGTAGGTCGGCTGAAGCACCAGCGTAATCCGATTCCCCGATGGTTTTCCTACCCAGCTCTTTGTCCTAAACGCACAAATTCCTTCGCCATCCATGCGCGATGGCCCTCTGGGCCGGTCTTTGACCATCGCCCCGCCCAAAACCCCGGCAGTTTTAATTCAGTGACAACAGCCTAATTCACTTAAGGCGCAGGCGGAATTCGCGCTGTTCTGTGAGACTGAAGCTCATCGGGCAGCTTAAAGCAGGGCACCATGCCATCGTCACTGTCGAGGTAGAGGGCGGCGGTGATGAGCAGGTCGGCGGCGCAGGTGGTGGGGTTGAGGTCGGTAAACAGATAGGTGGGTTTGCTGGTGCCGACGTAGGCCACTGCGCAGGGCTGGTCGCAAATGCATAGGCATCCGGTGGTTGCGATCGCCAGCTCATCTCTGCGGGGCCACTGCGCGTACAGTGCTTCAAGCTGCTTGAGCAGATGGGCACCGCCGGTCTCTCCGTTGCGTTTCTCCTCATCGACCGCAAAGCCACAGCTTTTGCACACAATCAGCTGATCGGGCATGGCTAAGAGTCCTCCGCGAGGTATTTGAACAGGTCGTCAATGATGAGATTGGCGGCGATCGGGCCGCTCCCAATCCAATAGCTGGGCACCTGATATACCCGATTTTGTTGCACTACCTTGAGTTGTTTCCACAGGGGATCAGCCTGTAACTCTTCTAATTTTTCCATCGCCGTTTGATTGCCCTCGGCTTCATTTTCCGCCACCCAGATAAACATCACATCGGCATCCGCTTGGGGCAACAATTCTCGGCTGATGGCCATTTGAATTGGGTTATTGGCCATCCGTTGCCCCTCCTCCGCACTCAAATCTTGAGAAGCCGGACGCGAGAGTCCGGCATCCTGCAAGACCATCCCCGGAAAAGAATCTCGCAGGTAAAGATTGATGCTGTCGGGATAAATTCTGACCACCGACACACTCAGGGGGCGCTGGTTGATCCTATCGCCCATGGCCCCCTTAAACTCCTCCAGGCGTTGATAGTAGTCATCCATTACCTGCTGAACCGCATCGTTTTTTCCCAGCGCCGCCCCAATGGTTTGAAACACCTCCTTCCACTGCCCACTATGCTCAAACTCAAAGAGAGCCGTGGGGGCAATTTGCGAGATTTGGTCATAGATAGACTGATGGAAATCTAATCCCAGAATCAGGTCTGGATTCAGGGCCAGCACGCTTTCGAGATTGGGTTCGCCTTGCTGCCCAATGTTTTCAACTCCATCCAGATAATCGCTCAGGTGAGATGAAAGGCTTGAAAAAACAGTGGCGACGGGGGGTAAGCTGAGGGCGATCGCATCTTCAAAGGCGACTGAATCAAGCGTGACCAATCGTTCAATGGAATGGGGAACACAGGTTATACCTGCTGCATGATCAACAGTTGTACAATCGACCCTCATCAATTCAGAACTGATCGTTGAGGAACTATCCTGACACGCAATCACGAATCCTAGCGTCACGAGCATCAACGCTAAGATTCCCCATCGCTTCCACCTGTATCGCGTTCTGATCATCAAAACTCTACCGCTATTTGACCTAAAACCGTCAATGGCGCACCCGGAGCAACCCCAAGAAACTCATCGGATGAGGTAAAGTATTCGACATTAAATACGTTCTCAATATTGACCTGGGCACGCCAGTTATCCCGCCGATAAAATAGGGCTGCATCGGTGCGGAAGTAGCTGGGGAGTTCAAAGGTGTTGGATAAGTTACCGGGGCGATCGCCCACGAAGAAGAACCCCAAGCCAAACCCCAGCCCCGCCAAATCACCCCGCTGAATCTCGTAGGTATTCCAAAGGCTAAACTGGTTATCCGGCACATTCGCCAGGTCGTTGCCAATGACATCCGTATTATCTTCGCTCACAAAGGCATCCAGCAGCGTGTAAGCGGCAGAGATATCCCACCCCGGCAGGACTTCACCGCCCAGGTTCAGCTCCAGGCCACGGCTAGCCACTTCTCCCGTTTGGATTGAGAAAAATGGATTATCTGGATCGGGGGTCGATACATTTTGCTTGCGAATGTCAAAGGCTGCAAAGGTCAGACTCAGTTGTTCTGACAAATCGGCTTTAATCCCCACTTCAAATTGTCGCCCAGTTTCGGGTTCAAACGTGGTGTCATCTGGATTCCGGCTGGTGCCAAAGGAGGGATTGAATGAGCGAGTAAAGGATGCATAGAGTGAGATGGGTTCAATCGGCTGATACACAATGCCAAAGCGTGGAGTAAATTCGCTGTCAATCTGCTCAAATTCTTCTCTGGCTTCACCTTCAAACCGAGTTGTGCGAAATTGATCCACCGAGTCAAACCGAACTCCAGCTAATACGATTAGATTCGGTAAGATCTCAACCTGATCCTGTAGGTAAACTGCAATGGTATCAACCGTGTCATCGCGGAAGAACTCGGGGTTAATATCGTAGGGATCATTGGTATAGTCTGGATCAAACACATTGATGGGTTCAAACAGTTCGCTGAACTGAAATTCTGGTTCATCATCATCATGGCGATATTCAACCCCAAGTAATACTTGATGTTCTACAGATCCGGTATTGAATTGGCTCAAAAGCTCTGCATTAGTAAAGACTTGTCGAGTAATGCCACCTGCGAAAAAGGCAAGACGTTCTAGATCACCCGTTACTGGATCAAAGGAGTCAAATAATGGGGCAAAGCGCCTGGGTTCAAACTGAAAATATTGGAAGCTGTGCCTGAGTGAAAAGACATCATTAAATCGATGATTGAGCTGATATCCGAGCCTGAACTGATCCTGGGAAAACTCACCAAAGTCTTCTCCTAAGAAGCGATCGCGCGGCAAGTCTACAATTCCGTCCTCAGTGGCAATGATTCCTTCATCGATGGTTTCGCGATCGCTGACATACTGCCCATAGAGTTTGAGTGATGTATTTTCTCCAATATCCCACGTTAGAGTAGGAGAAAATAATACCCGCTCACCATCTACAAAGTCCCGAAAACTGCCAAAGTTTTCATAGGAAACATTCACCCGATATCGCACAGACGGAAGCGTGCCCAATGGCCCCGAAAAATCCAGAGCGCCCCGATACGTATCAAAGCTTCCGGCAGTGAAAGACGCTTCATAAAACGGTTCGCTCAGCGGTTCCTTTGGCACCAGGTTGATGATGCCTCCAGGATCTCCTTGCCCAAACAGCACAGAAGCTGGCCCCCGCAGGATTTCAACTCGCTCAATGTCATTTGTACTCAAAGGCGCTAGAGAAACCGTTGGAATACCATCTCGAAAAATGCCTCGGGATGGAAACCCGTTAACGGGAAAGCCCCTGATGAGAAATCCAGGCCCAAAAACGCTGGTGCCCCGACCACCCGCCGACACAATACTTCCTGCCGTTTCGAGGGCATCCCCTAACTCCACTACGTTACGGTCTTCGATGACCTCTTGGGGAATCACCTGAATCGAGAAGGGAACATCGCGAATGGGCGTATCTGTTCCTGTTGCAGTGCTTGTTCTGGATGGGTTATAGCCTTCATCCTGCTCTCCCGTCACCACGATTTGAATGGCATCGTCAGATTCACCAGCCTGAGCGATTCCTGGCGTAACACTCAGCACCAGCCCCGTTTCTGTACTCGTCACATTGACTGTCGGCGGCGCATCTGTTCCCGTAATCGTCATCTGCACCTGGTTGCTCGAAAGATTCGTCACGCTGACCAAGGCAATGCCATCGGCGGGGCTAAATTGCTCGAATCCTTCTCCGTCCGGTAACGCCAGCACCGCATTGGGAATCTCAACCACCAAGGCATTGCCCACCACCTCAGTGGCAGGCTCTGCTAAGGATGCGGTGGCATCCAGCATCAACCGCAAGCCCTGCTCATCTGACTCCACCTGCACATTGGTAATTTGCGTAGGGGTAATTTGCGTAGGGGTAATTTGCGTAGGAGCCTGAGCCAAATTGAGTTCTGCTGCTTGAGCACTGGATTGCTTCACATCGGCCAAGGCCATGCCTGCCTCAGCGTGAGCCTCTAGCGCCGGAACCACCGCCAGCCAACCCGCCAGCAGCATTGACCTGTACAATCTATTTGCCATCACACCACCTGTAAAATCGTCGTAATGCGCCCCTGATGGGAATCATCTAGGGCAATTAAGAATGCTTCTCAAGAAGATATCAGACAGCGGAACCCACTCATGGGAGACATGATCCCTGGGCGGAGTATTTGCGATCGCAAGCCGGAGTTTTTACGCCCTTCTCTCCCTCACATACACCCCCGGATTCACGCCATACTTACGGCGAAAGGCGGCGGCAAAGTGGCCCCGGCTGGCAAAGCCTACAGACTGGGCGGCTTCGGTTACGTTGACGGTGCCGGATTCTAACAGTTGGCGCGATCGCTCCAGTCGCAGCTCATGCAAATAGCCAAATACGGTGGTGCCAAACACCTGGCGAAAGCCCACCTTCAGTTTGTGGTCGTTGATGCCCACAGCCCGCGCCAGCTCAATTAGCGTTGGGGGGTGAGTGATTTGGCGACGCAGAATCTTGCTGGCGTAGTGAATACATTCCACGTCATCAGGTTTGAGGACGGGTGGGCTACAAGCCTGGGAAACCGTGCCCAGGTCTTCGATTAACAGTGCCATCAGCTCCCACACTTTGCTCTCCAGGTAGAGCCGCTGGGTCAGCCCTTGAAACGGGCAGCGCAAAATGGCCTGCACTGCCATTTGCATCGCCGCTGTGGGGGTGCCAGAGCATTGAAAGTAGCATTGATCGGCGGGACGCAGCAGATTTAACACCTGGCTATCTTCGCTGGCGTCTCCAATCCACTGCTGGAATATGGCCGGCTCAATATGGACATTGACACCCACAATCCGCCGCTGTCCAGGGACACGCCAGACCTCCGCCGGAGCTAAACCACTGCCAAAAAAATCATAGTGCTGGCTGCTTTTGCCGCCGCTCTGTACCTGCTCAAAAGTGAACTCTAGAGGATGGGGGCGATCGCGGTGCTTTATGACAACGTCATCATGAAAACAGACATCCTCAATCATGAGGTCAATGCCATCCCGTAAGGCAAAATCACGGCGAATCCCTTGCCCTAAAGCAGGTGGAAAAGAACAATCAGCATGAATGTCGCCAAATGCTTCAGACGGCATTTCCTCAAACATCTGCCAGTAGTCAGCCTGAGACATTGTGATAGTCATGACGGTCGCAGCAGCAACATACGATACCAATACTTTACCGTTAATCGAGAATCTTTCTTAATATAAAGTGGCCGTTGGAGCTAGCAAAGCCAGATTCTTTACTTGGTAAGGGGTGACGCTGGTGACCTTTTCGCTGGCGCAAGAGCCTCTAAGCTGGACGGTACGGCTTTCATCGGCGATTATGTCAGCTCGATAGATTTGCGGTTCACCTCCTGGCAGTTGGCAGGTCAGCGTTACCTGGTTAAAGGTTTCCTCTGGGTCATGCTTCAAGACTTGGGCGGTGACAGCATAGTTGAGCCAGTCCCAGCCGTGGGTGAGCAGGAGTTGCTTTTCGAGCACTTGGGCGGCCCAGGGCAGGAGGCCGCAGCCCCGATACTGCTGGTTGACCCAATTGAGATCGCCAGTCTGAGTGAGAATTGCGGTTAGCGATTCTGCGGTTAGATAGCCGTAGTAGCGGGCATCGGGAAAGGTGACGGCGGTAGGAGCCATGCGGTGGCCGCCGATGTGGCTGGCTTGCCAGATGCGAATGTTTTGGAGCGATCGCTCCTCCACAATCTTC
>CAYXJG010000241.1:0-8434 GCA_964465285.1 uncultured bacterium
ATCTGCCCCAAACGGGGTAGATATACTGAGGGAGTCGATCTAATAAGAGTTAGCCCTCTAGGTCGTCATCGGTAAGGACAGTACTGGAAATTTTCTATATAACGCTCAAAGTTGAATTAGAGTGGAAGTGAAGTAGCCTCAATCATCAAAAATCAATAACCTCAATGAGTGTCAATATTCCGCAAATAAAAATAGGTAAATCTCCTGGAACCTTTTTGAATGCTGCTCTCTCCTTCTGGCTACCACCCAATACTCCATTTGGGAATTTAACACTTAAGCACTTCAAAATTATTACTCGTCTTGATCGAGCAAATGCTCTGCTTCAACAGATTTATCAAATTCATCCAGTACTTCTAAGCACAGAAGTATCTGTAATGAATGGGTACGAGTCTTATTACTACTCAATTGAAGAATTAATATTTCATCTTCGTCGTGCTGCTGATGAAATGATTAGTATGTATAGTCTTCTCATTGATTTTGAGAAAAGAGGCAGCTATGCTAGCCAAGTTAGCATGGATAATATAGGTGCTTTATTACACAATGAGCAGATTAAAAGCAATCCTCCTTTTGTTGAGCATTTAACTTTGCTTGAACAATTAAATGAAATCAGCAATGCCTTTAAGCACTCTTTTGTAAACTCTGATATTAATCTGATTGGAGCACAGGAACCATGCGTTCACGCTTTAGCCCTAAAATTTAACAAACTGGAAAAGGGAATAGTTTTTCACAATATGGCATTACGTGAAGTTGTTGAGGGATACAACAACTTCTACATTGAAATTAATTCTTGGCTAAGAGGCTTTTCAGAGCGACACCGGGACGAGAGCTAACAAACGTAGTGCAGCGGATTGTTGATATGTGCTGGTGGAGTTGCAAAGTCATTGGCAACCGCTGACCACGAACGTTAGCCTGCTCAAGTCTCTTATAATGCTGGATCAGCAGGTCTCTTACGATGTGCAAGAAGCAATCAGGAGCCACTTATCTTAACCTCGCTCAAAATAATTTTTAGGGTTTGTCGAAATCGCGATCACCTGCTCGTCATAGAGGTAGAAGCATAAAGATCTCTATGCTTCTACTTCATCTAAACCGAGTAAATCCTAATGAAATATGCCATTCTGGTTTACGAGACTGAGCAAGACTTCTCAGACCGTGACAAGTATATGCCCGCCTATAGCGCCTACTCTCAAGCCTTGGCCGAGGCAGGCGTGGCCGCCGGAGGTGCAGCCCTCCATCCAAGCCACGCTGCTACTACGCTCCGCCTGCGAAACGGACAGCGGAACGTGCAAGATGGCCCCTATGCCGATACCAAAGAACAACTGGGAGGCTTTTTCATTATTGATGTTGTCGATCTGGACAGGGCCTTAGACTGGGCGTCCCGTTGTCCTGCCGCTAGCAATTGCGCTGTGGAAGTCCGTCCTTTGTTACCCATGAATCAGGTTTAGGAGAGAGTGGCATGAAACTTTACTACTTCCCCGCTTCTCCTAATAGCCGTAAGGCCCACGCGGTAGCGATTCATCTTGATCTTCCCATGAACCTGAGGCTAATAGATTTACAAAAAGGAGAACAACGAACTTCAGAGTTTAAGCAGTTCAACCCCACCGGACGAACCCCTGTTTTGCAAGATGGCGAGTTTGTCCTGTGGGAGTCTACGGCGATTATGCAATATTTAGCCAGCCAAACTCATAACTCCCTTTGGCCGGAAAACGCTCAAAGTCGAGCCGATATTATGCGCTGGCAGAGCTGGCAACTGGCCCATTGGCAATCCGCTTGTCAACCTTTGCAGTTTGAGCGGGTGGTTAAGCAAATCTTGCAGCTGGGTGATCCTGACCCTCAAGTTGTCGAACAGGCCACTCAACGGTTTCATCAAGAAGCTGCCGTACTTAATCAGCATTTGGCAGAGCGAACGTACCTGGTCGATGAAACCCTAACCCTAGCTGACTTTTCAGTGGCTAGCGACTTCACCTACGCTGGGCCGGGACAATTTCCGCTTGAGTCCTATCCGCATATTCAAGCCTGGTATGCTCGGATAGAGCAACTGCCAGCTTGGCAAAAGACTGACCCAAGAGGTTGATCGCCCATGGATGCACGTCGAGCGGCAGAGATGGCAGCCCGAAATTCCTATGGGCGGCTGGTTGCTTATCTAGCATCTCGAACTAGAGATCTGACGGCTGCCGAAGATGCCCTCGGCGATGCTTTCCTAACGGCTCTGAAGACTTGGCCAGAGAGGGGGGTGCCTAAAAATCCTGAGGCCTGGTTGCTGGTGACGGCGCGGCATCGGTTGATCGATGGAGCCCGCCGCGATCGCGTTCGAGAAAACGTCTTGGAAACGCTCAAATCGAGCTGCCTGGGATGGTCGGCTGAATCGTCTGATCATCCAGAAACCTTTCCTGACGATCGTCTCAAACTGCTCTTTATTTGCGCCCACCCTGCTATTGACGCAACAATGCATACCCCATTGATGCTGCAAACGGTGCTGGGTCTGAATGCAGCACAGATTGCCTCTGCGTTTCTGGTTGCCCCCACTACCATGGGCCAGCGACTGGTTAGAGCTAAGACCAAAATTCGAGATGCGGGCATTGCCTTTGAACTACCTGAGCTAGACGAACTACCGAGTCGTCTAGCTGCCGTGTTAGAAGCCATTTACGCGGCTTACACTCATGCCTGGGAAACGGTAGATGGGAGCGATTCTCGCCATCGCGGATTTGCTGAGGAGGCTATCTGGCTTGCTCACCTATGTGTTCAGTTAGTACCGCAAGAACCGGAAGCCCGTGGGCTGCTGGCGCTTATGCTTTATTGCGAAGCCCGTCGCAAAGCTCGACGCGATGCCAACGGTGCCTACATCCCGCTAGCGCAGCAAGATACTCGGCTCTGGGTGCAACCCATGATTGATGAAGCCGAACGCGAACTTGTCCAGGCCGCTACCTGGAAACAGTTAGGACGATTTCAACTGGAAGCGGCGATTCAATCCCTCCACGCCCAACGTGCCGTTACCCAGCAAGTCGATTGGGATACCCTGGCGTTGCTGTATGAAGGACTGATTCAGCTTTCGCCCACGCTGGGTGCTTGGATCAGCTATGCGGCTGCGATCGCAGAAGCCAAAGGATTAGAGCAAGGTTTGGTCTATCTCAACACACTGCCGACTGGAGCTGTGAAAAACTACCAACCCTATTGGGCACTAAAGGCTCATTTATTACAGCAGCTAGAGCAGAAAGCTGAAGCTCAGCAGGCTTATTCACGCGCGATCGGATTAACAGAAGACGCTACGGTTCGTAAATTTCTGCTCCATCAGTCTTCACTGTTGGATGAGTAACCGCAGGCTAACACCGCCATGCACACCGACCTATGATGCAAAGGTTTCTGCGGCGGGTGATGGACACCGTTATGCAGCAATTTCTGGGATAAAACCGCAGATTATCGGAAAAATTAATTCCTCTGCAGTCAGTTGCCAATCGGATCGCTGGGCTCGTCACGTTGACTCAGGGTTTGTAACCGTTCGCGGTCTAAAATCGTGACTTGTGAACCCTCCACAGCAATAATGCCTTCATGGTCCAAGCGATAGAACGCTCTTGAGAGCGTCGCGGGAATGGTACCCAGGACTGCCGCCAGTTGAGTTTTGGTCAAATCTAGGGTCACGGGGTTGCTCAATGGCGTGCGATCTGTCGCTGTTTCTGTCTCCGAAGCACTGAGTTGAAGTAGATATTCAGCCAGCCGTTGAGGGACATCTTTGAAGGAAAGGTTTTCAATGACTCCGACTAAATGACGTAAGTGCTTCGATAAGCTGATTAGCATGTTAATCGCGATACTCGGATCAGCATTCACGAGATTCATGAACTCAGAACGTGGAAAAAAGACGAGCTCAGTTTGACCTAATGCGGCAGCAGAGGCTGGAAAAGGTTGACCATCTAAAGCTGCAACCTCCGCAAAATTATCTCCTGCCTTGAAAATATTAAGAATTTGTTCTTTGCCGTTTGGAGAAACTTTGTATACTCTTACTTTTCCGGTTTTTATGACAAAAAAGCCGGATACTGGAGCATCTTGCTTAAAAATAAGTTGATTCTTTTTCCAACTTTGAAGTTGAGCAATTTCGAGTATTTGAGAAAGTTGACTGTGGGAGAGCCCCTGAAAAAGCAAGGTTGTATGGAGCCACACCCCCAAATTGTCCTTGTCGCTAATCATTCCCTGTTCACAATAGTTCCACTGTTTTAACGTGCATTCCAATCCTGCATTTGTGGTTTAGCGAGCAGACAAGATCCCACACTAAACGCATCGATTGATTTACAAATTGGGAATGCGTCTGATGTAATCGCATTCTAGCGATCGCAGAAACCCGACACCGAGACATTAAGAATACTTTCGATTCTGTTACAATTTGAAATTTTTTATCGAGTCAATAAAGGGCTTTGAACTGATTGATGAAAACGGTGATTTTAACGATCTCTAAAGGGGGTTTTTGACTTAAGTCAAAGCAATTTGTAGAAGCTCTCCCTAATCTGGTGAGTGTTCACAGAATTAAGATGCAACGATGGCAAATCCAACCTTTGATGTGGCTGGGGTCAGGGAGCGTAAGCATGCCCTGCGATTTCCCCTCCCAGCTTGGCTTGTCCTGATCTGTATTGTGACCTTTACGGTTTTAATTTCTGCTGGGGCCGCGATTTATAAAAATGCACCGCCGATACCGGCCACGGTGGTGTCGCCTCAGCGGGAGGTTGTTTTTACCCAGGAAACGATTCAATCGGGTCAAGAAACGTACCTGGCCCGAGGCGGACAACACATTGGCAGCATTTGGGGCCATGGCAGCTACCTGGCCCCCGATTGGACGGCTGATGTACTGCACCGCTGGGGTTTATCCACAGCAGGGGTGTTGTATAACGGCGATTCAAATTTTGACCAGGCCGACTGGGACGCGCTGCCAGAGAGCGATCGCGCCTTGCTACAGGTCGAGCTACGCAACGCCTTTAAGACCAATCGATATGATGCAGAAACGGGTCAGTTAATGCTAACGGCGGCCCAGACCCAGGGATTGCGGCAGGTTTTTTCGGACTATCAAACGCTACTGTCTCGGGGCTCAGCGGTGCATTCCATCCCCAGTGGTTGGTTCACTGACGAAACGCAAATTCGCGATGTCACAGCGTTTTTTAGCTGGACAGCCTGGACGGCGGCGGCCCAGCGGCCCAATGCACCGTTTTCTTACACCGCGAACTTTCCCCACGACGAGTTGATTGGCAACCAGGCTCCAGGACAATTCGTCATCTGGTCAATCGTCTCGGTGATTGTGCTCATTGCCGGGATTGCTCTATTTCTATTTGTTTATCTTACCCAAGAAGATGCCGAAGAAGTCCAGGCGGTAACGACCCGGCCCGCCATTCGCATTGCCACCCCCAGCCAAAAAGTCACCAGTTTGTTTTTTGGGGTGGCGATGGCGTTGTTCTTTGTGCAAATTGTCATGGGGATGGTGACCGCCCACTATGCGGTGGAGGGCGATGGCTTTTACGGGGTGCCGATTCAAAGCTATCTGCCTTACGCGGCATCGCGCACCTGGCACTTGCAACTGGCCGTCTTTTGGATTGCCACCTGCTGGCTCGCCGCCGGACTGTACTTTGGCCCGCGCTTTGGCAAACATGAACCCAAGTTTCAAGCCTGGGGCAATGGTGGCTTGCTGGCGGCGTTGACCGTTGTGGTTGTCGGTTCGTTAGTGGGTTCTTGGGCAGGCGTTCAAGGGTACTTGGGCGACAAGAGCTTTTGGTTTGGCCACCAGGGCTATGAGTATGTTGAACTGGGTCGTCTCTGGCAGTTCCTGCTGATTGGCGGCATGGTGTTCTGGCTCTGGCTATTGTTCCGGGCACTGAAGCCCGCGCTGAAGGCCGAAGGCAGCAAGACCGGACTGAATCATTTTTTCCTGTACAGCGCCATTACGATTCCCCTGTTCTATGCCTCGGGTTTGATGTACACCAACCACACTCCCGTCAGTATTGCGGAGTACTGGCGCTGGTGGGTAGTGCATCTCTGGGTGGAAGGATTCTTCGAGGTGTTTGCTACGGTGGCGATCGCCTACCTGTGCAGCGAACTTGGATTTCTCAAGCGCTCCACGGCGCTACGGGCCACCTATCTCACCACGATTCTCTATCTCGGCAGCGGGGTCATTGGTACGCTCCACCACCTGTACTTTGCGGGCACCCCGGTGTTTATCACGGCGATGGGGTCGGTGGCCTCTGCGCTCGAAGTCGTGCCGTTAACGCTGATCGGCTTTGAAGTGGTGAAGTCTTTGAAACTATCTCAAGAGGCTCAAGGATTCTATCGGATGCCGCTGAAGTTCTTCATCGCTACCTGTGTCTGGAATCTAGTGGGGGCTGGGGTGTTTGGCTTCCTGATTAATCCCCCCATTGTGCTCTACTACTCCCAGGGCATCAATACCACGCCGATTCATGCCCACTCCGCCCTCTATGGGGTGTATGGTTCGCTGGCGATCGCCCTGATGCTGTTTGCCCTGCGGGAAATTACCCCCGATCGCGCTTGGGATGAGAGGAACCTCAACTTCTCCTTCTGGTGGATCAACGGGGGATTGGTCGCGATGATGGTGTTTGGACTGATTCCCAACGGCTTTTATCAACTGGTGCAATCGATTAACCATGGCACCTGGTATGCCCGCAGTGCTGAGGTGATTAGTTCCCCCTGGATGCAGTGGACTGTCTGGCTCCGCATTCCAGGAGACATCATCTTTACTGTGGGCGCAATGATGCTGATCTATTGCATTGGCAAAGCCGTGGTCGGCATTTTTCAAGCGCCCACTCAGGCCCAGTCGGCTGAACTAGAACCGGCTGAAACAGTCCCAAGCTAATAGACTTTGTGCGATCGGCAATGATTCCTATCGTTGCTGATCGCTGTTTTATCCCATGATCAACCTCTCAATCAACAATCAATCTTGTCATTGAGGTGCAAACCATGACTCAGACTCAAACTCGACTCAACTTTAAAACGGCTCCAGGACATCAGGTACTGGCAGCAGCGGGCAAAAAAGCCCTACGTCCAGGTGGGTATACTGCCACCGAGCAGCTTTTTTCCTGGGCCAACTTTCAGCCTGGAGAAACCGTACTCGAACTGGCGGCTAGCTTTGGCTACAGTGCCATTGCCCTCGCCCAGCGCTACGGCGTGCGCGTTGTGGGCGTCGAGAAAAATCCTGAGAGTGTAGCTCGTGCTCAAGCCAATGTTGCCGCCGCTGGGTTAAGCAATCAAGTCGAAATCATTCAGGGTGACATTTTTCACCTGGAGCAAATTTCTGAACAATTCGACTATGTTTTGGCTGAGGCCATCTTGACGATGCAGTCAGCAGCGGGGAAAGCCAAGATTTTGCAGGGAATTGGCGATCGCCTCAAACCCGGTGGTCAATTTCTCAGTCATGAACTACGCGCAGAGGGTGCCAATATCGACTCCATTCACCGTGATCTGTCCACGACAATTCGCGTCAATGCCGCTCCTTTACCCGCCAATGGCTGGGTTGCTCTGTGTCAACAGGCTGGCCTCGCCGTCGAAAATCAGGATACTGGTCCTATGGCTTTACTCAATCCGGGTCGCATTGCCCAAGAAGAAGGCGTGCCTACCCTCATTAATATCGGTTGGCATATGCTCACCCAACCACCATTGCGACAACGCATTCTCGACATGCATAGGACTTTTGTTCGCTATGGTTCTGACCTGGGTTATGTGGTTTTAACTGCAAGGAAAGGAGGATGAAAGATGACAACCGCTCTTGTTTCCTCACAAACTCCTTTCCTTTCCCTAAAAGACCATCTGACTTATCCAGAGTCTGGCGTTCTGAGCAAAGTAATTTGGAAAAGTGAGGTCTGCCAATACAGTTTGTTCTGCCTCGCTGCGAATACCGAAATTTCGGAGCATACCTCGACTCGCAACGCTACCGTGCAGGTAGTCGATGGCACTGGTTGGCTCACGCTGAAAGGGGAAAAGATTGCCCTAGAGCCTGGGATTTTTATCTTTATGGAAGCCAATGCTCCCCATGCGTTGGCAGCAACTGAGAATTTAGCTTTTGTCTTAACGCTGTCCAGTGAAGGTTAGGTCATGCCGACAATGACATCCCAACGGTCAGCTTTCAGTGGTGATTGATATGGATTCCAAAACGCCACATAAAACTCAAGTGGGAAAAGCCCAGTCCTCAAGTGGCACAGGCACCTCAGAGGATTTTGAGCGGTGGGCAAAAGCTGTGAAACAGCAAATGCTGGACTGCCTGCGAAGACGAAATCGTCAGTAGCAGCGCCTTTAACGGCTGAAACCACTACCATACCGAAAATTGAGCATTGAGTCTGCCATGTCTTCTCAACCTGCCCCCTTGTCAAAATCTGCTGCTGCTCTATCGGTTAAAACGCCTTGGGGCCGCGCTCTTGCTGAGTATCGTCCAACCGTCTCACCAGAACACGGCGTCTAT
>CAYXJG010000242.1:0-3028 GCA_964465285.1 uncultured bacterium
TGTGGTCCTGCACGACTTGGCAAGTTTCACGCAAAGATAGGGGTTTGGCGCGCGCGGAGCGCGCGCCAAACCCCTATCTTTGTGTTGTGAATTTGAGAACTTTGCCAAGTTGTGATCCTGGCGAGACTGACGTGAATGCCTCCGTTAAACGGCTGATTATCGGCTCTGGAGGGGCTGCGGTTCCTAAGTCAGATAGTGACTACGAGAGTATGGGCTTCACAAAACTGGTACGCCGAAGCAAGGGGTTATACGAAAATGTAACCGCTAATGATGGAGAACACCGCTTTATTGAAGCTTAGGGTTTGCCTGGGAAAGTCGCGCAGGCAGGGGAAGATTAATGTTAAATTGAAAACGATAATCATTCTAGCTGCGAATCGGTATGATTGCCCTGTCTCAGTCTCCTCAAACCTCTTTGCTCACTCAGAGCGACCCGCAGACCTTGCTGCGGATTCGGCATACCTGTGCCCACGTTCTGGCGATGGCGGTGCAGACTTTGTTTCCCGAAACCAAGGTTACGATTGGGCCCTGGACAGAAATTGGGTTTTACTACGACTTTGACCGCTCTATGCCCTTTAACCCAGAAGATTTACGTCAGATTGAGGCAGAGATGCGGCGGATCATTCATGCCAACCTACCCATTATCCGAGAAGTCGTAGACCGGGAAGAAATTCAGGCAGAAATTGCGGCACTCCAAGAACCCTACAAGCAAGAAATTCTAGACAGCATTCCCGCTAATGAACCCATTACTCGTTATTTCATTGGCTGTGCAGACATGCTGAAAGACGTATCGGAAGCTTCTCTGTTTCATATCGGTTCTGACAATCTAACCCAGCGGACAATGGGCAAAGATTGCTGGTGGGATTTGTGTGCAGGGCCTCATCTTAATTTCACAGGCGAGATCAATCCTGATGCCTTTGTGCTGGAAAGTGTGGCGGGCGCCTACTGGCGTGGGGACGAGGCCAAGCCCCAGTTGCAGCGTATCTATGGCACAGCCTGGGAAACCCCGGAACAACTGCAAGCCTACCGACACCAGAAAGAGGAAGCCAAGCGCCGCGATCACCGCAAGCTAGGGCAAGAGTTAGATCTGTTTAGCATTCAAGAAGATGCTGGAGGGGGATTAGTATTCTGGCATCCTAAGGGAGCGCGGATGCGGTTGCTCATTGAAGACTATTGGCGATCGGCACATCTGGCAGCGGGCTATGACCTTTTGTACACGCCCCATGTGGCCCATCTGGATTTGTGGAAGACATCAGGGCATGTCGATTTTTACCGGGAGAATATGTTTGATCCCATCGAAATTGAGGCACAGCACTATCAGCTCAAGCCAATGAACTGCCCGTTTCATGTGTTGACTTATCAAAATCGGTTGCATTCTTATCGCGAATTGCCGATCCGGTGGGCAGAGTTGGGGACGGTATATCGCTATGAGCGATCGGGAGTGTTACATGGGCTAATGCGAGTGCGGGGTTTTACCCAGGATGATGCCCATATCTTTTGTCTGCCAGAGCAAGTGTCGCCAGAAATTTTGGGAGTGCTAAATCTGACGGAAATGATCCTGTCGGATTTTGGCTTTACTCAGTATGAAGTGAATCTTTCAACGCGCCCAGCCAAGTCAGTGGGAAGCGATGACATCTGGCAATTAGCAACGGATGCTCTAGTAGAAGCCCTCAACATCAAGGGCTGGAGCTATGTCACCGATGACGGGGGCGGCGCATTTTATGGTCCAAAAATTGATATTAAAATTCAGGATGCCATTGGTCGGCTGTGGCAATGTTCCACGATTCAGGTGGATTTTAACCTGCCAGAACGGTTTGATATGAACTATGTAGCGGCGGATGGATCGCGTCAGCGTCCGATCATGATTCACCGGGCCATTTTTGGTTCTCTGGAGCGGTTTTTTGGCATTTTGGTAGAGAACTATGCCGGTGATTTCCCCCTGTGGCTGGCTCCGGTGCAGGTGCGGTTGTTGCCCGTGAGTGATGAGCAGCGTTCCTATGCTGAGGCAATTGCTCAAAAACTCCAAGAATGGGGCTTTCGAGTAGAGGTGGATGCCAGTGGCGATCGCCTTGGTAAACAAATTCGCACGGCTGAGCTAGACAAAATTCCCGTGGTAGCAGTGGTGGGCAAGCGCGAAGTGGAACAGCAAACCCTAAGTGTGCGATCGCGTCAGTCGGGAGAGCTAGGCGTACTTTCCCTGACGGAGTTACAGGAAAAAATGCAGACCGCCCTTGACCAGCGATCGCTGATCTAACCCGCAATTTTTCCAAGGAATATCACCCTACCAGCCGTGCCCAAATAACTATCAGTTGAACACGCATTATGACTTCTACTGCCCAGCAACTTCCCCCCAACCTTGAACGAATTCTTCAAAAGTTTCAGCGCATCACTGAACCGAAACGGCGCTATGAGTACTTGCTTTGGTTTGCCAAACGAGTGCCGCCCTTTCCAGAAGTTGACAAGATTTCCGATCATCGTGTGCCAGGCTGCGTCTCTCAGGTGTATCTGACTGCCACTCTTCAAGACGGAGGAATTGTTTACCATGCTGATGCTGATGCTCAAATTCCCAAAGGCTTGGTGGGATTGTTAATGGAAGGACTCAATGGGGTTACACCAGAGACTGTGGTGCAACTGTCCCCCGACTTTATTCAGCGAACCGGATTAGATGTCAGCCTCACGCCATCTCGCAGCAATGGCTTTTACAATATCTTTAAGACTATGCAGCAGCGGGCGATCGCCCAATATTCTCATTAAACAATCTCCTTTCCCTGATTACTGCCAGACTCACTGCATCGTCCAGCTTTTTTATCGCAGGTCAATCATCGACAGCAAACTGCTCATAAAGGCAGATGTAGTCTATAGCAATATGCACTTAAGTTAGGACATTGGAGGAGATTGTATCCCCCGCGCAGCCAGGGATACAATCTTAAACCTGAGCCCGTAAGGCCATAACCTGAGTTCGGGTTTAGCGGCTTTTTGGGGCGATGCCGCGCTACTTCACCACTCTCACCTTTCAGCGGTAGCGATCGCC
>CAYXJG010000242.1:3128-8415 GCA_964465285.1 uncultured bacterium
AGCGGTAGCGATCGCCATAGTTATCATCAGATTCTAGGTCCCCATCAGGCGAACCCATCGGCTGATAATCAGCATAATCATCTTCCTCACCCTGCGTAGGCTTACGGTAGGAGTGCTGACTGGCGGATGTTGCGCGACGACGGCGGTATCGAGACAGTGATTTGGGTTCACGACCTCCCGATCGATAGGTGGACGAACCTCGCTCAGCAGAAGAAGAAGGCTCACCGACGTCCTCCACAGCGCGGACATCTACATCTGTAGACCTAACATCCCATGTTGGACGAGCAGCCTGCTCAGGCGGAGCCTCCCATTCGTCTTGAACAGGTTCACTCCATGTGGACGCCGCAGACGCATTTTCTGTGGGGCGTTTCCGCTCGCCATCGCGGCGGGGAGAGTAGGGCAAACGGCGACGAGAGCGAGATTCAGGCTCGTAGGATGGGCGATAGGCATCTTCAGGCTCAATGCGACGACGGCTGCTACCAGAAGGCCGTCGCCGTCTATCATCGCGATAGTCTTCGAATGGCATACTCTGCGCATCACGACTTTCTCGGATGCGGCGAGATGAGGCACGACGCTCAGAATAGGGAAGTTCATCAACCTCTGCTTCGTAATCGTACTCGTATCGGCGGCTTACTGGACGCTCATCATCGACAATAGGGGTGTTTCGCTTTGCTTGCTCTGCTGTTGCGCCCCGAAGCCGAATATTCTCAAACGCAAAAAATGCCGCCGAACCAGCAAGGGACAACTGCCCAAGGAAGAGTAACGGGTCAAGCCGCCACCCCTGAAACATCAGGATCAAACCACTGACAAGGGCGATCGCCGCAAAGAAAATATCGTGATCCCTAGACAGCTCGGGCCGAAATGACCGCATCCCATACAGCGCAACCCCGGAAAGGACGAGCGCAATTCCCAATATAAAAGCTGGTCCGAAATCAGAATTGACCATTTCGCCTTAACTCCATTCGCCTGAATCTAATGGCACTTATATCTATCCTAACGAGTCTTCAGAAAAAACTCATTCCGCTAAATCACATAAGGAGCAAGAATAATAAAAATATGCTCGTGGTGGAGTATGCGGCAATGCCACGCCACTCCACCAAAAGCTGGTTTAAATCATTTAATTCTCGCTCCTAAGAGGATGTTTGAGAAGTCCTCAGTGCTACTTCAGATCCCCCTTGCCCCCCTTGAAAAGGTGGGAATCACGTTCAAAGTCCCCCTTGAAAAGGGGGATTTAGGGGGATCAGTATTGTTCCAGCGTGTTATCAAATACTTTTCAAACACGCTCTAAGCACTAAACAATGATTGGAGTTCTCTAGCGCTCAGGTTAGCCACGCTGAATTTTGTCACTTTGGCTAATGAAAATTAGTGCAACAGCAACGGGAATAACGACGATAACTGCTCCAGCGAGCAGACTGTAAAAAAAGTTTGCCAAAGAGGGTGTCATAATTCTTCTAAAGCCTTCAATTAACATTGCATTTTCTTATATTACTCTGCATCGTTGTTTCTTGAAAAGTAGGTCAAAGCAGAATCAACAGTTCTAAAGATGGCTTGATTATTAGCGGGGTTGTAGAGCGTGTAGGTCGCTTGTTTCGGAGTGCGACCAACGGAGCCAACACCCACCACGCGGCGGGGCGTTTTGCCTTGCTCCTGTGGCTCTTGCGTTTCGTCCAGGGTTGTGACTGTGGAGCGGAGTTCGTTGGGCGTTATCCAACACTCAAAGGTCAGCCCCGATCGCCCACAAAATAAGGTATTCGCGTCAGCACGGATGAGGCGATCGCACAATTGAATCGCAGGTGTTTCTGGTGTCAGTTCATCGGCATAGCTGACAGTACTGCCGTGAATCAGCAAGCAATCCAGTTCATGAAAGCCGAAGTGGAGCGATCGCAACCACCGCACCGACTCCCGCGATACCGATTCCCACAGGTGTTTCACCCCATCGCCACCAAATTGTGCCAGCAGTTCGGGGGCATCCGGCAGTCCACTCAGCCCATGCAGACTGAAACATTGCTCCTCCCACCAGCCTATACAAACCTGGGGGTCAAGTTCGCCCGTGCGCGGCGATCGCAGCCGCCGAATCACTCCCTCGTTGTCTCCCTTCAGCCCAATCACATCTCCCAGAACATAGAGCGCCGTAACCGAGTTACGCTGTCGTCGGATATCCTGCAACACCGCCTCATACGCCGCCAGGTTTCCTTCAATTCCACTCAAAATCGCCCACTGCATCCAGTCACCTCCTCACCTGCACCACTCCCCACTCCCCACTCCCCACTCCCCACTCCCCACTCCCCACTCCCCGCCTACTCACCGCTGACACACATGACTCGAATCATCCGCCCGCTCCGCAAACTCCATGCCCTGTGCTAATCGCCATGCAAAAATCGGTGGTAATCCCTTGGAGATGATGGCCGCGCAAGTTTTTTGGTAGTCATAGGAGACTTCTCGTAAGGTGACCTGAGCCGTATCAGTGTCGTAAATCACATAGGTGGCATTGGGGCGACCATGCCGGGGTTCGCCCACTGACCCAGCGTTCACAATTTGCTTCAATGGCGTCTTGAACTGGGTTTCCCGTTCATCTTGACCCGGCTGCTGAACCTTGACAGTTAAGGTGCCATCTTCCAGGCTCCGCACATAGGGAACATGGGTATGACCGCAGAACATAACATCCGCATCCGTTGCCAGGACTCGTTCCAGGGCCGCAAAGCCATCCATGCTGGGCAACAGGTATTCGTGCTGGCTATTGGGACTGCCATGCACAAAGCAAAGATTGTCTAGGCGCAAGGTCATGGGTAGCGTTGCCAGATACTCCCGCACCTCTGGATGAATGACATTGTTCGTCCACTCATGGGCCAGTCGCCCGCGCTTCTCCGCTAATTGAGACGGATAACTGCATTCGCACGCATTCAACCCCTCGACAATATCTTCATCCCAACAGCCCTGAACGGTGGGAATATCGAGGGAACGAATCAGCTCCACGACGGCATTGGGATGGGGGCCATAACCGACCAGATCGCCCAGGCAGTAAATCTGGTCTGCCTTTTGAGCATCGATATCAGACAACACCGCATTCAACGCTTCATAGTTGCCGTGAATGCAGGAAATAACGGCTAGTTTCATGCCAAGACACTCTCCTCTAGGTTGGTTTCATCAGAAATTAGGGCGTTGTACTGTTCCTGGTAATGGGCGATCGCCTCATTCGATAAACACCCATCCAGCACGGTCTGGGCAATGGCCTCCTGTTCCAGGTTCCAGCCCACCACCTCAATGCCACTGAAGCGATCCGGACGCCCCTCTAGCCAGCGGGGAAGATTCAATTCGGTGTATTCGATGCCGGGTAGTCCCTCTGCAAAATCAATATAGAAGGCGCGACCATCGGGCAGTTCAAAAATCCCTTTGACGCGATGCACAGTCCCATAAGCGCCCCCCGTTAGTTCAATCAACATCTCGTCCAGACTGGGGGGATCAAAGACCTGTCCCGTCAATGGCGATCGCCACAACTCCGGTAAATTATCGGGAGCCGGTACGGTAATATCATTTCCCGGAATCACCTCGTCGGCCCAGTTATGCCAGTCCGATTCCTTCAGACCCGGAGGTAGCACCGCCACTCGATGGCAAGGCAGCGCCGCTAGAAAGGGTGAAGCTAAATCCAAATGAAAGCCCAGCTCTAGATAAACCAGAGCTTGGTCTGGCAGGTCTGCCAAAATCTGCTGAGCTTTACTCTCAGGAATCAGACACACCCAGGGAAAGCGATAGCTAATCCGCATCAGGTCAATAGAATCATTGCCCAACCCTGGGCAAAGGTAGAACAGCAGGCGGCTTGGGTCTTTGAGAAATTGGCTAATCCAGGTGGTTTTGCCACTACCCGGCGGCCCTGCTACCGCAATCAATGCAATGGAATCCATCAGATCCTGTTTCAATGTCGGGTTAAAAGTTTTAGAATGATAATCATTATCATATTAACCTACAGTGTTCAGTGCAACTCTTTTGTTCTCAGCTATGCGATCGCCCATAGACCCACCATCTCTGCCGAACTCCGTCGATATTGCCATTGTGGGGGCGGGGCCCCAGGCGTTAACCCTGGTGACTCATTTGCTGCAAAAGAAGAAAACGATGCGGAACCGTTTTGTGGTCATCGACCCGGCTGGGAACTGGATGCGCCAGTGGAACCACCAGTTTGCCGCATTCGAGATTCCTCACCTGCGCTCTCCGGCGGTGCATCACCCCGACCCCAATCCCCATGCCCTCCGCTCCTTTGCAGAGAAACGACCGGATGAGCTATTTCCACCCTATGACTTGCCCGGAACCCAGCTATTCCGAGAATTTTGCCAGGATGTCATGCAACGGTGGGAGCTTCGAGAGTGCGTCATTCCGGGTATGGTGCAGCAGCTTGAAGAGTTTTATTCAGACGGAAAGCAACGGTTTCGGCTGTGGCTGGCGGATGGTCAATGGCTGGTTGCCAAGCGGGTAGTGCTGGCGATCGCTGGAGGGACACCTAACCTTCCCGACTGGGCACGAACCCTGCCGTTTACCCATCCAAGTGAGTGCTTGCGCCATTCTCACCAGATCGACCTGCGCGGACTGCAGTTGGCAGGGGAACGGGTGTTGATTGTCGGCAGTGGGCTGACCAGTGGGCATCTGGCATTGGGGGCGATCGCCCGTGGCGCACGGGTAATCATGATGGCTCGACGGCGGTTCTACGAAGAACTGTTTGATGCCGATGCCGGTTGGTTAGGGCCAAAGTACCTGAAGGGATTTTATGCAGAGCCCTGCTGGGAACAGCGCTGGCGGATGATTCAATCCGCTCGCAATGGCGGGTCGCTGACCCCTGCTATTCTTACTCGACTGCGACGCTTCGAGCATGAGGGAAAAGTAGTGTTGTATGAACAGTGCGAAGTGCGAAGTGCCCAGTGGAAGGGAGATGCCTGGAAGGTTGAGTGCAGCAATGCAGGTATCCACGACTGTATCGCCCACCTTCCCATCCATCGCATCTGGTTAGCGACAGGCAGCCAAGTGGATGTGTGCCACTGGGATATGTTATCTGACATCCGCGAAAAGCATCCACTGCCCGTGGTCAACGGCCTGCCTGTGCTTGACCATCACCTGCGATGGCAGGGGTGCAACCTCTTCATTATGGGAGGTGCCGCAGCCCTACAACTGGGGCCAGTGGCGAGAAACGTGTACGGGGGAAAGATGGCGAGCGATCGCATCGTACCTGCACTAACGAAGAATAAGTGCCTAGTGCAGCGTCAAAATTAAAAATTAGGGTAAATCCCGGAGGGATTTACCCTAA
>CAYXJG010000243.1:0-8384 GCA_964465285.1 uncultured bacterium
AGGGGGATCAGTATTGTTCGAGCGTGTTATCAAATACTTTTCAAACATTCTCTTAGACACTAAGGGATCTGCGGCTAAATGAAAGATACTGGAGGAGAGGGGCGGCGGGCGCAGCCCCTCTCCTGATACTTTACTTTCTTGCAAGTCACTAATCGCGTTGCGTAATCTTAAGGATGCTGTCTCCATCTAAATGTTCCCCAATCAGCTCTAAGAAAGATCAGCGTGGAAAATGTGCCAAAATTACGCAAATGACTAAGACAGCACTGAGCCTTATAACTTGCGATCATCTGTGTAATCTGCGGATTATCCTTCCCCACCTACGCGCATTGCAAAAATAGAGAAGCAGCATGCCCCCCAGCCTCCTATTTTTGCGTGAAACTTGCTAAGTCGTGCAGAGCACGAACGGAACCGTATTGAGAATTGTTGAACCTCAGGATTCTATTTTGAACAGGTGCAATAGCGTTTTATAGTGGAGAGGCTAGCAAACCTTAAGTTTTATTCATAAAAATATTCTCGTGAAAGCAATTACCCTGCTTGGTTCCACAGGTTCAATCGGAACCCAAACCCTGGATATTGTTGCCAGCCACCCCGACGAGTTTCGCCTAGTCGGTATCGCCGCTCGCCGCAACGTAGACCTGCTGGCTCAACAGATTGAACAGTTTCGCCCGGAAATTGCTGCTATTTGCGATACATCTCGGCTCGAAGACCTGAAGGGGGCGATCGCCCATCTTGACAACCCACCCCAACTCCTCGCTGGCGAAGCAGGTGTGGCAGAAGTAGCGGCCTACGGTGACGCTGAATCCGTGGTCACGGGCATTGTTGGCTGCGCTGGCCTCTTGCCCACCATTGCGGCCATTAGAGCCGGGAAGGACATCGCTCTCGCCAACAAAGAAACCCTGATTGCGGGTGGTCCCGTGGTTCTGCCCCTGGTCGAAGAACATCAAGTGAAGCTGTTGCCTGCGGATTCTGAGCATTCTGCCATCTTCCAGTGTTTGCAGGGGGTTCCTGACGGTAGACTGCGGCGCATTATCCTGACGGCATCGGGGGGCGCGTTTCGGGACTGGCCAGTGGAAAAGCTGCCGGAGGTGAAGGTGGCTGATGCCCTCAAGCATCCCAACTGGTCGATGGGGCAGAAAATTACGGTCGATTCAGCGACCCTGATGAACAAAGGATTGGAGGTGATCGAAGCCCATTATCTGTTCGGGCTGGACTACGACCACATCGATATTGTGATTCATCCCCAGAGCATCATTCATTCCCTGATAGAAGTGCAGGATACCTCGGTGCTGGCGCAACTGGGCTGGCCTGACATGCGATTGCCTCTGCTCTACGCTCTCTCCTGGCCGGAGCGCATCGCCACCGATTGGGAGCCGCTGGATTTGGTGAAAGCGGGCGATTTGACCTTCCGGGAACCCGATCACAAAAAATATCCCTGCATGAACCTCGCCTATGCCGCAGGACGGGCAGGCGGTTCCATGCCTGCGGTACTAAACGCTGCCAATGAGCAGGCTGTTGCCCTGTTCCTGGAGGAGAAAATTCAGTTCCTCAACATTCCCCAGTTGATTGAACGGGTGTGCGATCGCCATCAACGGGATAATTGTGCGTCCCCCAGCCTAGACGATATTCTGGCGGCAGACCAGTGGGCACGGCAGCAGGTGGTGGCTGAGGGCGATCGACTGGTGCAGGGCGATCGCGTTTTAGTCAGCTAATTCTATAAGCTAATTTTGTGAATCAATCACCGATGCGAGTCATTGGACTCATCAGCGGCACGTCCGTTGATGGGGTTGATGCGGTTTTAGTTGAACTGTCGGGCACCACCTACGACCTGAGCGTTCAGTTCATCGCGGGTGATACCTACCCATACCCGCCTGCCTTGCGGGACACCATTCTGGAGGTTTGCCACGGCAAGGCGCTTCCTGTGGAACAGTTGGTGCAGCTGGATGATGCGATCGCCCAAATCTTTGCGGACGCCGCTCTGCAAATCCAATTAGACCATCTCCCGCCGAATTCACCTGCCGAGCTAATTGGCTCCCACGGGCAAACAGTGTTCCATCGGTCACCCACCCTGGCACGAGATAATCACCCCCCTTCCCTTGGCTACAGCGTTCAGCTTGGGCGTGGAGCAATCATCGCTTATCTGACGGGTATTCCGACCGTAAGCAACTTTCGTGCAGCGGACATTGCCCTGGGTGGCCACGGTGCACCTCTAGTTCCCGCCGTGGATGCGTGGCTCCTCAGCGACTCGACGGAACACCGCTGTATGCAAAATATCGGCGGCATTGGCAACGTCACCTATCTACCGCCCTTGCAGAGAGGGCAACCGGGCGAACGTACCATCCTGGGCTGGGACACTGGCCCTGGTAATGCCCTCATTGACGCCGCCGTGCAACTCCTGTCCAATGGTCAGCAGCAGTACGATCAGGATGGAGACTGGGCAGCGTCGGGCACCCCCCATCCATTCCTTGTAGATCAGTGGCTCAGCGACCCGTTCTTTCACCAACCGCCCCCAAAATCCACAGGCCGGGAAAAATTTGGTTCGGACTACGCCCGCCAATGCCTAGAACTCATGAAGCACCATCAGGTAAGTGACACAGATGCACTGGCAACCCTCACCGAATTTACCGTTGCCTCGATTGCAATGAATTACACAACGTTTTTGCCCCAGGCTCCTGATCGCGTCCTAGTGGGTGGTGGCGGTCGCCATAATCGGTATTTGATGCAGCGGCTACAGGCTCACCTTCCCGATACGCCAGTCACACCAACTGATGATGTGGGCATCAGTGCTGACTACAAGGAAGCGATCGCATTCGCTGTATTAGCCTACTGGCGGTGGCTAGATCTTCCTGGTAATCTCCCTTCTGTGACTGGAGCAGCACAGGAGACCCCTCTAGGTGAAATCCACCTGACACCCGCGTTGACAAAAGATACGATGTGATAAGGAATTCTGGGAAGAGCCATTGGCTGAGCCCGATCCCATG
This sequence comes from uncultured bacterium, assembly GCA_964465285.1. Taxonomy (GTDB): domain Bacteria; phylum Cyanobacteriota; class Cyanobacteriia; order CAKZMO01; family CAKZMO01; genus JBCCWF01. The sequence continues at coordinate 2,979 of CAYXJG010000243.1, forward strand.
GGCGTGATGAGCAACGATATCGATCGGTCTCTCGGCAATACCTAGAATCACACAAACAGGGATAGTATCGTGGCTCATACGTTTTTACTTGAAGCCGGACGTTGGACATTGAATGGCAATTGGCTTGAACGCAACGGACCGCCTGTTCCTGTAAAGGGACGAATTTTAGTAGCATGGAGCCGAGATGACTGGTATACCCAGGTGACAAAATTAGTGTTTCCAGAAACCGAGCGAGAGGAGATTTCATTTCAATACCGAGGTCGCTTAGCGTCCAGCGATCGCCAGTATTCCTTTGTGCTCCAGCACAGTTCTCTTGGACGAGTGGAAGGCGAAGGATGGATTGCTCCTGAGTCCATCGTGCAGCGGTTTTGGGTGTTGGGCGATCGCCACCGCCGCACGGGATTTGAAACCCTGCATCAGGTCACTGAGCAGAGCTACTACATGACTAGCAGCGTCATGCAGGGTCACTATCTCGCCAGTACGATGGAAGCTCGCATTATGCGACAGCTGGCCTAAGCAATGAGACCTGGAAAAATCTGACTGAATCAGAGCAATCAATTCTCACGACTTGGCAAAGTTCTCAAATTCATAACGCAAAAATAGGGGTTTGGGGCGCGCGGAGCGCGCCCCAAACCCCTATTTTTGCGTGAAACTTGCCAAGTCGTGAATTCTCGTTTTTTAACAAAAGACTTACATAAAATTGAATCTAAAAAACTAATATAAAGTTAAAAATAAGTTTCATCCTTTTGCTAGTTCTAGCTGGGGAGAAGGCTGCTATACCTAGATCTAGGCCGTTATTTTTTTGTCACATGCTTGTTCGATAGGGAGCATTCCACTTTTGCAAATTGATTAATTTTGTTTTGTTGGGTGGGCGGGAGCAGCCCGCCCACCCAACAAAAATGGGATGCACCCGTTCGATACTGGTTGTCAACAAAGAGCGGAGACCAGTTTTGACCTCAGCTGAGTATAAATGCACACTGGAGGAGCTTGTTCCGTTAATACTAGTTACTTAGACGCGATCCTAATCTGGTCGCGACCCAGCAGGAAGCTTGGCTTTTCACTTTTGGCAGAACTATACCTTTAGGTCTCCAGAGAGAAAGCATATTTACGAGTTAACTATCACGTTAGCCAGTTCAAGCTACTCTCTATGATTTTTACTTTCTACCGGTTTCCTTAAGCAAAATTCTACAGAACATCACTCACGCAAGCGGTTCTGTGATGAAGGTCTCTATCACAAAATCTTGCAAATCTGAGCAAGTTACCCCAGGGTAGCTATCGAACTAAAGAAATGTTTAGAACCAATCACGATAATCTGGAGTTCACGACGATGATGCAATGCCCAACCCTACAGGAACTGCCACCTCCACCTGAGGGTAAATCTGGATGGCCTTGGACTGAGGAGAGTCCACGTCTTCCTGAGCGGCAACCCAATGGTCAGCCTTGGCCTAAGGTGAGCATTGTTACGCCATCCTATAACCAGGCAGACTTTATTGAAGAGACGATCCGCTCGATGCTGCTTCAAGGGTATCCCAACTTGGAGTACATCATTATTGATGGGAACAGTAGTGATGGCAGCGTTGACATTATCCGTAAGTATGAGCCGTGGCTATCCTACTGGGTTAGTGAGCCCGATCGGGGACAAACTCATGCTGTAAACAAGGGGTTTGCCCGAGGCACCGGTGAAATCTTAGCGTGGCTTAACAGCGATGATACTTATGAACCAGGGGCGATCGCTGCGGTCGCGCAAAGGATGTCATCTGATCCCAGCGTTGATGTCCTCTATGGGAACGTCAAGATCACTGATGAAATAGGGACAACCCTAACAGAGGTACGTTCCGTTCCCTTTCATCCCCGTGCATTTTTATATGAAACGGTTCATATCGTTGCTCAAAGCGCTGTCTTTTGGCGACGGCAACTCCAATTGAACGTTGGAAACGTGAACGAAAATCTTCACTACTCCATGGATAGAGAGCTCCTGATCCGCTTTATGGAAAATGGAGCTAAGTTCTCGTTCTTGCGGCAGGTGTTAGGCACTTACCGATGTCATCGTCAGGCTAAAACATCTTCCGATCGCTCTCGGGCAGAACTACTTAGCATTCCGCAGATGGCTGCTGTTACGAAGCGGGCAGATTATCCATTCTGGCGTTTCATCTATCGCTTACGGCAATGGGCATTCCTGATGGTTCAGGGCGATCTGTCTTACATGGCAAGCCGAGCTTTTGCAAGGATGCGACCGACTGCTTATGACCAACGCTGAAGCCTATCAGGGCATCAGCGGAGCTCATTGCATCTGTCTCAGTTCATCATTTATTTATTCTTAATGGCATTGGTAACTGATAATTCTTGAGGTTTATAAATATTATGGGTGAGTCAATTAATTCAACCCTGCCTACTGTCGATGTCATTCTCCTGTCCTGGAACCGAACGGAGATGACAATTGAAACGATCGACAGCCTATTGGAGCAGCAAGGTATTGACCTGAAAATATGGATCGTTGACCAAGGGAGCACCCCTGATAATTTGGCAAAACTCCAAGCTGCCACTCAACCTTATCCAAATATTTATATCGAAGCGCTTGACCAAAACATTGGTGTTCCTGGGGGGCGGAATGTCGGCATAGAGCTTGGCACGTCAGAGTACACGGTCAGCATTGATAACGACGCTGTCTTTGAATCGCCCTACGCACTGGCTAAAGTTGTTCAAGTCTTTGAAGCAGAACCTGATGTCGGAGTGATTGGGTTTCGCATTATGAACTTCTACACCCATGAAGACGACGAATACTCCTGGGCTTATCCTAAGTCATTGAAGAAGATCCGAGATCAGCGATTCCTTGCAACTTGCTTTTGCGGCTGCGGTCATGCAATTCGGCGCAGTGTATTTGAACAAGCCAACCGCTATGATGCTGAACTTTTCTTCTACTGGGAAGAAACAGACTTTTCCTATCGAGTAATTAACTTGGGATACAAGATTATTTATGATCCCTTGATCCGAGTACGTCATAAAGTGTCCCCAGAAGCGAGAGTACGATGGGAAGATAAACGCTTTTACTATCTTGTCCGTAATGTAATTTATATGCAGTTGAAATATACCCAAAATCCGTTGAAGGTTTTGACCTTTATTTTGGGATATCTAGTGAAGGGTACATACAATAAGCTACTTCCACAGACATTCCAAGGCATTGTTGATGGTCTCAAAATGTATTGGAGGCTACGCCCCCAATTAGTGGGGCGATCGCCAGAACTCTATACCCTTACTGATGCAGCCAAAGCATATTTATATGAAAACAGTACTCGCCATCGCGGTAACTTTTGGCATCAAGTCCGTAATGATGTTTTAGCAAGTTTACCAGGCGATAGCCGCAATCAGGATTTGACCCAATCAAAAGTTTAGTCTATCAACCCAAAAGCAACGTTTCTAAATTGTCTTACATGTAGCGATTAAACTATGGTTTCGAGTTACTCTCCACTGGTCAGTATTGGTATTCCGACCTATAAACGTCCTCAACGGCTCAGAGCGACCTTAGCTAGTCTTACCCGCCAAACTTATTCCAACCTAGAAATTATTATTTCTGATAACTGTTCCCCTGAGCCAGAAACAGAGAAGGTTGCACAGGAGTTTATGGCAAAGGATTCCCGCATCAGGTATTTTCGCCAGGAAGAAAACCTGGGCATGTTTTACAATTTCAAATTTGTTTTTGATGTCTCCCAAGGGGAATTCTTTGCTTGGGCTGCCGATGATGATATCCGCGCTGAAAACTACATAGAGGCATGTCTCAACATCTTTCAACAGCCGAATCAATCGCCTAACCTAGTCCTTGTTAACTCTTATTCGCAGCTAATTGATCCCGACTCACGGCAAATTCTAAAAACTGACTATGGCTGCACTACGGTTGGCTTGAGTCCTTCTGAACGATATCAAAAATATCTATCCTCGATTTACACTGACCAGGCAGCAATTGGTGATTTGATTTATGGGGTCATCAAGTCCTGGGTTCTCCGAGAGGCAATGAACATCCAGCCCAATTGTCTAGATTGGGATCATATTTTTCTAGGGACATTAGCCTTAAAAGGAGAATTCTACTCCATCCCTAAACCGCTTATGAGTTCTGCTCCTGGTGGCATGTCTACCCTTAAGGATGTGCAGAAGATGGCAAAGATCCAGCTCATTGAAAATCCCCTCTATATCAAGAAGGCACGATGGGTTCGGACGGCATTTCTGCAGCGAAGATTATGGGCAGCGAAGGGGATTTCACTGCCAAGTAAGATTAAGTTGTCAGCTTGGCTCATGTGGAATACTCTTGACCGTTACTTGACTATAAAACGGCAAAAGCTAACATCTACGGCTGCCTGATCCCATGCTGGAGATATGGCGAATAAGCAATCAAGTGATACTTAGAAACCTGGACTTAATTGAGATCATTCTTGGGTTTCAGTCTTTACTACTAACAAAGTTAGACTTCGTTGCCTAGCAACTGTCGATTTCTATTGTTAACATCTCATTATTAGGAGAGCAGCAATGTCATCCCAAGACATCACATATCTGAAGGCGAAATTTAAGAAGTACCAAAAAGATTTATTAACCTTTAACCTACCTGTTATTGAAAAACTGATTATTCGGAGAACTAGATTTCTCATTCACTATGAACCACGTTCTATCTTTTCGTATTTTATTGAATCTGCCATCCTTAAAAGCGTAGGTTGGGTGCCTGGGCTAATTGGTGCTGCATTGCGGAATTTAATGTATCGACCTCTGTTCTCCAAGATGGGGCTTTTGGCGTTTATTGAAACGGGCGTAGAAATAAAGTCTGCTGCGTCTATTGAATTAGGAAAGCGGGCCATGTTGCATCATGGCGTGTACTTGAATGGTTGGCATACCAATAGCAAGATCTGCCTCAAAGAATGTGCCTACCTGGATCGAAATGTTACCGTTACCGTCCATGAGAATGGGTATATTGAAATTGGTAAATTAACTTACATTGGCCCTGCCACGTGCATTGCCGGACCAGGTCCGGTCAAAATTGGAAACTATTGCTTGATTTCCTCCCACTGTGGCATTTATGGGAACAATCACATATTTGAAGATCCCAATGTTTTAATTCGAGAGCAAGGTTTTACGAACAAGGGAATTACTATTGAAGATGATTGTTGGCTAGGTACGGGAGTCAAAGTCTTAGATGGCGTTACTATCGGTAAAGGAAGCGTTGTTGGGGCGAGTGCAGTTGTTACTAAGGATATCCCCCCCTACTCTGTAGCTGTTGGCATTCCGGCTCGAGTCATTGCTCAGAGGAGTAAGCAAGAGCCTATTAATCCTAAGAAATTAATCCAAGAGCACCCTGAAATCATGTCGCCGGGGGCAACCCATTAGAAGCCCATCTTAAAAAAATGTTAGTATTTTCGAAGTTTAGAG
>CAYXJG010000244.1:0-8321 GCA_964465285.1 uncultured bacterium
GGAATGGTGTTCGTTTAGAGATGGTGTTGATTTCAGGTGGAACCTTTGAGATGGGTTCGCCAAAGAGTGAAGCAGAAAGTTTTGACAAAGAACGCCCCCAACATACCGTCACCGTACCCACCTTTTTCATGGGGCGCTATCCGCTCACCCAGGCACAATGGCGACAAGTTATTTCCTGGGATACCAGCGCTTTAGAAATTAGCCAGGAACTCAATGAAGACCCGTCTGGATTTAAGGGGGACATGAGACCCGTTGAACGGGTGAGTTGGGATGATGCGACGGAGTTTTGTAGCCGATTACGCCAGCGTACCAAACGACACTATCGGCTTCCTAGCGAAGCGGAATGGGAATATGCCTGTCGTGCGGGCACCACAACCCCCTTCCACTTTGGAGAAACCATCAGTACTGAATTAGCAAACTACTCTGGCACAGACGAAAAATATGGAGCTTATGGTCGTGGGGTAAGGGGCGATCGCATAGGAGAAACAACCCCTGTAGACCAATTTAATGCCCCCAATGCTTTTGGATTATGTGAGATGCATGGCAATGTCTGGGAGTGGTGCCAAGACCCCTGGCACGACAATTATGAGGGAGCACCAAACGATGGGAGCGTTTGGATAGAAGGAGGCAATGATCGTCAACGTGTTCGTCGCGGCGGCTCTTGGTACTACAATCCGAGGAATTGCCGCTCTGCGTATCGCGACAACCTCAATCGCGTCTACCGCTACAACAACAACGGTTTTCGTGTTGTGTGCGCCGTCCAGTGACTCCTTTGCCCTTTGCTCTTTTTGCCCTATTGCCCTTTGTATAATTCAAAGTAAAATAAGTAAGATAAGATATGCTGTGACTTGTGCGATAGTTTTAAGTCTTGAAGCTAATTTCTCTTAATCAAGGAGACTTGACGCGTCGTCAGGGCGATCGCCTTTAAGTGGCAGTCGCTGCTCTTGTGCATCGTGAGATGTGATACAAGAGTATTGATGAGAGGAAGAAGCGGATGAGTCGAATACCGGCCGAGATCATGGCCATGCCCGTGGACGATGCGCGCCGTGAGAAGGCATTGCGAGTACTATCGAATTGGAAGGTGATCAGTGAGCAAGTTGGGTACGAGGGAGAAGAAGAGGAGGAATTGAAGATGGCATTATCGCAGGCATTCTTAGAGTTAGAGCAAGAGATTGAGCAGCGAGGCATCGAGCGAGGGCGAGAAGAAGGGCGAGAGGAAGGCGAGCGTTCGTTATTTTACGGCTATTAACCCGACGATTGGGCACCGTTTCAGCGGCAGAGCAGACCCAAATCAGTGCATTGCCCCTAGAGCAGCTAGAGGCATTAGGCGAAGCATTGCTCGATTTCAGTACAGTGGAAGATTTACGAGCGTGGCTATCAACGAACAGCCAGCAGAGTGAGTGATCAGTGGAGTGGGCGATCGCCCATATCTTGTGTATCCATCATCTAGGGTTGATATCGCTCCTTTAGTGATTGATCGCCCTGGACAAAAACCGACAAGTTCACTGATAGAACTGTTGCTAAACGGATCTTCCCAACTTTTGATGATCGACCAGGCAAATAACGTGGCACGAGAGAAAGACAAAAAATTAGACAGCACAAAGTTGATGTAGGGTGGGCACCACCCACCAGCCCACCAGTTGATGCAGTAGTTGATGTAGGGTGGGCACCACCCACCAGATGCTCTAAGATTCGCTTACCCATCCAAAATCCAAAATCCAAAATCCGCCATGTCAGCCCCACCCCCCACCTTCAAACCCCAAATCAAGATCACCAAACAAACCCTTGAGGTGCGATTTTTCCGGGAGCGGTTGAGCGACACCGTCGCTATTGAAATGATGCAGATACCCGCAGGAGACTTTCTGATGGGGTCTCCAGAAGACGAACTCGATCGGAACAGCAGCGAAGGCCCACAGCACCTCGTGCAAGTTACAGGGTTCTGGATGGGGAAATATCCCGTGACTCAGGCGCAGTGGCGCATCGTCGCAGGGTTGCCTCAGGAAGACCAGCCACTCGACGAAAACCCCTCGCGCTTCAAAGGAGATGACCGTCCGGTAGAAACGGTGTCCTGGGATGATGCTGCGGAGTCTTGCAAGCGCCTCTCGACCTATACCAAACGCCCCTATCGATTGCCCAGTGAAGCCGAGTGGAAATATGCCTGTCGTGCAGGCACCACAACCCCCTTTCATTTTGGTGACACAGAAATGAAAGACTAGACATCAGGCGAGTAGATAGACTAGTATTGAAAGGTTGTGAAAAAATTTGGCGATCGCAGTCATGGCTGTTCCTAAGAAGAAACGATCAAAATCAAAGCGCAGCATGCACCGGGCAGCATGGAGTTCCAAAGCACGGCTGCAAGCGGAACGAGCGCTTTCTCTCGGTAAGTCTATTCTGACCGGACGTTCTACAAGCTTTTACTACCCTCAAGATGACGAAGAGGACGACGAAGAATAGAGATAAGAATGCTCCATCCTTAGCGGCTTCAATGCCCCTAGGTTTTGCCCTGGTTTACAGCTTTATGCCTTGAAAGCCTGACAGAGTAGCCTAAGACGATGCTGTACAGGTTGCTTAATAATCTGTAGGGTTTGAATGAGTGACCGATAGGTGAGTAGCCAGTGGATAACGATAACTAAATAAGCAATCGGCAGAGCTACATTTCGCGCCGACACTCTTCTAGAATGTCCGCTAAGTCTTTAATGCAAGCAGAAGGCACGAGGTCAGCAAGAGGTACTTCGCGTTTCCCTCCGCCTAGCTTTACAGAAAATTGTCCGAGTATGTCTTGAATCTGGCTTTCTTCGGGTGTTCCCTCTTCTAGAAGGGGATAGAGATGCTCAGCAAGAGGGATATGCAGATGTGCTTCTCGAAGAAATAAGTGCCAATTGGCGATGTCCATGTAGATCTTGTTGCCGATGTCGGCGGCAAGGGCTTCGATGGTTTGTCCAGTGGTGGAATATGCCATGGTTTCTATGTCCTCAATGAGACTGGGTCGCGCTACAGCAGTACATTACAGCAGTAGAATCAACATCAGCGGTGATGTTTTACGTTGCGGTCAATGAACGAGTATTAAAAACGAGTATCAAATCAGTTGAACTCAACGGTAACGAAGTGGCGTGGCTTGCCGCATTTTTCCGTTATGGGATTTTGTTGAATGCTTGATACTAAGTAACCCAGCATAAGTAACCTCAAAACCTAAAAACCGGGGGAGCGACCCTCCGGAGCGCTCCCCCGGTTTTTAGGTCGAGTTTATTAGTACCGACCTACTTAAACTATCCGAATCCCTTGGGCTTTGATGAGGATGGCGAAGGTTCAGAATAATCTGCAATCGCAAAGATGTATACCGCGTGGGATAGAAGGGCGATCGCCCATCCACCTGTCACCCAAATTGTCCAGGGCCACGACTGGTTTTGCAACAGCCGAAAGAACCATATTCCTGAATTGCTTGCGGCAAAAATAGCAACGTGAGTTGCGAAGGTCATGCGGTCGTCGAGCCGACGGAAGGCAGGATCCTTACGATCGGGTTGTCGGGGCCAGCGTGGAGGCATAGGTTAATGGCAGTAGTGCAAGTATAAAGACCAATGAGACAATGACGGTGGCTCAGGGAGAGATGTGAGCCCATAGCCAGTGCTCCAAGCCCCATTGTAAACCGTGTTGAATGCGAAAACGGCAGGTTTCTCGGTAAAGAGCCCCTATTGAGGAGATCCCTTATTGAGGGAATTGACTCTGATGGCACCAGTATTGAGATTCAGATCAACACAATGATCGAAAAGAAACCAGATTAGGCTAAATTAAGGCTTGAACGTGAAAAGTCACTCAGTTTCTTGCTGCTGGCGAGGTTTTTTTATGAAGTTAACTGTCATTAGCGATACTCTTTTTAAGCAAAAAACAAAGCAGTCCCGTGAGCTATCAGAGGATGAAAAGATTCTGGTGCAGCAGGGTGCTGAATTTGAGGTTCTGGAGACAGATGATGCCCCGTTTAAGCACGTCTTGGTAAAGTTTGAATCTCCCGTTGGTAAAACCGAAAAAGATTCCTGGTATGTGTTTTCAGAACACATCACCCTAGAAGGGAATATGCCCAGCAATCAACCTGACGACGAGGCTGAACCCGAGCCTGAACCTCAGCGTCCAGGCGGTTTCAAGCTACCGGGATATCGCAGTACCTTCTATCTGCCCGATCCAATTCTTCCGGGGGGGAACTTTACCTGGCGGGAGGCGACAAAGAATGGAGCACGGATGCCTGCCAAAAAAGATATTGTGGTCAATGTCCTGAGAATTGCTGATACGATGCAGGAAATTCGTGAGCTATTTGGCAATCGTTCTATCAAAGTGACTTCCTGGTATCGAGATCCGGTGTCAAATCGTCGAGTCGGAGGGGCCAGTCGGAGTCGCCACCTCACAGGGGGAGCCGTAGATTTCCGAATTTCTGGTGTATCAACGGCTGAAGTGCAGCGTCGGCTCGATCCGTGGTGGGGTTCTCGTGGTGGGCTTGCTAGCGCTAACTCGTTCACCCACATTGACAATCGGGGCTATCGCGCTCGCTGGCGATATTGATCTCTCACCCCGAAAAATATAAGGCTTACTCGATGGTGGCTCCCTCGCTGGTCACTGCTGGGTTTGCTTGAATGTATTCACCTTCGCTGGGTTCATAGATTGCGATGAGCTGTTCTTCGTCATCGAATAGCTTGATGGCAATCTGGCTATCGCTGCCGATGGTGGTAATGGTCTGCAACAGCGCAGTTACCTTAGGCAATTGGGGGGATCCCTCCGACAAATTTGAATTTTCCTGCTCTGCGGCCATCTCTGCGGATAGATACTGCCGTACTCCTTCTGCATAGGCGTCTGTGATGAAAATTTGGATACCACCTGGTTCAAGAATATAGGAACAAACGGGGGAATTGTTGGTGCAGGCGCGGTTCAGCAATATCCGATAATCTTCTAGTATTGCAAGAGTTGCAAGGGCTTCTTCCGTGCGTGCTAATTCTTCGCCATAGGAACTCAACAGAGGTTGAGCCGGGTCATAGTAAGAGGTCTCCTCGGAAATTTGCTGAATATTAGACAGGGCGTTTTGCCAGGCAACCAGCGCCTGAGTCAAGCGGCCTGACTGCTCATGCTGCATGGCCTCTGCTGCTAAGGACCTTGCTTCAGTGTATGCGCTGTGGGATTGTTGCTCTTTGAGGTGCCGTTCCTGAGATGCAGCTAATCGATTGGAATAGATGGCGTTAAGTTGTTGGGCTTCGGCATAGGCCATCGTATCTTTGGGAACTTCGGCCAGCCGATTGATCACCACCTGCCAGGTGACAAATACCAGTTGCCAACTCCCTGCGGATTCAGCGCTGCTCTCGCGGGCCTCTGCAATCTGAGCTACTCGACGAGCCTCAGTAATTTTTTCCTGGGCTGCTCGTTCTTGATCAATCTGCTGGTCAATGTCCGATAGATACTGCTGATACTCAGAGAGCTTTGTCGTTGCCAGAGGCGTTACTCCTGCATCTGGTGGAACAGTTGAAAGTTGGGCGATCGCCTCCTGCCACTGGCCACGAATGTCTTCCCACACTGAAAGGGGATGAGGGGCTTCTTGGGCTGACAGGGTCGCTTCATAGGCTTGTCGCTGAGCCAAGACGATTTTGGAAACGAAATCGGCCTCTTTCTGGTATTCGCTCAAAAGGGCCTGGGCAGCATCGTAGTATTGAGACCAGAACGGAATGCGGGCAAGCTGGTAATTCGCTTCAACCAGATTCTCATAAGCTGTCACGACTTCTTCGGCTGTGATGACTTCTCCTGGAATTGAGGCGGTATTCAGCAAGCGCTGGGATTCATTATTGAGCGCCCGTGCCGTGCTGATAACGTCACAGGTACCCACTACACAAGGTCGCGTTAAGGCGTAGCCAGTAATGCCTGAGAAAGACAGCAAGATTCCTGCGGCTATGGCTTTGATGATATTCCAGCGGTGCCAAAAGCACGGCGTGTCGGGAGATGCTGTCTTGGTTGCTGCTTCGGGTTGGGGTGATGGTAGATCGGAAGGAGGTGCCTCTGGTATTGTCTCTTCTGGCTGAGGAGGGCTGGACTGGGTAAGCGATGTATCGGTTTGCTGGTTTGACGTCGGAAGAGGATTTGACGTCGGAAAAGGATCAGAGGAAGGGCGATCGCCTCCATGACTAGCTTCATCAGACTGCTTAGCGGTCGAGGCTGATGGCAGAACGTTAGGCAGAGCGCCTGCACTCGCTAGACTGATGTGACGTTTAGCATAGGGAGATTTTTGACCCGTGAAAAAAAGTAGCACACAAATGTGCTGAATCCCTGACAACTCATTCTCTGCTTCCTCTGCCTGATTAATTGTTTCGCGAGAGAGCCGAAGAACCTGTTGAATCGTATTTCCAACCCTGAGATGGTTCGATTCATCGTGCTGGTGTTGAATAAAAATCTTTAATAAGAGTGCCGTGGAGTCATTCAAAACCTTAGATCCAGCCTGCGCTTGAGAAGACTCAAGCCGACATCTAACCATGGGTTCAAGGGGCTGTAACTTCGCCTGGAGCAGATCCTCTAGGGCATTTTCTAGAAAATTAAGCGTAAGCTTCGTCGGCGTTTTCATCACGTAGGTTTGCTAGCAAGCAATTACAACATGTGCTTACGTCCTTCTCGAACTGTGGAGAAATCCATACAATTGCCACTCAGCACCCACACGTTGACCATTCAAGAAAGCAATGACCACTTAAGAAAATGACCACTTAAGAAAATGACCACTTAAGAAAACAATGCAAGAACGCGATGACATCTGTGCATTGTGTGCATGTGTGTATCTCACGTTATCATCTAGCATTATTATGCCGTTGCCAACCGTGCTAGACACTAAGTATTTTTACCAAAATTTAATGAACGTGAAGACAGATCACGATCCGATGAAATCTCGTGCGAGTTAGTTCATTCCCGTTTCCAATGGAGAACTGTAACAATGATTCATATCGGTTGCTTGAAAATTGGGTTGAAATCTAGAATTAACGCCCGATTTCTGAGAGTTCTGCTAAAGTGTTGGCGATCGCCAACGGAGTACATGAGTCTATGTCTGTCGAACTCGATACTGGCCTACCCAGCATTCGCCATATTCAAACCTACACCCGCAACAAAACAGAGATCGAGCTGAAACTCATCACTGACGATTTAATTGTGGGAAGCATTCAGTGGCAAGACCAGCACTGCATTTGTATCGTTGACCACTACAATCAACCTACTATCATCTGGCGACAGGCGATTGTGTTCTTAAAACCTAAGCAATAGAGGTGTTCCCGAGCCATTAACTGACAGCCGATGGTGAATCATTTGATGGTGAAATCATTTGATGGTGAATCATGACTAGGGGGGCGATATCCATGCTCAAAAGCAAATCGAACGAGTTGTGAACGATTAGCTAGTTCTAGCTTCCCCAGAATATTGCTCAAGTGGGTTTGCACTGTGCGGGGACTGATGAAGAGGCGATCGCCAATTTGCTTGTTGGTATAGCCTTGAATCACCTCATAGAAGATTTTTTCTTCAGCGGGGGTAAGGGGAAGCGGTTCTGATGATTGGGCAGATAACTCTGCCTGCTGGCTTAGTCGGGCGATTTCTTTGTGAATACGCTGCGATCGGTCGAGCTGGGTTTGAATTTTTGCGCCGAGCTCTCGAAAATCAAAGGGCTTGACAAGATAATCATCCGCTCCAGTTTGATGCCCCTCAATCCGTTCATCTAATTCTCCTCGCCCAGACAGAAAGATAAATGGAAGGAGTCCTCCCGATGGCATGTCTCGGACGAGCCGACAAAACCTCAAGCCATCTATTTCAGGCATGAGGATGTCTGAAATGATGAGGTCTGCAGGCATGGATGCTAACAGCGCCAGCCCTTCTTTAGCAGATGCAGCACTTTGCACCTGATATCCCTGAGATTTCAAATAACGAGAGAGCGATCGCCTCAGCACTGGATCGTCATCCACAATCAGAATGGTCTTTATTGTCGTCATGGCTACTGCGACCCTTTCAGCAATCTGGTAGAGCCGAGTGGATAGGCTTTATCCCTAGTACTCGACGGCGTAAATAGCCCCACTGTTTTTGATAGGCAGAACTCCTGGCACATAAAGAATCCCCATTCTGCCTTCATCCCTCTGACTTCTGCCTTCCGATCCTAGTGTGCCCACGCTGCAGCAACCCATAACGATGCTGGCTGCCATGCGATCGTGAATACGACCGCTCTTTGTGAGATGATTTGCTAAACTTTCGAGCAATTCATTGAGTTAAAGAACACATTTGAGGACATTCTGCTGAGGACATTCTGCTCCTATCGGATGCAAACTTCTTGATTT
>CAYXJG010000245.1:0-8303 GCA_964465285.1 uncultured bacterium
CCCTCTCTAAGAGAGGGTTTCACGGTTTGAGTAAAGAAATTTGTTCAAACTCTAGAAATCAGGGGCACATGCTTTTGTCTTCAGTTGTTCGAGGGGTGTTCGAGCAAACACGGCTTGCCAAAGTTTTCAAATTCACAATGCAAAAATAGGGGTTTGGGGCGCGCTTCGCGCGCCCCAAACCCCTATTTTTTCGTGAAACTTGCCAAGTCGTGCAAAGAAATAAAATACTTGTCAGCAAATCACTAAAACGTGAATGATTAATGCCTTCGCCGCCCATGTCAATCCATAGCCAACCGTAATTAAACGAGGGTTTGACAGGCTTTAAGGCCGAGCCATCACGCAGAGCGCAATAATCATCCCAGGGACTTTGATGCCAATGCTGCAGAAGCGGAACGTTTGATTTAGGATGCAAGGGAGATCATGTCACAGAAACCCGTAACCTCTATTCACTTCGTTCAAGTAATTCGAGTATAGATAAACTAATGATAACGATTCGACAGGCAAGCGAACCCGATGTACCAGAACTTGCTGACCTATACCGTCAGACTATTCTGGTTCACGCGCCTCAATTCTACACGCCTGAACAAGTCAAAACATGGGCCGCATTTGGATTCAATACCCTCCACTTTCGACGATTGATCCTTGGGGTCACCACATTCATCGCCCTAGATGAGACGGGAATTCTTGGGTTTTCGGGTATCGGAGAGGACGGTCATGTGGCATCGGCATATGTCAGACATGATTGCATTCGTCAGGGCATCGGCTCTCTCTTGATGCAAGAAGTGTTGAGTTATGCCAAGCACAAAACCATGCCTCGACTGTATGCAGAAGCTAGCTCATTCAGTCTGGGATTGTTTACCAAATTTGGGTTCCATGTGTACGCGACAGAGACGATTGATCGCAGTGGCGTCCAATTTGAGCGCTACCTAGTCGAGTCAGAGCCAGAGGCTCTCTGTTTGATTCCTAGGCAGAGCATGGGAATCAGGCACGACCTTGGCAAGTTTCACGCAAAAATAGGGATTTGGCGCGCGCTCAGCGCGCGCCAAATCCCTATTTTTGCGTTGTGAATTTGAGAACTTTGCCAAGTCGTAAATCAGGGGGAATCAGGGGTGAATAGGACTGTAACGATGTCGAGAAGCATGGGTTTTTAGGTGCGATTAAATCAGTTAGCGCATGGCTTCTAGAAGCTTTGCCTGTTCGGGGGAGTATTCGGCAAGCTGCTGGGCGATCGCCGGATTGTAGATCCTCAAGTAGTTCCAGTAATTCTCAAATACCGCTTCCACATACCCTTTGGTTTCCGAGAAGGGAATCTGTTCCACAAACAGATCAGGGTCGCTGAACCCAAAGCGATTGATCCAGTTTGCTACGTTGCCAGGGCCAGCGTTGTAGCTGGCGATCGCAAACAGCGAGTTGTTATTGTACTCGCGGTGGGTGTAGTCGAGATACCAGGTGCCAAAGGTAATGTTACTTTCGGGGTCAGCCATGTCGTAGTTGGTAATGCCCGTCTGCTGGGCAATCCAGTCGGCGGTAGAGGGGATGACCTGCATCAGCCCCTTAGCCGCGGCGACGGATCGGATTTCAGGCTCGAAGCGGGACTCCTGGCGGATGAGTGCCGTCACCAGCACCGGGTTCAACTGCCGTTCGTTCGCCCATTTCACGATGGTGTCCTGAAACGGGAATGGATAGAGGGCTTGCCAATAGGCAGGTCTTTCCCGGATAGTGTCGTACTCGAAGCCGTCCCTCGCCTCCGGTCGCCAGTCGAGGCTCGACATCATGAAAATTCCGGTGAGATTATCCCCGACGCCCAGCCGCATCAGGCCATCGGTGAACTGCTCAGCCGTATCCAACTGACGGTGGGAGTCTACTTCGGTCTGCCAGAGCGCCCAGGCATCCCTATCTTGTCCCAGGCGATACAGTTCTTTCAGGGTATCTGACCCGTCAGGTAAGGTGGTGCGAATGCCCGGTTCAATCAGATCAGGAATTCTGGAGCGAACGGAGGTAAAGTCGCCCACGTCCCAGCCCAGGTATGTTGCTGATCGCCAGGCATAGTAGGATTCAGGGTATTGGGTCAGCACATGCTCGAAGGCAGTGCGGGCGTCGTCAGAATATCCCAATTGTTTCGCCCATTTGCCCACCCAAAAGGAAGCTTCGGGGGCAAGGTCGCTGTCGGGATTATTGGTCACTAACTGACTTGCCCACTTCCAGGCATCTTCAATGTTGCCCACTCCCAGGGCGGCTTCAGCTCGCTGCCAACGGAGTTCTGCCGCTGCATCAGAGTCAGTGTACTGAGTCAGAATGGATTCTCGCGCCTGGTCTGCAGATTTGGGGCTGGCTAACTTATCCAGGTGCTTTGCACGCTCCAACAGGGCATCGGCGGCGCGATCAGGGAACCGTTCGATGACCTGATCCAGATAGCCCATCGCCTCTTGTGAGGGCACCAGTTGAGACAAGCGAATTATGCCCTGGGCGGTGTCCTCGGCGTCAGAGAATTCGGTAATCAGTTGCTTGTAGGCGGCGATCGCATCCTGGGTGCGTCCCCCCAACTGAGCGCCTCGTCCGGCTCGATAGCGATTCAGCGCCGTGGCAGGAGCCTGGGCATAGGCTGCCCCCGCTTTGCCGTACTGCCACCGTTCCCAGTAAGCAAAACCGATGGCTTCCCAGTCTTCCGGCTGAAGCTGGTCGGGGTATTCATTCACTAGCCGATCCAGCACGTCCAGGGTGTTGTCTTCATACTGGCCATAGTGGGCAATGAGGCGCAGCAGATCGGGCTGGTTGGGGCTTTCCGCTAGTCGAGCCTGGGCAATGGCGATGGTGCGGGGATGGGAAGGATATTGAGCGATCGCCCGATCCCAGTAGCTCGGATCGTCTGTCCCCAATTGGTACAGCGCTTCTGCTGCCAGGGGACTGCCGGGATGGTCATTCACCACCTGCATCCAGGTGTCTTGAGCCGATGGGGTGTCGCCCATCGCCGCTTGGGCCTGGGCACGCTTTAGCAAAATGGGTACCGTCATCGCGGCATAGTCGGCTTCCAATCCGTCTAGCAGCGGTAGGGCAGAACCACCGCGCCCCTGGTCAATCAAATCTGTGGCGAGGAGGTAGCGGGCACGGAGGCGATCCAGGTCAGTGATGGCGTCGCTGACAATGGGTTCCGCGTCAGGTGTTTCGGGGAGAGGCTGATCAGTGGCGATCGCCTCCAGGGTTGGGGCACGTTCTGTCGCTGGCTCTGCCACCAGGGACAGCACCAAGGAGTCGGTATCGTCCAAGCTGGGTTCCACCCAGGGCAGGGAATCCGTAGGCGTTCTGAAGCTCGAGGTGAGCAGGGCGGCAATGCCTGCTCCCAGCGCCAGCGCCCCCATCCCAATGCCGAAAAGAGCTACGTGTAATTGTCGTTTGGGCATAGCCGTAATGACCTGAATGCAGGAACCTCTTTCGTCGGATTTGTGGTAAGCGCAGCCTGCCACGTGTCCGCCATACAACACCACATGCGAAACCCTCCTGAGGAATGTTAGCGCAAGACACTGAAAAATGGTTTGTCCAGCTTCAGAAGATTATTTTTGGTCTAGCTGAATCGCCCGTTCCAGCGCTTCTTTTTCCCGCGCCCGCCGCACATAGGGCTGCAACTGTGGAGCTGTCCAGCCGCTGAGGATGCTCAAGTCAGCAGGGCTGATGCCTTTCATCAGCATGTCGATACACCAGGTCTGCCGTGTCTGCTCGATGGTGGGCGGGTGAGAGATAGGCCATTGCACCTCGGCGGTGATGGTGTTCCAAATGTCCAACAGTTCGCCGATTGAAAGCGGTTCCTCCTGGTCGTTGATGAACAAGGCGGATGCTTCATCCTTGCGGCCTTTTAGCCATTGGCTGAGAGGATTGTTTGAGTAAGACCCATAACGCTTGCCCATGATCCACTGGTTAACCGGCACCTGCCGCACGGCACCCTGGTTGATTTGCACCAGATGTTGGCGAGAATTGCAGATGTGGTGCGATCGCTCCAGGTTGACCACCTCCTTTGACTGTAGCCCAGCACCAAATAGGAGAAAGGCAATCGCATAGGGCTGTGGCCCCTGCTTTTTCGCCTGCTGCAAGATTGATCGCACTGTATCGGTAGGTAAGTCCATCAATGGCTGAGCAGTCGCCTGGGGGATGGGCGTTTCGGGTAGCGACCCTGCTGGGGGATGGGAAGGTTCAGATCCGTGTTGCAATCCTTTGATGGCTGGAGCGGTCGTGGGAGGCGATGAGACAGCCCCATACAAAAATAACGTCACCATCTGGTCTAGAAACCCATCGCGGCTTGCCCACAGATCATCTACTTCGCTAGTCAGTTCCGTGATGAGGTAGCCAAACAGTATGCTATTTAGCAAACCTGCAAACTGTTCTGGCGACACGATGAGATCAAGCTGCTCTTGCTCAATGAAGGTCGTCAGGTACCGAGCCACGTCTGCGGTAGACTGCATTAGCCGCTGCCCGAAGGTACGCCGCTGCTCTAGAGAGAAATAAGCGGCTTCGCCCACCAAGGCCCGCAGTAGCTCAGAAAAGTATTCCAGGGTGTGGAGGCGATCGCGCGAGTAGTAGCGAATCGCGTCAGCCAAGGAGGTCGCTTCAGCGAGTGGTGCTTGCAAAGCATCCTGAAGCTGTGTAAAGATTCTGGCATCTTCAATGACAGCAAGAAGCAAGTCATGCTTGCTACCAAAGTTTCTGAACAAAGTCGCCTCATTCACCTGGGCCAAGTCTGCAATTTGCCGGGTAGTTGTTGCATTAAAGCCCTGGGATGAAAATAGGTCAAGCGCAGCATGGATCAGACGCTTACGTGCAGATGAAGAGATTGGGGACATAGAAAGTATGGATAATCTGCAAGTGTCACTTGCTTTAAATCAATTTTTATTGATAAAGTGGAACTAATTGCAAGTTTTGCTTGCATATTTTTCACCACTATATCAATCTCTTGTCCGTCTCAGTCTTTATTGTATGACTCAACAAACAATTTCAAACTCCTCGACTTCCGACATGCCTACCGCTTCATCTCCCTCAGGTACTCTTGCCGCAAGTCCACTAAATCTAAATTGGATCACGATCGCTTTCTTTGCCGCCTTTCATGGGCTAGCTCTCCTCGCTCCCTGGTTCTTCTCATGGCAGGCCGTGGCGATCGCCATCGCTCTGCACTGGCTCTGTGGCAGCATTGGCATTTGCCTTGCCTATCACCGGATGCTTTCTCATAAAGGGTTTCAGGTACCCAAGTGGGTGGAATACATGGTCGTGACCATTGGCGCGCTTGCCCTCCAGGGCGGCCCTATCTTCTGGGTATCAAGCCATCGCCGTCACCACGCCCACACAGAAGATATTCACAAAGATCCTTATTCCTCAGCTCGAGGGTTTTGGTGGAGTCATATCCTGTGGCTGTTCTACAAACGCCCAGAATTTTTCGACTATGACCAGTACAAACACTACGCCCGTGACATTGACCGCGACCCGTACTACCGCTGGCTGAACCGCTATTTCCTTATCCCTCAGGCACTGCTTGGCGTCTTGCTATTTGCCTTGGGAGGCTGGCCGTTTGTGATTTACGGCATCTTTGTGCGCGCTGTAACGCTCTGGCATAGTACCTGGCTGATCAACTCTGCCACTCACATGGTGGGATACCGCAACTTTGAGAGCGATGATGATTCTCGCAACCTTTGGTGGGCAGCGATCCTGACCTATGGAGAAGGATGGCATAACAACCACCACGCCTACCCGCATGTCGCCAAGGCAGGATTGCGCCGATGGGAAATTGACCCAACATGGTGGGTTATTTTAGGGCTGGAGCGCTTGGGGCTTGCCCAAAATATCAAACGTCCGACCATGACGATCCCAGAAATTCAATAGGCTCTTTGAAGCGTCAGCAATTCTCAGTATGGAATTCAATGGGCTAGTACTCGATGGCGTAAATAGCCCCACTGTTTTTGATAGGCAGAACTCCTGGCGCATAAAGAATCCCCATTCTGCCTTCATCCTTCTGCCTTCTGCCTTCCGATACTAGCGTTTTTGCGCTAAACACATATCCCGCAAAACGGGGGCATACAGCATCTGCCGCGTTTTTTCTGTCGCGTTTTTTTGAGAAGCGGCATCCTCCAAACTGACGCTACAGTAGAAATCAAGGATTCAATAAAATTCAATTTTAGTGGCGCGGCGATGCGATGCCGCGCCGCGTCACTAAAATTTGGTTCAGATTATTTAATTCTTGTTCCTAAGGGATCTGCGGCTAAAAAAGATACCGGAAGAAAAGAGCAGCGGGCGCAGCCCGCTGCTCTTTTCCGGGTACTTTATTTTCTTGCAAGTTCCTAAGTATTGGTACCTGTAATGTTGTCAATTCACGATGTCCATGAGCAAGACGAATTCTGTCTACCGCCTGTTAAGCCAAACTGAACGCCAGCGGGTCAGCGACGGGGCGATCGCCCCTCTCTTTGGCGGCGTTGACCCTGATGTCCGTCTGCTGGTCGTGTTCTTTCCGCAATTGGGGGACTTCGACAGCCTGGAATATGCCTGGTGGCTGCAGCGGGAGGCGACGAAAATTGAGCAGATGGGATTGACTATGCGGGCAGTGGGCATTGGCGATCGCAATTCTGGGGAACAGTTCTGCCAGTACACAGGGCTTCCGGCAGATGCACTGTTTATGGATGCCACCGCTGAACTGCATCGAGAATTGGGCCTCTATGAAGGGCTGTCTCTCTCTGTGCCGGGACTGTCGCCCAGCCAAACGGCCTGGGTGAATCTGATGCTGATGTGCGCGGGCATCAAAAGTCCGGGGACGCTGGCGGAGGTCTTTCGCGGCTATCGGGGCGATCGCCAGGCTCCCCAACTGATTGCCGATGATGAGGTGGTGAAAGCGCCCCCTTTACCGCCCCTCAAGGGGTCGTTTTTCAACTGGGCGGGGGGCAGCGGCTTCCAGCGCCCCTTTGAGCTAGCAACCCTGCGACTCCGCAACATGGCGGAGGTGCTGAGCCACTGGAATACCTATGTCCTCGATGGACGCTATCTGACCCAGCGGGGGGCAACCTATGTGTTTGACACAGACGGAACGATGCTATACGAGCACGGCGATCGCGGTATCCTGGGCTTTGCGGAAAACATGAGCCACCCGTTGTCTTTCCTAGACACCCTTCCCGCCTATCAACCCACTGCTTAGGGATCTGCAGTTAAAAAAGATACCCGAAGAAAAGAGCAGCGGGCTGCACCCGCTGCTCTTTTCCGAGTACTTTATTTTTTTGCAAGTCCCTTAGGCTAATTTTATGATCGATTTGCAGCAAGCATACCTTAATTCGAATACGTCACCCGATTCCCAATCTTGCCCCCTGGCTATCAATCCTCTGCACCGCAGCGGACGCTTTAATCCCCTCCTGTGCCCAGGCCGCTACCATCGCCTCTCCAACTATCTTGGCATGGGTAGGGCTAGCCAGCGCCAGCAGCGTGGGGCCAGCACCGCTAATCACGACTCCGTGGGCACCGGCATTCATGGCGGCAGCTCGGACAGTGTCAAATCCCGCAATCAGAGTCTTGCGATAGGGCTGATGGACGCGGTCGTTTAGGGCAGAGGTGAGCCAGTGGGCATCTCCTGTCTCCAGACCGCGAACCAGCAGACCCAAATGAGCAGTGTTGAAGATGGCGTCGGCGCGGGAATAGTCCTGGGGCAGCACCCGGCGGGCATCTACGGTGGACAGCTCAAAGTCGGGAATCGCCACGATGGGGATGATGGCAGAATGCCAAGGAATGTCGCACACCAGCCAGTGCTGGGCGGCAGGCTTCACAGCGAGTTGACAACCACCCAGCAGAGCGGGCACCACGTTGTCAGGGTGACCTTCGATGGCGATCGCCAATTCCATCAGCTCATGGGTACTCAGGGGATGATCTGCCAGGGCATTGGCTCCCAACAGTCCCCCAACGATGGCGGTAGCAGAACTGCCCAATCCCCGCGCCAGGGGAATCTCCAGAGTAATGGTCATGGAGACAGGGGGAACGGGTTGGGCGATCGCCTCGTGTAGCTTCACAAACGCCACGTATGCCAAATTATTCGCGTCGGTCGGCACCCGATCGGCATTGAGTCCAGACACAGTAATACAAAGCTTCCCATCATCAGCCCCTAGTTTAGAAAATTTAAGCGTGTTATGGAGACTCAGGGCAGCCCCAAGACAATCAAAGCCAGGGCCAATGTTTGCAGTCGTTGCAGGAACACGAACAGAGACAGATGAGGGCATTGGCATTCGAAAAACACCGATTTTATAGCGCTGTGCAAGCGCATTAAGTACAGCGTGTTGAGTGGCGGCGCAGAGCGC
>CAYXJG010000246.1:0-8266 GCA_964465285.1 uncultured bacterium
GGGAGTGAGGGAGTGGGGGAGTGGGGGAGTGAGGGAGTGGGGGAGTGAGGGAGTGGGGGAGTGACGATTTGAATGGCAGAAACGAATGTTGACCTGTGATCCCATAGATTTGTGTAAAAAACTTAATTATGTAGTCTTTGATACAGAATTAATTGCTATACTTTCTATGGGCAGGAATGAAGCCTGCGTTTCTCTCAGTTTTCTACTTATTTATTAATGGAGTAACCAGTCATGTCTGCACAAGATCAAGCTCGGGCATTAATGATGCGTCATCATCATAGAATTAAGAACCGTCAGCAAGCGATGCTGGGTCGCACGCTGAGTGAAGCTGGAATGCCATCTGAGGTGTCTGAATCCTGGAGTAGCATTCAAGGAAAACCTTACAGCGCATCTGAACTCTCCTACGATCGAAGTCGGGCAGCGCTCAGCTAGGTTTGAGAGACGGCGGTTGCTTTGCGGCGATCGCACGGTATCTGCCTTACACTTAATTGTGACCACATATTTAGGTTGGGTCGCTTGGGTTGGCAGATTCATTGGCTCTCGCATTCGATTCTGCCCATTCTGATTTTGTTTATTTGACACCACTTGGCAAAGTTCTCAAATTCACAACGAAAAAGTAGGGATTTGGGGCGCGCTCTGCGCGCCCCAAATCCCTACTTTTTCAGCAGATCTCATTATGGAAGTTTAGGGAGCAGAAAGGTCGCCTCAGGTAACCTTTTTGCTCCCTAAATTTGTACAAGTGAGCGCCTGCAGGGCGCGAAGCTGCCTAAAATGAGAATTGCTGCTATTTTCTCGTGAAGCCTGCCAAGTCGTGTGTTTGATGTGCTCCTGTTCAGTTTGCTTCCGCTAGATTCCGTTTGCTTTACTCACCAGATACCAACACGCATGTTCCATGCACAGGAACGTGCTTTTTTGTGGCAAATTCAAGGAGTTCGGCTGGCCATGCCGTACACTAGGATTCGCATTAGTACTCAGAGATACAGAATTCAGAACGAAGGGAGAGACTATGACCCGCGCCATTATGGAGACGGAGAAAGGGACGATTCACATTAACTTGTTTAGTCAAGATGCGCCTGGAACAGTCGAGAATTTTGTCAAACTGTCCAAGGACAAGTTCTACGATGGGCTGAGCTTCCATCGGGTGATTGATAATTTTGTCATCCAGGGAGGATGCCCCAAAGGAAATGGAACGGGTGGTCCTGGTTACACCATTAAGTGTGAGATTAATGACAATAAGCACCTAGCGGGTGCCCTGTCGATGGCTCACCGGGGAAAGGATACGGGGGGCAGTCAGTTCTTTATTTGTCACTCGCCGCAGCCGCATCTGGACGGGGTGCATACAGTCTTCGGCAGGACAGAGGACATGGATGTGGTGAATGCAATTCGACCAGGCGATAAAATTCTGTCGGTGGCGATTGAGGAATAGGTCTCTAAAGGATCAAGGATTAAATAAAATTCAAGTTTGTTGTGGGAGTGCGGCTGAGCTGCACCCCCCCACAGCAAACTTTTTACATTATTTAATGCTCATGACTAAGGAGAAGCAAGCATGGCAGAGTGGCAGGTGATTGATGGGGGCATTACGTTTCCAAAAGGGTATCGTGCGGCTGGGATTGCAGCGGGCTTAAAGCCGTCTGGTACAAAGGACTTGGCGCTGATTGTATCCGATGTGGATGCGATCGCCGCTGGTGTCTTTACCACCAGCCAGATGCGGGCGGCCTGTGTAGACTATTGCCGTCAGCGACTGCAAGCCCATGCCTCAGCCCGTGCCATTCTTTGCAATGCAGGCCAGGCCAATGCAGGTACGGGCGCTGCCGGATGGAAAGATGCCTGTGAGAGTGCAGAACTGACCGCAAAATGCCTGGGCATTTCAGCGGATCAGGTGCTGGTGGCATCTACGGGTGTGATTGGCCAGCGCATCCGCATGGAGGAAATGCGGGCCGGCATTCCAAAGCTAGTGGCGTCGGCGTCTGTGGAAAATGGCAGCGAGGCGACCCAGGCGATTCTCACTACAGATCTGGTGCCCAAGTCTATTGCCTTAGAAACCCAACTCCACGGGCGTCCCGTTCGCATTGGCGGCATCTCCAAAGGGTCAGGCATGATTCATCCCAACATGGCGACGATGCTGGCGTTTGTTACCTGTGACGCGACGGTGTCCCCTCATCTGTGGAAAGAGATGCTGGGTCGTGCGGCGAACAAGAGCTTCAACCAGATCACCGTAGATGGAGACACTAGCACTAATGATTCATTGATTGCCCTGGCGAACGGGGAGTCGCGCACCCCTGCCATTACGGAACCGGGGGCGGATGCTGAGCAGTTGGAAGCCATGCTGACGGAGGTGTGTATTCATCTGGCAAAGGCGATCGCCCGTGACGGTGAAGGCGCAACCTGTCTGATTGAGGTGCAGGTATCTGGAACAGCGGATGACGACGCAGCTCGACGCATTGCTCGCACTATTGCCGGTTCGTCGCTGGTGAAATCGGCGGTGTTTGGCCGCGACCCCAACTGGGGTCGCGTTGCAGCAGCGGCAGGTCGAGCCGGAGTTTTGTTTGACATGGCAGAACTGGACATCTCTCTGGGAGACTTTGCGCTGATGCAGAAAGGTCAACCCTTACCACTCGACCGGGCAGCAGCCGGTGAATACCTCAAAGCGGCATCCGAGGGTGAGTATCTGAAGACTGACACGGTCTTAATATCAGTGAAGGTTGGTCAGGGCGCAGGACAGGGAACCGCTTGGGGCTGCGACTTAAGTTACGACTACGTTCGCATCAACGCTGAATACACGACGTAGGCAAGGCTGAGTTCTCACGTATCGATCGTTAGGGATCTGCGGCTAAAAAAGATACCGGAAGAAGAGAGCAAGCGGGCGCAGCCCGCTGCTCTCTTCTTCCGGATACTTTATTTTCTTGCAAGTCCCTTATAGATCCCAGGGGTCTGCATGGGGATAACATAAATTACTGTTGACCAACAAAAGACACGATTTGGCAAAAGACACGATTTGGCAAAAGACACGACTTGGCAAAGTTCACGAAGGACTAAAGATTTTAGGCGCACAGCGCACCCAAACCTCCATTCTTGCGTGAAACTTGCCAAGTCGTGTTGGGGAAATCCTGCGCGCAGCGCAGGATTTCCCCAACTCAAAACCTGAGGTTATAACCTGGCAAGGTATAGACGGAAAATAAATGTTGGGTGGTTTGATCCTAGCGTGGAATATTTGCTGTTGATAGAATAGTTTCGAGTAGTATACTTGCACCATGCCGGATTACATCGGTGCAGGGGAGTCCCAGACTGTCTTGGGTTTGGGCGATCGCCCGCTGGGCCTCTTCTTCAGACAACCCGAAGGTATTGAGTGCGACTCCGGCTACGGTTGCCTTTGTGAATGCGCCTCCGGCTGACGCCACTGTTTCACAAATCTGGATGGCTTCTGACAGGGGAGGAATCTTCACATCAGGGAAATTCCAGATATGGGTTTGTCCAAATCGATGCACCATGATGAGATGGGTCGGCTGACCGCCCCGCATTAGCGGCAGTGTGGCGGTTGATGCCGGATTCATCAGCGACCCTTGCCCTTCGATATGAACAATGTCACTGTTGACTCCCTGGCGGAGCACCGCCTGCTCGACAGCACCCGCCGCAAAGTCTGTGCGTACCGCATCCAGGGGAACGCCATCATAACCCAGCATCAGCCCCGTCTGTCCCGTAGCAATGAATGCCGATCGCAAGCCCCGCCGTTTAGACTCTCGATGCAGTTCCAGACTCGTGGACATTTTGCCGACGCTCATGTCTGTGGCGACGGCAAGAACCCGTGGGCAAGAGAGCGATCGCGCCTTCCCACTCCCCACGGTGATGCCTGCCGGTTCTCGCCGCACATCCCAAATCCACTGCCCGTCTTGCAGCAGTGCTGTTAACATAACGTCATCCGCCATCCACGTGTGCAGCCCATTCACCACCGATAGCCCTGCGGCAACCCCCTGCTTTACTTCCTGAAACCAGGCATCCGGCAACCCCCCGCCCGATGGTGCAATACCGATCGCCAATACATCCGGCTTGTACGGCAATGCCTCCTGCACGGCCCCCACAATGGGCACCTCCCGCTGAATACCCGTCACTTCCGGCACTGTGCGCCCAACGCAGTCCTTGTCAATCACCGCCACAATCGGCAACTCACTGTAGCGCAGCAACGAAATTCCGGTCTTTCCACGAGAATTAGACAGCCCTTCATGGAGGAGGATGGCGACTTTGTGATGGGGTTTTAGATGCATGGTAAATAAGTAAGATAGGTATGTGGATAAATAGTTGAGACACGAATTATAAAGTACCCGGAAAAGAGCAGCGGGCGCAGCCCGCTGCTCTTTTCTTCCGGTATCTTTTTTAGCCGCAGATCCCTTATATCCTTCTTACTCCCAACCCTGGCAATTCATTCGGTACGAGCCGCCCGTCTTGCATGGTTGCTCCGGTGAAGGGATCGTCCAGGAGGTTGAGGTGGCTGTCGAGGTCAAGGTGGGTGGCGAAGGGGGCGAGGTGAGCGGCGGCGGTGTTGGAGAGGGCGCTGTCAGAGTAACACCCAAACATGATACCGAGTCCCAAGGCTTGGGCCGTGTGGATCATGCGGAGGGCTTCGGTGAGTCCGCCGGATTTCATGAGTTTGATGTTGATGCCGTGGACGCGATCGCCCAATCCAGGTATGTCCCGGCTAGTGAGGCAGCTTTCATCGACGTAGAGGGGCAGGGGGGATTCCCGGTAGAGGGCGGGGAGGGCGTCTTCATGGCCCTGGGGGAGGGGTTGCTCGATGTAGGTGACGCCCCGGTCGGCAAGCCAGTGGCTCATGGCGATCGCCCCGTCCACATCCCATCCCCCATTGGCGTCGATGCTGATCTTCGCGTCCTTGGGTGCATCGTCCAGGACGGCCATCATCATCGCTTTGTCGGCGTCTAAACCTTGGGGACTGCCAAGCTTCACTTTCACAGCGTTGACCTTGGTGGTCTGCATCCAGTGGTGGAGGCGTTTGCGGGCGTCGTCGGGGGAGCTGATGCCGATAGTGACGGAGGTGGGGACGATGGTGGTGCGATCGCCTCCCCACAGTTTCCAGAGGGGAATGCTCAGCGTTTTGCCCAGCCAGTCGTGGAGGGCTAGGTCGAGGGCAGTGCGGGCGGCAGACGGAAGGTGGTGGGCTGCCATCAGCCGTTCGATGGGCTGGCGATCGTAGGGGGTGAGGTCGGCAAGGTGAGGGGCGATCGCCTGTAGACTTTCCTGGAGCATGGCTGTGGTCTGTGCGTCACCGACGGAAAAGGGCGACGCTTCCCCCCAGCCTTCGATGCCCTCATGGGAGAGGCGTAGCCAGAGGTTGGTGCTTTCAGCGGTGGTGCCGCGACTGATAGTGAGGGCAAAGCGTTTGTGGACGGTGAATGGCTGAATGGTGAGATGCATGGGCATGAACGGCAGTCTTAATTCATCCCGCACTATACCCCTAAAGTCCACGCTTCTATAGGGATATGAGACACTATAATTCTCGTATCTGGGAAAACAAAATGCAGGGCTAACGCTGGGTAGAGAATGGACTACGCTCGCCAAATACTCACAAAAACGCCAGATGAAAACGTAATTTATATAGGAATTCTATTTAATTCCTGAAAATATTTCTAGAGGTGGGGGCGCAGCCCGCCCCCACCTCTAGAAATCAAATAGGATTGCTACATGTCATTTCGTAGAAGCAGTTTCAATAGGTAGGGATATCGCCATGACCGTTGCGCCGGAGCAGATTGATCGGATTGTCTGGAACCAGCATCACGATCCATTCGAGGTCTTGGGGCCTCACCAAATTCAAGACAATGGGACAGCAGCCTGGGTTGTGAGAGCGTACTTGCCCAATGTCCAGAAGGTGTGGGTGGTCTGTCCTGAAGATCACAAGGAATTTCCGATGCAGTCGGTGCATCATCCTAACTTTTTTGAATGCACTGTGGATGTTCCTGAACTTGCTAACTATCAGCTCCGCATCAAAGAGGGTGAGCATGAGCGTGTCATCCACGACCCCTACGCTTTCCGATCGCCTAAGCTGACTGACTTCGACATTCATCTCTTCTGCGAAGGTAACCATCACCGCATCTATGAAAAGCTGGGTGCTCACACGATGACGGTCAATGGAGTTGATGGCGTGTATTTCGCAGTGTGGGCACCCAATGCCCGGAACGCATCTGTGCTCGGGGATTTCAACAAGTGGGATGGCCGCCAGCACCAAATGCGGCGCATGGGCAACGGCGTGTGGGATCTGTTCATTCCCGAAATTGGCGTCGGCGAACACTACAAGTACGAAATCAAGAACTATGACGGACACATCTACGAAAAATCTGACCCCTACGGTTTCCAGCAGGAGGTACGACCCAACACAGCGTCTATTGTCACCGACCTCGACACCTATGCTTGGCAAGATGCCGACTGGATGGAACAGCGGCGACATACCGACCCTCTTACCCAGCCTATTTCAGTTTATGAAGTGCATCTAGGCTCATGGCTTCACGGGGCATCCAGTAAACCAGCAACAGACCAGGATGGTAATCCCGTTCCCGTCATTCACCCATCGGAATATGACATTGGGGGACGGTTCCTCACCTATCGGGAACTGGCGGCAAAACTCATCCCCTATGTGAAAAAACTAGGTTTCAACTACATCGAACTTCTGCCTGTGGCAGAGCATCCCTTCGATGGATCTTGGGGGTATCAGGTGACGGGCTACTATGCCGTGACCTCCCGCTACGGCACCCCCGAAGACTTCATGTACTTCGTTGACCAGTGCCACGCCAACGGCATTGGCGTCTTGGTGGACTGGGTTCCCGGCCACTTCCCCAAGGACGGACACGGCCTCGCCTTCTTCGACGGCACCCACTTGTATGAACACGCTGATCCTCGCAAGGGCGAGCACAAAGAATGGGGCACCCTCGTCTTCAACTACCGACGCAATGAGGTGCGGAACTTCCTGGTCGCCAATGCTCTCTTCTGGTTTGACAAGTACCACATCGACGGCATCCGGGTGGATGCAGTGGCGTCTATGCTCTATCTGGACTATTTCCGTAACGATGGGGAATGGGTTGCCAACGAATACGGCGGACGGGAACACATTGAGGCGGCAGACTTTATCCGCCAGATGAACCACTTACTGTTTAGCTACTATCCGGGTGTATTGAGCATTGCAGAAGAGTCCACCTCCTGGCCGATGGTGTCCTGGCCTACCTATGTGGGTGGATTGGGCTTCAACCTGAAATGGAACATGGGCTGGATGCACGACATGCTGGACTACTTCCACATGGATCCCTGGTTCCGCCAGTTCCACCAGAACAATGTCACTTTTAGTATCTGGTATGCCTTCAGCGAAAACTTCATGTTGGCGCTCTCCCATGACGAGGTGGTGCATGGCAAGAGTCCCATGATCGGCAAGATGCATGGGAATGAGTGGCAAAAATTCGCCAGTCTTCGCTGTCTTTTCACCTACATGTTTACCCACCCCGGCAAGAAGACCCTGTTCATGGGCATGGAGTTCGGGCAGTGGAGCGAGTGGAATGTGTGGAGTGACCTGGAGTGGCACCTGTTGCAGTATGAGCCGCACCAGCAGTTGACGCATTTCTTCACCTGCGTCAATGAGATGTACCGCAGTGAGCCTGCCCTGTTCACCCAAGATTTTATTCAGGAGGGATTTGAGTGGATTGACTGTAGTGACAACCGGCATAGCGTTGTATCCTTCATCCGGCGAGCAAAGGATGAACCTAATGAGTACCTGGCGATCGTGTGTAACTTCACGCCCCAGCCCCATTCCCACTATCGGGTTGGCGTACCAGAGCATGGTTTCTACACGGAGCTATTCAACAGCGACTCCAGGGAGTATGGGGGCAGCAACATGGGGAACCTGGGCGGCAAGTGGTCGGATGAGTGGTCGTTCCACGATCGCCCCTATTCCATTGACTTGTGCTTGCCCCCGCTGGGTGTGCTGGTGCTGAAGTTTGACCGAGAGAAGACGGCAAAAGCCCTGGCTGGAGAATTGGGCGAATAGCCAACAGGTCGAAGGCATCCGTAGGGCTGCGCAGGTGCGGCCTTCCATAGGGTGGGGTCTACAGCGCTGCGCGCTGGAGTGAAGCACGGTTGTGTAGGACACAGCGCCCCCACAGCCATTTCTATCCTGAACGTAATGACTGCATATCGCTTACAGCGCTGTGCAAGCGCATTAATTACAGTGTGTTGAGTGGCGGCGCACTGCGCCGCCACTCAACACATTTGGGTGTGC
>CAYXJG010000247.1:0-8263 GCA_964465285.1 uncultured bacterium
CCGTAATTGCCTTTAGCCTTGCCGACACATATTTTGTTGCTCAACTCGGAACCCAAGAGCTAGCCGCAATGAGCTTTACGTTCCCTGTGGTAATGGTTCTCAGTAACATCTCCATGGGGTTAGGCACGGGCGTCTCGTCTGTCATCGCCAGAGGGATTGGTGAGGGGAATCGAGATCACATTCAACGACTAACGACAGACAGCTTGATACTATCGCTGCTGATTGTCTTAATCGTGGCAATTGTTGGGGTTTCTACTATCAATCCGCTGTTTACAGCTTTGGGAGCCGATGCAACTGTTCTGCCCCTCATTTGGGACTACATGAATATCTGGTACCTGGGTATGATATTTCTCGTGATACCGATTGTGGGCAATAGCGCTATTCGAGCATCAGGCAATGCGGCTGTTCCCAGTCTAATTATGACTGTTGCTGCTGTTGTCAATGTTGGCTTGGATCCAGTGCTTATTTTTGGGTGGGGTGATGTTCCAGCTTTGGGGATTAAAGGAGCTGCGTTGGCGACTGTTATTTCACGGGCCGTTACGCTCATTGCATCCTT
Organism: uncultured bacterium; assembly: GCA_964465285.1. Lineage (GTDB taxonomy): Bacteria > Cyanobacteriota > Cyanobacteriia > CAKZMO01 > CAKZMO01 > JBCCWF01. Next base: position 557 of record CAYXJG010000247.1, read on the forward strand.
GGCGTTTCTCCATTACCGAGAGCAACTACTTGTATTTCGTCAGCCAAAACTCCATCAAATGTGGACAAACTGGAAACGTATTCTTGCAGTTGCGCTTCCTGTCGCTGGCACAAATCTGATTTCTCCAATTTCTACAGCACTGAGTACTGGCCTGATTGCCTATTATGGTGCCGAAGCCGTTGCAGGATTTGGTATCGCGTCTCGGATTGAAGCATTTGCTTTGATTATTCCAATTGCCCTTTCAGCGTCCATCGGTCCATTCGTAGGACAAAATTGGGGGGCTAAGCATTATAGTCGCATCAAACGTGCCCTACAAATTGCGGTCTCAATTTCATTGGGTTGGGGAATGTTAATTGCCATTCTCGTTGGTACTTATGCCCCTGGTATCGCAGTATTTTTTGATAATGAACCAGCCGTTATACAAAGCGTTGCGGCATATTTGTCAATCGTACCTTTGAGCTATGGGGCATTGGGGATTGTTCTGGTCTATTGTTCAACCTTCAACGCATTAGGGCAGCCGCTGCCATCCGTAGCGGTTACCCTCTCACGATTGATCATTTTTTATGTGCCCCTTGCTTATCTAGGCAGTTGGGTATTTGGAATACGAGGAATCTTTGCTGCAGCTTGCCTGTCAAATGTCGCGATTGGCTTAGGAGTCTGGTTCTGGCAATCCCATCGGGATAATTCTCAGGAAAAAAGCCCATCAGCGCAACTTAAGCCTGCTTCAGAGGCGATCGCCAAATAAACTCAGCATGTGAATTTCTAATTTTTACCCGTGTTGCATTGCTTGAAATGATTCTGAGTCGTTCCTATGACATTTCTATCCCAACAAAAACCAGCCATGATTAAGCAGCGGCTGTACCAACTATTTTTAGCATTTGTCATCTATCCGAGTGTTTGGGCTGCAACTGGACTGGCGTCCCTGGCCTACGTTGTACAAGACGCTTTAGGTTTATCCCACGACTGGCGGGCGATCGCGTTTATTTTCACCGCAGCCATCCTTCCCTATAACCTTGATCGACTATTCGATTCATTCATTCAACCCAGTCCTGATGCCAAGGTTCAAGCCTTTTTTCGCCAATCCAATACCTGGCTGTTACCGCTAACCTCAGCACTGGTTTTAGTTTTTTTGCTATTCAATGCACCACAGCAAGTCCAACTCGTGAGCTGTGTTGGTATTCTTCCACTCATATATGGGTTACCGATAATTCCCTGGGGGCAGGGCAATACAAGACGATGGTATCGACTGAAAGATATACCTGGTCTAAAGTCGTGGATTGTTTCAGGTATTATTAGCTATGCTCTGGTTGCTATCCCTTTAGCGTATTCAGGGAAGGGCCTGGATCCATCCGTCGGGCTAATTGCTCTATTTCTACTGATAATGACCGGCACGAATGCTCACCTCTTTGACATTCGCGACATCGACTCCGACCAAGAGCAAGGGGTATTAACATTACCTTTACTGATTGGTATAAAAGAGACTCGAAAGCTGTGGACAGGCTTAAACCTGTTATTGCTTCTGCTGATGTGGATCGGGCAGGCTGCATGGATGATTCCTGCATTTATCATCATTGTGCCGACAGTGATCGTCAACATGATATTTATCTGGTTGCTTCAACCTGATACTCAGCGGAGTGTCTATAACATCGGCTTGGACGGGTGTTTATTTTTACCAGCCTTGCTTACTCAGGTTTACTACGCCCTGAATTGAACAATTGACAACCCAAAAAACGTAATTAAAATCTACCCATCAAAGTTGCTTGAAATGTGCGGCTGTCTCATCCAACAGTCGATGAATCATTGTCTTTTTATCGTTTAAAGTTATGCGTATCTCAGGCAGTATCAACCTTCAGAATTCAGTCCAAGGAATCGTGATTGCTATTACGATTATTGGACTATGGGGTGCGGTTGCTTTATTTACTCTTTCATCTGAGATTTCTCAACTCAGTGGCATCCAGCTTATTGCAATGATCGGCGGTCAGACGTTTCTCTATACAGGGTTATTCATTACTGGCCATGAGGCCATGCATGGCCTCGTTTTCCCCCATAACTTGAAGCTGAATCATCTGATTGGAGCCGTTGCAGTCCTTCTCTATGCTGCCTTTCCGTATCGAAAGCTCCTGAAAAGGCACTGGCAGCATCACCGCCACCCCGCCACGTTGCTGGATCCTGATTTTCATGATGGTAGCAACGCTAGTTTTTGGGCTTGGTATAGCCAATTTCTAGGAAGGTACTGGAGCTGGTGGCAATTTGGATACTTAATCGTTGTGCTAGGCATGATGAATTATTGGCTTCATGTATCACTTCTTAATCTCCTGCTATTTGTCCTAATGCCATCGCTTTTAAGCTCTCTTCAACTGTTTTACTTCGGGACTTTCCTGCCTCATCGGCAACCAAGCGAAGGATACCAGTATCCCCATTGTGCTCAAAGTAATACATTTCCAGTCGTTTTATCATTTCTCACTTGTTATCACTTCGGCTATCACCTTGAACATCATCAATATCCGACTGTTCCATGGTGGTTACTACCGAAAGTTAAATCTCTAGACATTATTCACTAAGTAACCCAGCATAAGTAACCGCACAATGTAAAGTATTGTCTACACGACTTGGCAAGTTTCACGCAAAAATAGGGGTTTGGGGCGCGCTCAGCGCGCCCCAAACCCCTATTTTTGCGTTGTGAATTTGAGAACTTTGCCAAGTCGTATAAACAGTTAGTTATGAGGCTAGAAAAAAGGCCAACTTTTGCCAGGATTATGAGTTATTCATATATTTGAGCTGCTTGTATACAACATCCAAACTTTTCCGAAAAAAAGCCCTCGCCAACCTAATGCTGCGAGGGAAGAGAGCCTTGAAGAGATTTCAAAAACTCGTTCGGAGGTTATGTTCAGAAGATTATTTGACTTCACGAGAAAAGAAAACCTTTGCTTGTGTAAGTGTTCATAACGTTACATATCTTCAGAAACGCTATGATGCGCTGCCATAGTTATCTTGAATGCGCTCTATCACCGTAAGAGATTCTTTAACATGCGCATTGAAATCAAGCTGGGAATCAAATATGTGGCGCACAATCCCCTTCTGATCAATGATGTAGGTCACTCGACCGGGAAGAATAAATAATGTCGCAGGCACTCCATACAGCGTCCTAACCTCATTGTTCGTATCACTCAGTAGGGTAAACGGAAGCCTGTGTTTATTGGCAAATCGCATGTGTGATTCAGGGGTATCGGCGCTGATGCCAACCACTTCCGCTCCGGCCTCCTTGAAAACTTCATAGCTGTCTCTAAAGGCACAGGATTCAGCCGTACATCCAGGAGTATCATCCTTAGGATAGAAGTACACAACTACTGGCGTCTTACCGATCAAATCTGCCATATCTACAAGAGTCCCCGATTGGTCTTTCAACCTAAAGACTGGTGCATGGTCACCCACTTGTACAGGTTTTTTGTCCGACATCATTGACCTCCCTCAGCAAAAACAATACAACTTTACTTAGGGATCTGCAGCTAAAAAAAGTACCATAAGAAAAGAGCAGCGGGCGCAGCCCGCTGTTTTTTCCGGGTACTTTATTTGCTTGCAAGTCCCTTAAGACATTAAATTACTTAAGACCCAAATGTAAGCAACAAGGGACACCATGACTAGCCCTAAAACAGTTTCCTTCTGCATTTTGAACCAGTTTTGAAGGCCGTTCCAAGCGGTCGAAATTGCCAGTCTACGCTTCTGACCTAACTCCCTCATCAACTCAGCGACTTGTACATTGACTTCATTGAGAGAAACATCACCCCGCTGATAAGCTACTTCTAACTCATCTAACTTTCGCCAGTATTCTCTTGTTGATTCAAGTAAATTCGGAATTAAATTCGGAAACATATATTATCTAGCTAATTGAAATTCAAATGAATTCAGGCCCTTCATTCTTAGAACCTATGGCTGTTCTAGATAGGTAGCGCTTGACTTGGGGTGATGAGCCGAGTCATACGGACAAAGCTGACTCAGCAAGTATGCACCACGATGTCCTTCTAAAAACCCCCATTTAAATCCAGGTCGATCTAGCCTTCCTATCGTTCCATCGGGTGCAACAACTAAATCACCCCACTTCAACCCACGAGGATTCATATCCTCTCGGGACTTTCCATCGTAAAGCCCCCAATAATCCACCATGACCGTTTTTGATCTAATGCTTTGTATTCTCTACAGTGATCTGGGTCGCCGCACCGCCAGTGCTGCCAGCGTTAACCGCTGACAGCACTAGCAGCGTTAAGCTACATCAAGCCCAATTGGGAAAGAATCCCCTTCCCTGTGAGCAACTCAGTCGCAACACCGATGACGAAACCAAGCATCGCCAAACGGCCATTCCAGTTTTCAGCAAACTTAGTGAATCCAAACTTTGCATCTTGGTTTTCCATTGTCATAACGCTCCTAATGTAAGATCCTCAGCAATGCCAAGGGTTAATTTTTGTTACTTTTCAATTATAAGCATTTACATTTCAGTTGGTAATGTGCTCTAAAGTGGTCTGAGATGAGCAATAATCCTGTGAATGCCATAGTCTACAAGGCTTGTCGTCTCTGGTGAAACATTTCGGACGTTTGAAGGGCAAGAGGGGTTCTAATACTTGCCAAGACTATCTCTCAGAACTTTATGGAGGTATAAATAGAGGTCGATACAGATTATTCAATATAAATAAAGCTTGTGATATATATTTGCTTTGCTTATAAATTACTCCTATAAAGTTATGTTGCGTTAGATTAAGTGGGTAGCTTATACGTTCGCTTTGTCGAATAGCTATGCAACGTACTCATCAATAGTCAGTTGCTTCTTGATTAAGTAAATGGCTTGTCCAACGTATTTGTTTTAGTGCTGATTCAGTCCTTTAGAGAGAGTTGCTTGATTTTAACAGGACTGAGGTGAGTTGACGGACGCATCATTTTGGGGCTGTAGATGTGGTGATTTCTACAGCTGAAAATGGGCTCAGCCATCAGGCCAGTGAGGAGTTCAAAGTAAATGGGGTTACTGAGTTGTTCAGATGCGTTATTGAGGCGCTTTGATCAAATAGTGGCTTCACACTGCATCAAATTCTTTGACAAGTAAATTACTTCTAATGTCGTCATTACACGTGGTAAACATGTTGACAACACCTTTAGCCGTCGCTCCTGCAGAACTCTCTGCAGCGCAGTTCGACATAGTCTACAATTTTTTCTCGTTTAGTATCGCTGCAATGGCAGCCGCTGCATTGTTCTTTTTCAATGCGCGAGACCAAGTCGCGAAAAAGTACCGACCGGCTTTGTTGGTCTCTGCTTTGGTCGTGAGTATTGCAGCCTACCACTACTTTCGAATCTTTAATGCATGGGATGCTGCTTATACCTTGCAAAACGGCATCTATGCCGCAACTGGAATCCAGTTCAATGATGCCTATCGCTACGCGGACTGGTTGTTGACGGTTCCATTACTGCTCGTTGAGGCTGTTGCTGTACTGGCATTGGCTCCAAAGGTATCGCGATCGCTAGTCCTGCGTCTAGCTGCAGCAGCGGTCGTGATGATTGCGACAGGATATCCCGGTGAAATTTCAGCTAGCATCACAACTCGCTTGATTTGGGGTGCAGTGAGTACCGTTCCATTTGCGTACATTCTTTATGTACTTTGGATTGAGTTAGGGAATGCGTTGCAACGTCAGCCAGCCGAGGTGCAAGGTCTAGTTAAAAGCCTACGCCTGTTGCTTCTGCTCTCTTGGGGCGTATATCCTATTGCCTACTTACTGCCTGTTTTGGGTATCACTGGTGCCGCTGCAGCAGTTGGGGTTCAAGTTGGCTACACCATTGCGGATGTTTTAGCGAAACCCATTTTTGGTCTTTACATCTTCGCAATTGCGCGAGCTAAGACGAATGATGATGGTGATACGGACTTGAATCAGGATGAAGTGATTCAGCCTAAGGTAGCAGCATCTGCAAACAGCTAGAGTTTGAGAATTTCCTGCTTGCGTCGACGTAAGCAGGAAATTCAGCTATTTCAAGATATTTCATTGATATTGCTGCTATCCGAGGATCATGCAGTGAGCAGCAGAGCAACAAGTTATCTAATTGCTGTACTCACCAATCGCGTCCAAGCTGAAGCAGCGAAATCATTAGTTGGGTGGGAGCCATTGGTACCCACATTGCGGGTGAATTTTTCGGGGCTGCTGTAGGAGCATTTGGGGCATTTGTATCCAGTACGCGACCCAGTTGGATAACGGGTAGTGGTGATGTGGATAACGGGTAGTGGTGATGCCATTGCCTACCGTAATCGCTTAAATGCAGGAAAGTATCTCATCATTGCTCAGGGTTCTGGTGCGTTTGTTGACACGACTTGGCAAAGTTCTCAAATTCACAACGCAAAGATAGGGGTTTGGGGCGCGCCTCGCGCGCCCCAAACCCCTGTTTCTTCGTGAAGCTTGCCAAGTCGTGTGTTGAAGGGGCCACTCGATTGCTCAGACAATATGAGCCGGAAAACCTGCAAGGATATGTCGAGAATGCCTCTGCATAGATTTTGTGGAGTAAGTCATGGAGCAGATCTTCTCTTATGCAATAGTTACGTTTCTGGGCTTGTTCCCTATCGCCAATCCAATTGGCGTTGTTCCAACGTTTTATCGGCTGACGTTTGGTCACGCGCCCAAGGATCGAGGAAGACAAGCGCGACAGGTGGCGATTAATGTCATTGCAGTTTTGGCCATATTTTTAATGGCAGGTCGATTCATTCTGAACTTCTTTGGTGTTTCCATCGGAGCCATGCAGGTTGCTGGAGGACTATTGATTGCTCATACGGCCTGGGAAATGGTGACAGTGAATCAACCTCAACTGAGTGTGAAGGAGGCATCAAACCAGCAACGGGACATTACCTTGATACCGATGGCGGTTCCAATTATTAGTGGACCTGGGGCAATTGGGATGGTCATGGGCTTAATTGCGAAAGACCCTCAGCCCGTCAATTATATCGGGAGCCTATTGGGCATTGTTGCCATTGGCCTCCTTGTATATGTTTGCCTTGCTTTTGGAGACTCATTGATCAAGAGACTCGGCAGAAGTGGCATTGATGCATTCACCAGAATTCTGGGCTTTTTTATCTTGTCAGTCGCAGTTCAGCTAATGACAAACGGTGCCTTCTCTCTTCTAAGGGACTTACCTTTAGCTGACCTTCTATGACATGCTGAAAGCCTGTAAACAATCCTCAGATGCAACTACTCAGCCCGCCCTCACCCTAAAGCCCTCTCCCAAGCTGGGAGAGGGACTTTGAATGGGTTCTGTTCCGCTTCTCCCAGTTTGGGAGTAGACCGGAGGGTGTGCGAAGCAGGGGCTAGGAGATATAGAGCTTTGCTCTTCCCGCAGGGTGGGCTATTTATAGCCTGAGTAGTTACCCTCAGATTTGAAATTCAAGGAACATGGCTTGAATCATTTTTTTACTGACGAAGAATTGAAGGCGATCGCATTTATCTGGGGATTTGCTAGCTTTACTCAAAGGGTGACTTCTTTAGCAGGAAAAACGCTTAAACAAGCCCTCGCAACTGGAAAACACCTGCAAACTAGCCTGACCATTATCTCATCTCTCACAGGAGCATCTTTAACCACAGCCATTAATTTGTATGACGAGTTCATTTCTCCAAGCATGGAAGTGAGTGAACGTATTGCTAGTATTCCAGATCCAGAAGAGGACTTGTCTAGTTGGTATGAGATAAAAAC
>CAYXJG010000248.1:0-8162 GCA_964465285.1 uncultured bacterium
AAAGTTCATAAAGGCATGAAGGTTTTGGATGCGCACCGGCACCCAAAACCCCTGTTTCTTCATGAAACTTGCCAAGTCGTGTTAGTTCTCATTTCTGGCTGGGTTTTATAATTAACTGTGCTCACCTACTTATGGCAAGGTATAGTCGAGCCATAAATAGCCAGGACGTTCAGCATATCGATAGCTATCGGAGGAGTTACTGCCGTCTATGAAGGATTTTGGTCAGTCTATGATGGGGCATTTCCCTCCCTTCCTTAGCCATCATCTGCGTTTAGCATCAATTGGGTTAGTCGGTACGATGATAGTTGCTTGTAGTGAAGGCAAGGTCACGCAGTGTAATCGGCTGATTGAAATTGCGAATCAGGCGGCTAGCAATGTCGAGGCAGCAACCCAAAACTCTAGTCCCGAAGACCCAGAGGCATTTTTGCGCGTTGCTGAAACCGCAGAGGAAGCTGCAAACCAACTGGAAACTCTGGAGATTGAAGATGAAACCCTTCAGGGGTTTCGCCAACGATTTATTGACCTGTATGACAGTACCAGTGATGCAACCCGCGCCTTAGTTGCAGCCGTCGAAGAGCAGAACTTGAGTGGAGCAGAAGACGCATATGCTCGCCTAGAGACAGCAACAAGTGAAGAAGAACCTCTGGTGCAGGAGGTAAATACATATTGTGGGGGCACTCCTCAATAAAAACCCATACACCTTATTGGGAGCAGAAGTCGCAGCATAATGGCAATAGTTTCATAGATACAGGGCCACTCCATGAAACTCACCTACGACGATATTCGCCAGCAACCTCACGTCTTCTAAAGCCTCACCACTATGGCGATAATGTGATGGAAACTGCGTGCGGATTGCACAATGTTCGACTTCTCCATCAGGCAGCGATTCGAAGTTGGCTTGGCGAACTACTAGTAGCAATATGAAGGTACTCCCCGTGCGATCGCCCCAGTCCCGCCCCAAACTTGCCATTCCCATTGGTGACCCCGCAGGCATTGGCATCGAAGTAGTGCTCAAAGCCCTCGCTGCCCCGACGGTTCACCAGTGGGCAGACATCACTGTGGTGGGGAGTCGTGCCCTGTTGCAGGACTCCTACGACCTCCTCCAGACATGCCTCCCAGACGGGGCGATCGCCCACCCCGCAAAACTCTCCGTCCTCGACGTTGATCTCTCTGATGACCATTTCACCCACATCATTCCGGGGCATGGAAACCAGGCATCTGGAGAAGCAAGCTTTCAATTTCTCGACCAGGCGATCGCCCACACGATGTCTGGAGACTTTGGGGGCATTGTTACCGCTCCTATTGCGAAGGCTGCCTGGAAAGCTGCTGGACACCCCTACCCTGGCCAAACTGAACTGCTAGCAGAGCGGGCAGGGTGCTCCCGATTTGGCATGATGTTTGTGGCGCGATCGCCCCATACAGAGTGGACGCTGCGGACTCTGCTAGCCACTACCCACATTCCCTTGAGAGCGGTTCCTGATGCGCTTACTCCTGCGGTGATGACTGCTAAGCTCGACCTCCTTGTGGATGCGCTGATGCAGGATTTCGGGCTGAACACTCCTCGTATTGCGGTGGCGGGATTGAATCCCCACAGCGGCGAGCAGGGGCAGTTGGGGCGTGAAGAAGCAGACTGGATGCTTGATTGGGTGAAGGAGATGGGCGATCGCCATCCCCAGATCACTCTGGATGGTCTTGTTCCTCCAGACACCCTTTGGGTGCGTCCAGGCCAAGCTTGGTTTGGCACTGGACAATCCGTCACCGCTCATGACGCCTATCTCGCCCTCTACCACGATCAGGGCTTGATTCCCGTGAAGCTCATGGGATTTGACCGAGCGGTGAACACCACTATCGGACTCCCGTTTGTCCGCACCTCTCCTGACCACGGCACTGCCTTCGACATCGCTGGAAAAGGCATTGCCGATGCTACTAGCATGAAGGAAGCCATTGACTGGGCTACCCAACTGGTTCAGTACCGGACGGCAAGCTGACTCTGCGGAACATGGCAACGCAGAAACAGGGGTTTGGGGCGCGGCGCGCGCCCCAAACCCCTGTTTCTGCGTGAAACTTGCCAAGTCGTGCAGGTAAGCATAATTTTACAAAGCCCGTAAAACCCTGCACTACCTGCGCAGCAAGCAGCGCAGGGTTCTACATCTGGTTTTTAATTGTGCCAAGCTACTTGGGCATAGCCCCATCTTAAGCAACTCGCAACACCATCATCGTCGGTAAGGTCCCAGAATTTGAACCACATTGTGATGATCCAGGGATGTTGTTAATTTAAAGTCTCCAGAGGATAAGCGTGTTCAGAAGATGCCGACCATTCCCAGGTTGACCCCGCATAGTTTCGTACCGAGTAGCCTAAATCATGGAGCACGGCTGTTACCCAGGCAGAGCGCACCCCACCTGTGCAATAAGCAATCACAGTTTTATCCCGTGTGATGCCTCTGTTGTGAAGCAACTGCATCAGTTCGTTAGGAGGAAGTAACGTTCCATCGGATGCAAGAAATTCTTTGAAGTACACATGAATTGCGCCAGGGAGATGCCCCCCTCGCTGTTCTCCGTAGGGCGTTTGTCCTTGGTACTCCCGGGGTTCTCTTGTGTCAATTAATGTTGTTTGCTCATCATTCAACTGTTGCTGCACCGCATCTCGTTCAATATGCCAGCGATCGCTCAGTTGTGCCCGAAAGGTTCCTGGCTCAGGGGAAGCCGATGACGGAAAAATGCCTGTCGCTGGGATCCCGGCCTGGATTAAAGCGCGAATGCCCCCATCAACCATTACCGTCTGGTTGTGGCCTAAGCTTCTGAGCATCCACACTATCCGTCCATCCTCTCCCCATCCCCGAACCGGGTCGCTAAATACGACCACAGGAGCATCATTAGAAATCCCGAGGGCCCCGATCTTCTCTTCAAGTAAAGAGATATCAGCGATGAGTTTGCCTCGCTGGGCAGAATCAGATTGTGAAAAATCTTGCCAGTTGACAGATATGGCTCCCTTCAGATGCTGTGTGAGAGAAGTGGATAAGCCCCTGGCATCTAGCAGGATTGCCCCGGCTTCAAGCAGGTAGGTTGCCTCTGATGCATTGACAATCCATCGTTGATTTAGATCGTCGGTCGAAACGGGCTGAGTGACTGTGGGCTGGGACTGGCGATCGCTCCAGGCGAGAACAGAGCGATCGCTCCTCGACAGCGTCCATAAAAGAAGGGCGGTGCCAAGCCCTATGAGTGTGATGAGTATCCACGTGCGTACCATGGGAAGATTTGTCATGACGAGGTTGTAGCGCTGTTCTTCGTTAACACGACTTGGCAAAGTTCTCAAATTCACAACACAAATATAGGGGTTTGGCGCGCGCTCCGCGCGCGCCAAACCCCTATATTTGTGTGAAATTTGCCAAGTCGTGTCATTAAAGGTTTTTATGGAGTTGTGCTGAGCGCCACCGCACAAAAATCTAATTTATTTCATCCGGCTGCACATCGCTATCGTGACGCAAAGATTGGTAGTGAGATCGTTGTGGCCTTAGAGTGGATAACCAGTTGCAAAGTGCAGCAGAAGCTAACAAAAAAGGGTGGACAATGTCCACCCTTTTTGCTAATCGACCTAACCTATTCTGTCCCTATTCTGCACCTTGGGGAAGAAGTTCTCGGTCTTCACCGGGCAGAACCGTCACTTTGCCGTCTTCATCGACATCAACCATGGCAGAATGGCCAGACTGGACGCGACCCGAAAGGATTTCCTCTGCCAGGGAGTCCTCTAGCAAGCGCATGATTGCTCGACGGAGAGGTCGCGCACCATAGCTGGGATTATATCCCTCTTCCACCAAGCGATCCTTGAACCGCTCGGTTACAGAGAGCGTAATACCCTGCTCGGCAAGGCGATTGAAGACCTCCTTAAGAAGGATGTCGCCGATTTCCTTAACCTCATCCTTCGTCAGTTGACGGAAGACAATGATTTCGTCAATCCGGTTCAGGAACTCAGGACGGAAGTATTGCTTCAGTTCCTCGTTGACCAGTGACCGGATGCGGGTGTACTGGGCGTCAGCCTGGTTCTCCTCAGAGAACTCGAAACCAAGGCCACTGCCGCCTTTTTCGATGACTTTGGAACCAATGTTCGAAGTCATAATCAGCAGAGTGTTCTTGAAGTCAACAGTGCGCCCTTTCGCATCGGTCAATCGTCCATCTTCAAGGATTTGCAGGAGCATATTGAAGATGTCGGGGTGCGCCTTTTCGATTTCGTCAAACAGCACAACCGTATACGGGCGGCGGCGGACTGCTTCAGTCAACTGACCTCCTTCGCTATAACCCACGTAGCCCGGAGGAGAGCCAATCAGCTTCGACACTGTATGGCGCTCCATGAACTCCGACATATCCAGTCGAATCATGGCCTCTTCTGAGCCGAAGAAGTAGGAAGCCAGAGCTTTAGTTAGCTCAGTTTTACCAACGCCCGTGGGACCAGAGAAGATGAAGCTGGCAATGGGACGGTTGGGGTTCTTGAGGCCGACTCGGGCTCGTCGAATAGCACGAGATACGGCTTTTACCGCCTCGTCCTGACCAATCAAGCGCTGGTGCAGGGTGTCTTCCATGTGAAGCAGCTTCTCGGATTCAGATTCCGTTAGCTTATTCACTGGAACGCCTGTCCAAGAGGCAACAATTTGAGCGATGTCCTCTTCTGTAACCATAGGGGACGTATCGTCACCACTTTCAGATTCGGCCTTTTTGCTCTGGGCGATCGCCCGAATCTCTGCCTTAATCTCCATTTCCCGATCGCGCAGTTCTCCTGCCCGATCAAAGTCTTGGGAGCGAACCGCATCATCTTTATCCTTGAGAACCTGACGCAGCTCCTTATCCAGTTCCTTGGCGGCAGGAGGGAGCTGGGAATTGATGAGGCGAACACGGGAACCCGCCTCGTCAATTAGATCGATAGCTTTGTCGGGTAGGTAGCGGTCAGAAATATACCGATCGGATAGCTTTGCTGCCGCTTCCAGAGACTCATCGAGAATCTTGAGCTTATGGTGCTGCTCATAACGGTCGCGCAACCCATGAAGAATTTCGATGGTTTCATCGACGGTTGGCTCGCCTACCATCACAGGTTGGAAGCGTCGCTCTAGAGCTGCATCCCGCTCAATGTGCTTACGGTACTCATCCAGGGTCGTTGCACCGATACACTGCAACTCTCCCCGCGCCAGTGCAGGCTTGAGAATGTTGGCTGCATCAATGGCCCCTTCGGCAGCACCCGCACCAATTAGGGTGTGAACTTCGTCGATGACTAGGATGACATTGGCTGCTTGGCGAATCTCATCCATGATTTTCTTTAGGCGTTCCTCAAACTCACCCCGGTACTTGGTGCCTGCTACCAGAAGACCTATGTCTAGAGTGACGACACGCTTTTCTTCAAGGATGTCAGGGACATCGCCATTCGAAATACGTTGAGCCAACCCTTCGGCAATCGCCGTTTTACCAACACCAGGCTCTCCAATAAGTACGGGATTGTTTTTGGTACGCCGTCCAAGGATCTGGATGACCCGCTCGATTTCCTTCTGTCGCCCGACGACGGGATCAAGCTTTCCTTCACCTGCCATTTGGGTCAGGTTTGAGCCAAACTCATCCAGAGTAGGCGTCTTGGTGCGTCCCTGAGATCCCCCAGTAGACACCTCAGCCGTTTCACCCAGCATCCGAATGACCTGGGTGCGTACCTTGGATAGATCGACTCCAAGGTTTTCTAAAACACGGGCGGCGACCCCTTCTCCTTCACGGATAAGGCCGAGAAGGAGGTGTTCTGTGCCAATGTAATTATGCCCAAGCTGGCGTGCTTCTTCGAGCGATAACTCCAGCACACGCTTTGCCCGTGGCGTAAACGGGATTTCAACCGCTACAAAACCAGAACCGCGACCAATAATTTTTTCAACTTCAATGCGAGCATCTTTGAGATTCACGCCCATTGATTTGAGAACTTTGGCGGCGACGCCTGTTCCCTCGCCAATGAGACCGAGAAGAATCTGCTCTGTCCCTACAAAATTGTGCCCCAGGCGGCGAGCTTCCTCCTGGGCAAGCATAATGACCTTGATTGCTTTTTCTGTGAAGCGTTCAAACATGATGTTCTTCCATCACCTGCTGCGTGCCGGTACGCTGATTCTAGCACAGGGAATCAGGCTAGTTGGTGTAGCAACCAACAGCTAAAGGGTGGGGGAATATCCGAACTGGGGGGGTGAGGAGAGGGGAAAAACAAGACGTTACTTCTCTTAATGTTTCCTTAAAGTTTTGGTTTCCCGAGGACGATAATCCTTAAAGAATGCCCATTCGTCAAGGGTAGGTGTGTTCTAATCGCCATCTTGTGTTGCAGAGAAATTGATCGGTCACGTGACCGATCTTGATTAATATATTCGAGGATTTCGATAGAGAAAGCTTATGGATGCGACTGACGCAAAATTATAGCGGTGTGCCAATTGATTAAGCACGCTAACAGCAATCCTCATTTTGGGAAACTTCGCGCCCTACAGGCGCTCCCTACATTTTCATAATGAGAATTGCTAGCACGCTCAAGATTTTCGATGAATTAACCTGAGGTCGGGTTAAGCGGGTTTGAGCTTATCCCGAATTGACGTTAATTTACGACCACCGACTTACGTCACGATGTCTTGGTTCGTGATGGCTTTTGTGATGTCTCGAATGTGCCAACCGTTGCGAGAGAGCGACGCATCTATGCTCTCTCGCCATTGGTCGAGGGCAGTCGGAAAAGATGGATGCTGGAGGCCACTGAGCCAGAGAATCAAGGCATCTTCCCCAGTATCTCTGTAGTATTTTTTTCGGGTGCCCGCGGCTTTGAAGCCGAACTGTTTATAGAGGGCGATCGCTCCTTTATTCGATATCCGGACTTCCAGGGTGGCGCGTTTCATGCCCCGTCGGTGCGCACAGTACAGAAGCGACCATAGAAGTAGCCGTCCCAGTCCCCGCCGCTGTATGGCTGGATGAACGGCCAGCAAGGTAATATGCGCCTCGTCTACGATGGCCCATGAGCATCCCATGCCGAGGGCTGAGAGTGTGACTGATGGGGTGGCAGGGAGGGGGCTAGAAGGGGGTGCCTGTGGAGGGGATGGGTGAACGACGGATGAGCCGATGATGGCAATTAAATCGCTGTTTGGGCTTTCGATTTCCCGTCGATAGGCAGACGCACTCCACAAGCCTCCCAGACACAAATCGTCCAGGTGTAAGGCTCCTGGAATCAAGCTCTCCGATAAAAAAGTTACATTGATTAACGTCATCAAACGATTACATTTCGAGATCGCTATGGGCTATTCAAAAGAGTGGCTGTAAGCCGAATTTGATCTGAACTGAATCCGGCTTGCTCCAGGTGATCCAGGTAGGCGCGATCGCCGTAGCGGATGTCCAAGGTCAGGGCTTGGCGGTAGGCACGAAGCGCTTCATCCAGATTGTTGCTACTGCGGTGGGCGATTGCTAAGGCCATCCAGGGATGAGGATTGTAGGGTTCTAGTTCCGTTGCAAGCAGGGCATGGGTAATGGCAGCATCGTATTGCTGGAGCCGTTGATAGGCAAGGCTGAGGTTATAGGCAGCGATTTTATTGTCAGGCTTGAGAGTCAACGCATGTGTATGGGTTTCAA
This sequence comes from uncultured bacterium, assembly GCA_964465285.1. Taxonomy (GTDB): domain Bacteria; phylum Cyanobacteriota; class Cyanobacteriia; order CAKZMO01; family CAKZMO01; genus JBCCWF01. Next base: position 7,609 of record CAYXJG010000248.1, read on the forward strand.
CAGCCTTGTCGAGTTCGCCATCAACGAGATACACAATGCCTAGGGCATTGAGCGCAGGAACATGATTAGGGTCAGACGCTAAGGCGTTCAGCAGAGTGGTTTTTGCTTCATCTCGCCTGGTGGCGAGATGCTGGGTCCACCCAAGAATGACATAACCGGGCAGATGAGTGGGGTCGAGGGTTACAGATTCCTGAAGCGTGGCGATCGCCGCCTCAATCTGCCCCTGGTCGCGCAATGTCAGTCCCCTGGCGCGTAGAGTACTGGCGATCGCCTTGTCCTCCGCCGAGGGGAGTGGGGGAGCAGCCTGATCACGTAATGTTTTCAGAGTCGAAAGATGATCACGAAAGGTTTGCAGTGCCACGGGAGAGGGGGACGGTTGGCTACATCCGAGAAGAGAGAGGGCGATGAAAGGAAGAAGGAGGCGGAACATCGTGGATAGTGTGTCAGGGTAAACGGACTAGTATTGGAAGGCGGAAGGCAGAAGTCAGAAGGCGGAAGTCAGAAGGCGGAAGTCAGAAGTCAGAAGTCAGAAGTCAGAAGGCGGAAGGCGGAAG
>CAYXJG010000249.1:0-8137 GCA_964465285.1 uncultured bacterium
CATCAGAGTCGTCCATCAGAGTCGTCCATCAGAGTCGTCCATCAAAGTCGTCCATTAAAGCACCATTGCCGAGTGATGGGGTGCTCGGCGCGCGCTATACCCAATCGACAACTCAGCAGGGTTTGCCTGGCGAACTTGATGGAGAAGGACAATATTTCCGCTGGAAAATGTCAGCGGTTAGCGAGTCGGAGGATAGGGTAGTGGTATGGCATAGCTAATGTGGCAGATTAGGCGATCGCCTCAAACCTTTGTGGGTTAGGCAATGCGTGCTCTGCATAGCGCGCTATTGCAATCGAGGGTTCTTAAGCACATCGTCAACAGGGTTTACATTCAACAGGTATGTTCAGGCCAGAGGCAAAAGACATGGTTTCTGAAAAATTTCGTCGGCAACTTCGGCAAGAAGCAACCCAGTGGCAGTCCGAGTCGTTAATCTCGCCAGAACTCTTTCACCAACTGGCAGACCGCTATGACTTTGATACGCTGGAAACCAGTGCCCGCGATCGCTTCATTGCCATCCTCGTTAGCATTGGCGGCATCTTGCTGGGCATTGGCATCATCACCTTTGTGGCGGCAAACTGGCAAGCCATCCCTCGCTTCCTGAAAGTTATTCTTCTACTTTCTGTCCTGATTACCGTCAACACCATCGGTTTCTACCTCTGGCGATCGCCCACGTCTACTTCAGAATGGCGCAATCGCTTAGGCCAGGGACTCCTCATCTGTGGCACCCTAGCCCTCGGCGCAAATTTGGCCTTAATGGGACAAATTTTCCACCAGAGCGGAACGGCCTTCGGCTTTTTCTTGCTGTGGGGCATTGGAGTGCTGGCGATGGCTTACGGATTGCGCTTGCCGTCCATCGCCACGATTGCCTGCGTCTTACTAAACTTAGGATACTGGCTAGAACTGGCTGATTTTCCCGACCTGCTACCTCCCTTCAGTGTGGTCTTTGATCTCTTTCCAATCGCGCTGCTCGCCGGACTACTCCCTCTTGCTCACAAATGCGAATCCCGCTTGGTGTTTGGGCTAACTGTCGTAGGAATTGGGACATCGTTAGGGGCGAGCGTGGTCAGGCTTCCCAACAACCTGAATGATCCGTTTGGAATTACCGCCGCCATCGCACTTACCTTACCTGTTGCCCTCTGGTGGGCCTATGGTGATGATGTTGGGTACCGCCTTCGACTGCGTCGTGCGCCAATGGCACAGGTCACTCCCTTAACACCTCCTTCTCGAGAGCATGAGCCGATGTTCCCCTTTCGGAATTTGGGGCGATCGCTCTCTGTGTTTTACCTTGGCTTACTTCTTTATTTATGGTCGTTTCACCGGATATGGGGACATACAGGCTTTCATGGTTCTAGGAACGGTGCAAGCCTGGGCCAGATCGCATCATTTCTCCTCACCAACCCCAACGTAGTGGTGATTGGGCTGTTAACGCTTTTTCTTTGGGTGCGCCTGGGGTGGTTTCGCATCGGTCAGCAGTGGCGACTGGCAGCAACAGACTGCGCTATCCTAGGCATGTTGGGGATCATCGGCACTCTGGTCGTGTGGAACTCCATTGGTGTTATTTCTGTCGGGGCGACTGTCGCGATCAATATCCTGCTGTTTGGGCTAGCGGCTGGACTGATGCGCGAAGGGCTAGCAGAGGGCGATCGCCGTCAGTTCTGGTTCGGGCTAGTGCTTCTGATATTACAAATCGTTAGTCGCGTTTTTGAATACGACACGGGCCTATTGCTTAAATCGTTTACCTTCCTGCTCTGTGGTGTGGCGGTTATCCTGATCGGCCTCTGGTTTGAGCGATATGTCCGCACCTTTACTCCCTCGTCGCCAATACAACCCCTCTCAATTCCATCTGTCCGTTCCACATCCGATGAGGAGGTGCAGGAATGACCCCAACGCCCCAACGCCCATCATCCAGGCCGTCACCCTCCAGTCCCTCTACGGCGCGAACATCCTCTAGACCTATTGCCCACTGGCGGTTCTGGGTTCCTCTGATCATTCAGGTGATTCTTGTGCTGCTTATTCCAGTCCAGTCCCTCTATGCCTATGTCATGGGTACTTCGGTCATCCTCCAGACGGTTCCTGTCGATCCCTACAATCCTTTTCAGGGGTACTATGTCACCTTGCGCTATGACATCTCCCTGATCGACACCCTAGAACCGCTGCCCGGTTGGGATGAAATCGAAGCTCAGGCTGATGAGAATGGAGGCGCTACTTTATACGTTGTCCTAGACCAGCCAGACGGGGTTCCCCCAGAAGGTTTAGATGAGACTGGCATGCCTCTTGCCTGGGAGCCCATCCGTGTTGCTGCTGCCCCTCCTGAGAATTTGCCTGAACATCAAATCGCCCTCAAAGGCACCTACCAGGGGAATCGAGTGACTTACGGACTGGAACAGTACTTCATTCCTGAAGATCAGCGGGACGAGATCAACGACCGAATTCGTCAGGCAAATCAAGGAGGCGATCGCCCTGCCTATGTAGTAGAGGTTAGGGTTGCGGGCAAAGGGATTGCCACTCCTGCCAGCATTTGGGTTGATGGTGAAAACTATCGGTTCTAGTCTTCCGACATTCCTGGGCATACTGGATAAAAGGCAAGCCGCTTGGCACCATTAATTATACGGTCGGCACACAGACCGCTAAACGCAACGAAACAAGCACAACATCATGTGAACCTGTGTTGGAGCGGTGTCGCGCTGCTACGCTGCTCTGGTACGAGATTCAATCAGCGCGATTGATGTGCGAGTTGAATATACGGGTTGGATAAGACAGTGGAACACGAACGAGCCTATTGGTTAGCCTGGTCTCAGGTGCCCGGTGTCGGGCCAACGCTTCTCTTGCGGATGAAACACCATTTTGGCTCATTGAAAACCGCATGGGATGCATCCTCTCAAGACTTGACAGCCGTGGACGGCATTGGAGGGCAAACGGCTCACGACATTGTGAAGGGGCGATCGCCCCTTTCCCCCGATGCTCTGCTTGAGCAGCACTCCCAGACGAATCCCAACTTTTGGACGCCTGCTGATGATGCCTATCCCCGGCTGCTGCTCGAAATTCCCGACCCTCCCCCGGTGCTATACTACCGGGGACAGGTGCATGGGGACGAAAACAGGGGGGCTATCCCGGCGATCGCCATTGTGGGAACCCGTACACCCTCCGACTATGGCAAACGCTGGACGCAGCGCATCACGAAGGCCCTTGCCCAAGCGGAGTTGACGGTGATATCTGGACTAGCGGAAGGCGTGGATGCAGAAGCCCACCGTAGTTGTCTCCATGCCGGCGGCAGAACCATTGCTGTAGTTGGCACGGGGGTCAATATTGTTTATCCCTGGACGAATCGCAAAATTGCTGAAGAACTGGTGCAAAAGGGGTTGATCCTCAGTGAGTATCCTGCCGGAACAAAACCAGACCGCGCCCACTTTCCTCGACGCAACCGCATCATTGCAGGTCTCTGTCGGGCTGTCCTGGTGCTCGAAGCTCCGATCAAGTCTGGTGCACTCATCACCGCTCGGCTTGCGACGGACTACAACCGAGATGTGTATGCCCTGCCTGGGTCCCTTGACAACTCCGGTTCACTAGGGTGTCTTCACCTGATTAATCAAGGAGCCCACATGATTTTGGATGAGTATCATTTGCTTGAGATGCTGGGAGCCATTCCGTATATCGAACCTGCATCGGCAAGCATGGAGCCACGGGAACGTGAGCAGATGTCCCTGCTGCCGTCGATAACGTCTAATCAAAACTCTGTAGACTTTGCTGCAGACCTTTCCCCTGATTTAGACTGCGTGTTGCAGGCTGTCTCCGCAGCCCCCACCCTCCTTGATCTGATCGTTGAATCCGCTGGTTTACCCACTGGAACTGTTCTCGCTGCATTGGCACAACTGGAAATTATGGGACTGGTGGCTCAGCAACCCGGACTACGGTATCAAAAAGTCGTCTAGTCCATTCCGCTGTGCAGCCCCCAGTCGTTTACCCCACATTCCGCCCTTTAACTGGCACACTTGAAATATTAAGCCTAAAATACGACTTGGCAAGTTTCACGTAAGAATAAGGGTTTGGGGCGCGCTCCGCGCGCCCCAAACCCTTATTCTTACGTTGTGAATTTGAGAACTTTGCCAAGTCCTGTATCTGGTTGAGCGGGGTCTGATTTTGGAGCCCTATCAGGAGACTGCAAAACCAATGAAATCAAAGCTTTGCCGGAGTTCATCGAGCACCTCGCGCTCAAAGGGGTGGTGATTGCCTTCGATGCGATTAGCACACAAAAAACCTGTCAGCTGATGATTGACAGCGAGAATCATTATTTGGGTGCTCTCAAGGGCAATCAAGACAACCTCCTCAAAACTGTCCAGGCCAACTTTGTCGCCGAGGCGAGCTACACCGAGCTCAGCAAAGGCCATGGGCGACGGTCGAAGCGGGTCATCAGCCTCTGCACTACCCTTGATGGCATCAAACCTTGGCCAGGTCTGAAAACGCTGATTCGAGTGGAGAGTCAACGCCACTTCAAGAAGGGCGGACAACCCCGTCTCGAGACTGAGACCCGCTACTATATCGCCTCGTTTCTGGAATCGGCCAAATCCTTTGCTCAGCGTATTCAAGGCTATTGGGGGGTGGAAAACAAGGTGCATTATGTTCGCGATGTAACCCAGGGCAAATATGCTTCGTGCATTCGTATGCACCAGTTACCGCAAATCTTCGCCGTCGTTCGTAACTTCGCGATTAATCTCTACCGCTCTATTGAGTTCTCCAATATGGCTCAGGTACAAAAGGGTGAGGGCAACAGCGCCAAATACACAGGTGCAACATCGGGATGCACTCGATCAAGAGCCTCTCTGAAAAACCCTGGCGGGGCTTCTGGATACACACTCATACCAAGTCCCTATCGATTGCTCCCTAAGCTGGAACGATAGAAGCTGTTTCCTGAGACAGAGCATCACTGCTTGGTTTCCAGATGCTGCCATCCAGGGCAATTTGCTCAATGACACTAGCGAGGCGGAGGGCTTTGAGCGCTTGCTCGCCTCCAACCGAGGGTTGCTCACCCCCGCGCACACAGTTGACAAAATGCTCTAGCTCAGCGTGAAGGGGCTCAATGTTGCTGGTGTAGACTTTTTCGATTAGCCCATCCTGGCGGTAGAGCACTTGCCCATAGTCCGTTGAACAATCCGCTATGGTCTGCCGATGAATTAGGATCTCGTGGTTGAGAAAATCTGCTTCAGTCAGCGAGTTCTTACAGTGGGCTGAAATGCTGCGGATCTTTCGGTGGGTCACTTTGCTGGCAGTAAGGGTCGCCACAATGCCATTGGCAAATCCCAGCGTTGCTGTCACGTAGTCGAGGTATCCCGAATCTGATGCTCGGCTACCGCTGGCAGTAAGCTGAGTCACCGAAGAACCAGCCAGCTCTAGCAGCAGGTCAATGTCATGAATCATCAAATCAAGCACAACGGACACGTCATTAGCTCGGGATGAATAGGGACTCATGCGATGAGCTTCGATCGCCAGCAGTTCCTCCGTTTTAAGAACTTTGATCAGCTCTTGAAAGGCAGGGTTGAAACGCTCGATATGGCCAACTTGCAAAATGCGATGAGCAGCAGCAGCAGTATTGACTAACACCTCTGCCTCCGAGATGCTGGCGGCGATGGGCTTTTCCATCAACACATGGGTGTCAGCTTCCAGGCAGCGCATGCCCACCTCATAGTGCAACCGGGTGGGAACCGCAATACAGACAGCGTCCACGTGGGGCAGCATATCGGTGTAGTGCTCGAAAAATCGCACCTGGTATTTACTTGCTGTATCGAGTCCTCGTTCCACGTTTAAGTCAGCAACGCCCACTAATTCCACGTCCTTGAGCAGACTTAGAACCCGTGTGTGGTGCTGCCCCATGTTGCCAACTCCAATGACGCCAATACGTATCAGGTCAGACGAACTGCGGTGATTTGAACTGCCAATGCTCCCGTTCAGCAAATTGCCTTGCACTCTCTATGCCTCCTAACCCTAGTGCCGTTGTCACGCACCTGATTGCTCAAAAGATTTAGTGAATTCTTCCAGATACTACCATTCTCACCTCTTTTGTGAAGATTTCCTACGGGGTACGAAGCCTGAAAAAAATAAAAACGTTATGCCTTGTAACTACTCAGCTTCTTAGCTTAATATCAATTTTCGATTTTGGATTTTCGATTTTGGATTGACAAACCTATAGTTGGCATAGGTTACAGGTTAACTATCTGTAGTTCTACTTTCAAGATTTGGATTTTATTTAATCCTTGATTCTTAGCTGGCCCTCATCCCCTAGCCCCTAGCTATAAAATGGCGGGTAGAGATATGGGTTGCGATCGCCCAACCCTCTACTTTCACGAAGTCATGACAGAATGTGAAGGGATGTTCCGGTGCGCGTACATTCCTTCTGATATGAGTAAAGTTGACGTAAGTTAGAGAAAAGAATAGTGCAGCACCTTTGGCCATGTCACTGACAATTCTAGTTGCTGATGATGATCTCGGAACTCGACTCGCCATCGCTGATTTTTTAGAACTTGCTGGATATTTTGTCGTTACGGCTGACGATGGTCGCACCGCATTTGAGCGGGTCAATCAACATCAGCCCCATTTGTTAGTGACGGATATTACAATGCCTCGCATGAACGGGTACGACCTAGTGCATGAAGTTCGTCGCCAACCTGCGTTTCGTCTCCTTCCTGTGATTTTTCTTACCGAACGAACCTCTATGGAGGAACGGATTCGAGGCTATCAATCTGGCTGTGATGTGTATCTGCCCAAGCCCTTTGCCCTGGAAGAACTGGGTGCCGTTATCCGAAACTTGCTGGAGCGATCGCAGCTCATCCAGGCCGAGTGGCGCGTGCGGATGCAGAGTACGGAAACCGTTCAGAACAGAGACTCCCAACCGAGTGATGGGAGGCGATCGCCCAAAGTGACAGCCCTGACCCTGGATTTAACAGACAGGGAGCGAGAGGTACTCAGCCTGGTATCCGAAGGGTTGTCAAACGCCCAAATTGGTCAGGAGCTTCACCTCAGTCCTCGTACCGTCGAAAAATACGTCAGCAGCCTCCTTCGCAAGACCGAAACAGCTAACCGTGCTGAACTCGTCCGCTTCAACATGGATCACCAGTTGGTGGAGTAGGAGCGCATAACCCTACGCTGACTGCTCTTTCACGTAGGCTAGCAGCCCATTACAGGCATCTAACAGCAGATTAATAACATAGTTAAAGCCTTCAGGGCCACCGTAATACGGATCAGGCACCTCATCATCGGGGTAGGTTTGGCAAAAGCTGCACATCAGCTTGACTTTGCTCTCCTGTTCCGGGGTTGAGGCAAGACGCAGGATGTCCCGGTAGTTTTGGCGATCCATCGCTAGGATGAGGTCGAACGCTTCGAAGTCTGATGGAGAAAACTGCCGCGCTTGGCCACTCAAAACAATATCGCGTTGAAGGGCCGCCGCCGTCATCCGGCGATCTGGTGGGCTACCAATGTGATAGCTCGACGTTCCCGCAGAATCACACAGGATCTGCTTTTCCAGTCCTTCCTGACGAATGCGATGGTTCATGATGCCTTCAGCAGAAGGGGAGCGGCAAATATTGCCCAGGCAAACAAAGAGAAGCCGATACGCCATAACGCTATTCCTAAAGCGATTGATGAACAGAAATGTTATACTCTCATTCAGTTCCTTCTCGTACCAATTCTCAATTTTCGATTTTGGATTGGAAAGTCTACAGTTGGCATAGATTACAGGTTAGCCATCCATAGTTCTACTTTCAAGAATTGGTATTAGGAATTGACCAGTTTGTCAGGTGGCTGACCAGCTGGAGAATCCCGAGTCAGAGAACTCCGTGGCTAAATATATAGCCTGGAAATTCATTCTCTAACATACAGGGGCATGTAGCTCAGTGGATAGAGCATCAGATTCCGGTTCTGAGGGTCGGGGGTTCGAATCCCTCCATGCTCGTGCTTTAAAGTCAATTTGAGATAAGCTCAAAACCGCATTCTGTCATCTGCGACGCGGACGACAGAATGCGGGTTTTGGGGGTGGACGCAGTATGTCCGTCCCCAAAAATTCCTTAACCCAAACTTAGGAATTTGCGGCTGAAAAAAGATACCGGAAAAGAGCAGCGGGCGCAGCCCGCTGCTCTTTTCCGGTATCTTT
>CAYXJG010000250.1:0-8120 GCA_964465285.1 uncultured bacterium
CAACTTGGCAAAGTTCTCAAATTCACAATGAAAAAAACAGGGGTTTGGGGCGCGCTCCGCGCGCCCCAAACCCCTGTTTTTTTCGTGAAACTTGCCAAGTCGTGTATAAAATCCATAAACCTTGCGCTGCGCGGGTAGCGCAAGGTTTTGTAGTTGGGTTTTAATTGTGCCGAGGTACTTCAATGACGGCTAAATTAGGTCGCCACCCATCGAAAATCCAAAACCCAAAATCTAAAATGGGTATCAGCTTGCCTGAACCGCTGCGCCTAAGCCTGCTGCCATCTCCTCAGGGCTGATGCGACCGTCTTTGTCAATGTCAAGGGCATCAAACACGGCATCTGTGCCCATCCACTCCTCACGGGTGATGAACCCATCGCCATCTAGGTCGTATACCAGGAATACATCGTGGGCGGCATGGCTCAGGGTGCTTGATCCTTCTAGCCGTGCTAATCGGGCTTCGAGCAGGGACTCCAGAGTGGCGATCGCCTTCGAAAAGCCGTTGATGCCTTCCTCCAGCTTTTCGTTTGCCATGCGATCGGCACTGTGCATTGAGTCGAAGGTCGCCTTATCGATGGTCAACTTTTCGCTGTCCATCTCAGCGGCCTTGGCAGGGTCAAGCTTCCGAGGCAAATCCCCTATCGTTTCATCTAGCTGCTTCAGGAGAGCAGGAGAGATGGTCAGCAGATCGCAGCCCGCCAGTTCACAAATTTCACCAACATTGCGGAAGCTCGCTCCCATAATCTCGGTGCTGTAGCCATACTTGCGAAAGTAGTTGTATATGTGGGTTACAGACAACACACCCGGATCTTCCTCTGGAGGATACGCATCTCGCCCAGTGTCCTTCTTATACCAGTCCAGAATACGACCTACAAACGGTGAGATGAGCGTGACGCCTGCCTCAGCACAGGCGATCGCCTGGTGAATGCCAAACAGTAAGGTCAGGTTACAGTGAACCCCCTCCTTTTCGAGCACTTCCGCTGCCTGAATACCTTCCCAGGTGGACGCAATTTTAATCAACACTCGATTGGGATCAGCACCCGCCGCTTTGTATTGACCGATTAGGTATCGTGCCTTTTCGACCGTTGCCTCAGTGTCATAGGACAGTCGAGCGTCCACCTCGGTAGACACACGCCCTGGCACAATATCGAGAATGCGGAGGCCAAAGGCAACAGAAAGCTGATCAATGGCAAGTGATAGAACTGTCTTCACGTCGGCGCTAGCGCCAGCCTGTTGGCGAACCTGGCGGAGAGTGCCGTCAACAATGTCTTGATATTCCTCCATCTGAGCCGCAGCGGTAATCAGTGATGGATTCGTTGTTGCGTCTTGGGGAGTAAAGGTCTTAATAGCCTGAATATCTCCTGTGTCTGCGACCACGACAGTCATTTTTCGCAGTTGTTCGAGCAGGGTCTGACTCATATCCTAAAAATCCTCCGGCGGGTGTATTTGACTCTAGATTCCTGATTCTCTTCCCTACGATAGACCATGTCAGAAAATGAGGGGTTTCGCTGGTTTTGGAGGTCACGTTTTGCGAATCTACAGAATCCCTTTAGATATCGAAACCCATAGCCCACACTTCTAGTTTTTCGTGAAACTTGCCAAGTCGTGACCCTTGCCAAGTCGTGTTGCGTACCGACCGGAAACGTTCTTCGTGTTTCGTCGAGAGGACTTAAACTGTTGCTTTGATGGACGACTAGGGGGTGACCACCGTCATCTGCCATTGCCCATCAACGGTTTGGAACAGTGCGTGGGCTTGGGTGATAGGGCGGCAAAACTGACTCGACACATATCCCTGATGTCCATCGTTGAGAATGACGGGACACCACCCCGATGCTGTCGATAGGGCGACCCGCTCAGCATCCGAAAATGCTTCGATGACAGGTTGGTTTAGCAAGGCCGTTTGGTAAGAGACTGTGGTGATGACCTCGCTATCCAAGGATGGCGTTTGCCGGATGTTGACCTGATCACCGTTGACAAGCACGGTGGTGGATGTGGTGAACTGCTCTGGCAGCACCGAATCAATAGCACCAGGACAAACCCAATGGGCAGGAGCTATGTCCAGAGTGTCGTAAGACACACAGCCTGCGGCGATCGCCTTCTCCAAGCTTTTCATCACCGGTGATTCAGCTTCTGCCAACACCGCAACATCAAGGGGGGCATAGGTGCCTCCAATCCAGTAGCCCCCATTGGCAATCAAGGGGGCGATCGCCCTATGCTCCTGACTGATCAGCGCTTGCCGAATTCTGGTATGAAGTGTTTCGACAGAACTGAGCGTTTTTAGTTCGAGTCGCTGAATTGTCATATCCGGATTCTGGTTTTCGGGAATCTGATTTTCTGTGGTAATGACAACATCTTCGATGCGGTCTTCCTGGCGGACGATCACATCCGGCTCCGACAGGTCTTCACCGTCAATCAACTGGGAACTAATGCCTAGCGTAATTGCCAGAGTAGCGACAATTTTCCAGGTGGGTAGAGGCTCTTCCTTTTTCGGGGGCTCTTCCTTTTTCTCACATACTTCAACGGTAAAGTCGCCAGCTTTGAGGCACTTTTTATCATCTTCTTTAGTCATGACTTAGGTTTAAGGAAAGTCACTATTCAAGCTAAAAAAATAGAGATTTTCTTAAGAGTATCATCGCTAGCAGATAAATTAATGGTGTAACATACGACTTGGCAAGTTTCACGCAAAAATAGGGGTTTGGTGCGCGCTCCGCACGCCAAACCCCTATTTTTGCGTTGTGAATTTGAGAACTTTGCCAAGTCGTGTTTGAACTAAAATCTGGATATTTCAGCCCACCTGTGTTTGTTCCAGCGCATTAACAAAAGCCTAGAACAATTGCTGAAAAGCTTATAGGAGTTTATCTTTTAGATGGCTCAGGCGGGATTTGAACCTGCGACCTTGGGCTTATGAGTCCCCTGCTCTAACCACTGAGCTACTGAGCCGTAAAAACTTTATTAAGCTGTAAGGCTTAACCTTAGACAGTTTACTACGATATCAAAACTTCATCAAAGTGTGTGTTTTTCACGACTTGGCAAGTTTCACGCAAAAATAGGGGTTTGGTGCGCGCTCCGCACGCCAAACCCCTATTTTTGCGTTGTGAATTTGAGAACTTTGCCAAGTCGTGTGCCTACTCAACGAGTCGATCGGTGGCGGCGTAGGCACCTGGATGCAGTGCTTTTTTGCCTGCTGCCGCTACCACCTGATGACCTGGAGCCGTCAGGATACGATCAATGCAGTTTAACCTTTCGTGTATTTGATGAGAACGCCAGGCTCGCTTTGAATGGGCAAAACATCCAGGGTGTCAGTATGAGCGCAAAACTTCAGGTCGTCAAAGCACGCGAGTCGCTGGAGTCGTTTGCCGTGACTGGCCTGATACATCAGCTCAAGCAGGCGATCGCACCACTGCTCATACAGCGCAATGGAACCTACCACTTCATCATTGCCAAAAAAGTCATGGGCGAGCTTTCCCTTCTCTTCTAGAAGATTGCCCAGGCTGTAGGCGATCGCCCCTGCACATACAGTATCTTCCAAGGAGTAGCTGCCTTCCCAACCAGACCCCACCAACCAAACGGTTTGGGGATTGGTCTGGATCAGGTATTGCACTACCGCACGCCGATTGACCAAGGCTCCCGTCACCACTGCTGTAGATTCTTTAATCCGCTCTAGGCAGCGGGTACCGTTGGTGGTGCTGATAAACAGCCGCTTCCCGTTCATCACCTCAGGGGTACAGTCTAGGGGAGAATTTCCCAGGTCGCAGCCGTCTAATTTGGCACCGCCCCGCTCCCCTGCCCGAATCCGCTTATCCGCAGGAAGTGCTTCACTGACCCGCATCAGCTCATCAATCTGGCTGAATGCCTGAACGGCTTCTGCTCCGTTGGCGATCGCCGTGGCAATGGTTGTAGTTGCACGTAGTACATCAATAGCAATTGCGCAATCCGCCGGGGGGGTATGTGGAACCTGCTCAGGCGTATGATAAACGAATAACTTCACGGGTTAGACCATCATAAGACAATAAAGATTGTCCCTATTTTAAGCGGGTACGGTCACTCCAAAGCAATTTATTTTTTCAGGGGGGCATCCGCATCTGTACCCTCGCCGTCCCCATCTAATTTTCGCAATAGCGGAAAGGCAATAACGTCACGGATGCTGGCAGAGTCGCACAGGAGCATGATCAAGCGGTCGATGCCAATGCCGAGTCCACCTGTCGGGGGCATCCCATGCTCCAGAGCTGTGAGAAAGTCTTCATCAACTCCCTGGGCCTCTAAATCTCCAGCCGCTTTGCGCGCAGCCTGGGCTTCGAGCCGCCGTCGCTGGTCGAGAGGGTCAGTCAACTCGGAAAAGCTGTTCGCCGTTTCTCGTCCCACGATGAACAGCTCAAACCGCTCGACCATGGCGGGCTGACTCCGATGGGGCTTTGCCAGGGGAGAAATTTCAACGGGATAGTCGATCACAAAGGTTGGCTGAATCAGGGTTTCCTCCACCTTTTGCTCGAAGGCTTCGTTCAGCAATTTGCCCAACGTGTGACAATCCGAGGGCACCTCAATGCCTGCCTTTTCTGCCGCTGCTTTCCCGTCTTGAAAGGAAGTGAGAGTTGCAAAGTCAATGCCCGTGGCGGCCTCGACCAGTTCGTGCATGGTCACTCGCTTCCAGGGGGGCGTCAGGTCAATCGACTCGCCTTGGTAAGTCATCACCGTCGTACCCAACACATTCTCTGCCACATAGGCAATCAGCGCCTCGGTCAGCACCATCATGTCGTTGTAGTCGGCATAGGCCTGGTACAACTCCAGGGTGGTGAACTCCGGGTTGTGGCGGGTCGAGATGCCCTCGTTCCGAAAGATGCGCCCCAGTTCAAACACCTTCTCAAAGCCCCCGACCACTAACCGCTTCAGGTGTAGTTCCGTGGCAATGCGGAGATACAGCTCCATGTCGAGGGTGTTGTGGTAAGTAATAAACGGGCGGGCATCGGCTCCTCCCGCCTCTCCCTGGAGCACCGGAGTTTCAATCTCAATAAAACCTTGCTGATCCAGATAGCGGCGAATGGCGGTTGTAATCAGGGCACGACGGCGAAAGGTAGTGCGCACCTCTGGATTCACAATCAAATCTACGTAGCGCTGGCGGTATCGCTTCTCCACATCAGTTAACCCGTGCCACTTGTCAGGCAGGGGCAGCAACGATTTCGTGAGAATAGCGTACTCATAGACTGCTACAGACAGTTCTCCCTTGTCCGTGCGGCGGATAGTGCCCTTCACCCCAAGAATGTCCCCCGCATCGGTCAACTGCTTCAGGTGAGTGAATGCGTCGGGGTGAGCCTCGCCCATGGATAACTGGATGACCTTCTTGTCGAGATAAAGCTGGATGGTACCCGTTTCGTCTTGCAGGGTAAAGAAAGCCAGCTTCCCGAACACCCGCCGCGCCATGATGCGTCCGGCGATCGCCACCTCCACGTCAATCGCTTCCCCGGCAGGCAGATCCGCATAGGTCTGTTGCAGGGCATCAGCAGAGTGGGTCACCTCCCACCGATAGGCATAGGGATTCAAGCCCAGTTCCTGAAGCTGCTTTGCTTTGTCAATGCGAGTAGCACGAAGGTCGTCTGAAACCATGCTGATGCGGGAAAAAAGTGTTCAAAAATGCGACAAATGTCATCATAGACTAAATCCAACATGGGAGCTGGTGTTTTCCCTGCGGGAAAACACCAGCTCCCATGTTGGGCAAGCCATACACTAATCTTGCTGGTGGGCAAACTGATAGGCTCCGATGGCCGCGAGGGCGATCGCCACCACCACTAACACAGGAAAGCTATACCAGGGAAACTGCGACAGGGGCAGATATACCGCCGCCCGCAGCCCCGTGCTCACATAGGTCAGGGGCAAGCAGTACACCAGCACCTTCAGAATCATAGGCAGGGTTTGAGGATCGAAGAAGGTCGCCCCTAAAAAGGACATGGGAACAATGAGGAAGTTGTTTAACAGCCCCACATTCTCCAGGGACTTGACATTCAGCCCCACGATGACGCCCAGCCCAGAGAACACAGCACAGTTTAGTATCAGGATGAGCAGAAATAATGGACTCAAGAACGTCCATTGCCCGGTCGCAATGAGTGCGATGGCAATCACCGACGCCGAAGTCAGCAGCCCTCGCACCACCCCTGCCATCATCTTGCCGAAAAACAGTGCCAGGGGATGCACCGGGAGCAGCAGGATTTCCTCGAAGGTCTTGGAATAGAGCCGTTCCCCACAGATGGAAAAGGTTGTGCCGCCAAAGCTAATGGTCATGGACGACAGCGCCACCATCCCCGGCAGAATGAACTGTAAATAGTTGTCTCCCGCTGGAGGTGTAATCGCCTGGTCGATAGCGCTTCCCAGCCCTAACCCAAACGCCAGAATGTAGATGAGTGGGGACACCAAGCCTGATGCAGCCACCTGGGGAATGCGGACTCGTAGGTCAATCCAGTCCCCCCAGAAGACGGTCAGGCTGTCCGCTAGAATGCTGCGGATGATAGACGTTTTGAAGGTTTTGCCCAGTTCAAGAGAAGGTTGGGAAGTCACAACGAAATCCTATAGCGTTATTGGCTTGACTACACGTTTGGACAATCAGGACTTACGTAAGCCCTGCAGTACATGGCTAAGGAACGAAGATTGAATAAAATCCAACTTTGCTGGAGCGGCGCGGCGATGCCGCGCCGCTCCAGCAAAATTTGGTTCAAGTTATTTAATTTTCGTTCTTAACCTTTGAGAAAGTGGTGGGTACAGTCCGCCACCCCCTCGAAAATGACATCATCTTTAATTTTGACATTTCTTTGAATTTCTGTTGAGATTGATTGCATTTTTTTGTGCTAAGTTAAGCCATCACAATTAGCGATAAGATCCATCAGTGCCTTGCAAGGCAATAGCCTTATAAGATAATGGACTTGCAAGGCAATAAAGTACCAGGAGAAGGGCGGCGGGCTGCGCCCCTCTGCGAGTACTTTATCTGGCCGCAGATCCCTGAGTCCTTCGCTATGCTTACAGTGTGCAGCACAGGGCTTTGAAGTTAGTTTTTAATTGTGCCGAGGTACTTAACTTAGTGCGATAACTTAGTGCGATTCGGATATTTCTATTATGATCACCCTGTCGTTTCCCCAAGAGACGATTTAGACTGGTGATCAGATATCTGGTTATCAGAATCTTGATTGTCACGTCTGGGCACTACGTATAACTCTCCTTTACGTATAACTCTCCTTAACGACACCTATGAAGCGACGACCCAAAGCTCCGCCTCGGCGGCCCTCTAGCTATGATGACCGTTATCTCGAAGCATCAAGAGGAGATGGTTTGAAGAACTCATCCGGTTCATGGTTTAACTCCACAAAGATTGCCATTATCAGTGCGGTATTGATCGTGGGCATCGGGCTGGGTGCCTTTTTCGGCTACTCGGTCAACTTTTCAGATGAAAGTGTGGCATCCCGCGTGGTCATTGAAGAAAGCGTTGCCAACCCAGAAGTGTGTGCCCAGTATGGAGCTGGGGCGATCGCCGTTGACCTGCGAGCCTTTGTTACCCTGAACCCTTTCAAAGTGTTCATCTCCCAACCGCTCATGCAGCCAGGCTGTGTTCTGCGAAGCAACAACTGGGCAGTGCTAGAGTCTCGAGGGCTGCTCGACTCCCAGGAAATGCGCGAGTGCAAGCGCCGCATGAATACATTCGGCTACATTGGAGATATCGAGCAGTCCAACTCCGAACCGAGGATTGATTGTGTATATGAAAATGACGCTGCTCGCAATCTGTTCTTGGAAAATGGCGGACGAGGCGTGACCCGCGAAAGCAACCGCTTCTGATCTGAAGCAAAGTCGAGATTTGAAACAACCTTGAGAGTCGATGTGGGAGCATCCCACTTTTGCAAATTGATTAATTTTGTTTTGTTGGGTGGGCGGGCTGCGCCCGCCCACCCAACAAAAATGGGATGCACCCGTCGATGTTTCCTGTGAAGAAACTCTAATTCTCAGCTTCAGTGTTGATTAAGCAGGGTTTACCTTGTGACTGGATCAAGGCGGCCATTCAAAGTTCGCTTAGAAAACTGCCGGCTTAGGATAAGTGCACGACTTGGCAAGTTTCACACAAAGATAGGGGTTTGGCGCGCGCTGAGCGCGCG
>CAYXJG010000251.1:0-2405 GCA_964465285.1 uncultured bacterium
CAAGACGCTAACCGCTTCACCTGGGTTCTCCAAGGTCAGAATATCGATTGTGTTACCGTATAGGACCAATGGATGGCGAAAGACTGCATTTTCAACGCGAAGGCTCCCTGTGCTGTCGTCTCTGCCGATGACAACCGCGTCGAAGGTGGCTGGAATGGTGTTGGCAAAGGTGATGTTCAGCGCTCGACGGACATTTGCGTTCTCTCCAATGAGGATGGGGCGATCGCGATCAATGGGACGTAGGGTGAGTATTCTACCGCTTCCTAAGACAGGGTTCTCAGGGTTTAGAAATCGGAATGTATCGCCTTCTATGGTTAAATCACCTGTGCCTGCATCCAGTTCTTCAGCGATGCGCCCACCTTCAAAGCGAACGATTTCATTTCCATTTCCTCCCACAATACGGTCAACCCGACCTCCCTGGAGAATGAATCGGTCGTTGCCTTCGCCTGAACTGATGCGATCGATGCGTCCATCTTGAAGAATGAACCGATCGTCACCACCGAAACTATTGATGATTTCGACGGAGGAGAAATTCACGGAGTCAAGATTACTGCTATCAATTTGACTTTGCCGTTGGCCTCTAATGCGAATTGTGTGACGGATATCGGTATCTGCGTTGATATTCAGGGTGTCGGTTCCTTCCGCGCCATTCAGAGCCGCGCTGCCGCCACTGAGCCAAAACGTATCGTTGCCGCGCCCTGCATTGAGCATGTTGACTCGCCCGCCTGACTCAAGAATCAGGATATCGCTCCCTCTTCCGCCATCCACAATTTCGATGGAACTAAAGGGGATGGAGGAGGAGCCATCGGGTGGATTTAGCGTATCTGAATCGAGACTGACGGTTCCCTGATTAATGCCGCTGATCATCAGCACATCAGCCTGGCTGCTCGTCTCCAGAGTATCTTGGTTTTCATCGCCTAGAATTTCTCCAACGCTCCCCCCTTGGAGGATAAAGCGATCGCCCCCTGCATTTCCTCGAATTGTCTCAATGCGGCTGTCATCAATGGTGAATTCATCGCGACCCCCACCGCCTGCAACAGTGACAATCTCGCTTGCAGTAACTGTAAACGTATCTTCGCCATCGCCCCCAGTGATCATGTCAAACATTCCTGCCGTTATCTCAAATTTGTCATCGCCTCCCTGTCCTTGGAGGGCCTCAATGGACTGAAAGGCGATCGCCCGACTATCATCTTCCTGGCGAACAGCGCCTTGATTGGTATCAAACGTAAATTCCTCATCGGAGGATGTGCCCTGTAGGGTATCGGTTCCTCCTTGCCCGTCAACGCGCTCAATGTCACTGAAGGCAATACTAGATGCGATAAGTGATTCAGGAGCCGTTAACGTAAATGTATCATCACTATCTTGTCCCACGACGATGTCGTTGCCCTCACCGCCATCAAACAACTCGATATCGCTGAAACGGATACCGAATATATCGACTGATTCCAGACCGATGATGGTAAAGAGTTCATCGCCAAAGGTTCCGTCAACTCGATCCCGTCCTCCTCGTCCATCGAACTGCTCAATATTTCTGAAGACAATGCGAGATGACTCAGCCTGATTTGCCCCTTGGAGAACAACGGTATCGGCAGTTCCTGCAAGTCCTTGAACCCGATCCGTTCCCCCTCCTCCATCAAAAGCTTCGATGGTTCTGACTCGGAATGTGGCGATCGCCCCCGCTCCGTCCCCTGTGATCTCAAATTGGTCAATGCCACCCTGATCGGTGACTGTATCAGTTCCGCCACCCCCATCAAATACATCGACAGCGGTCAGGCTAATGCCGCTGATGCTCGCCGCATCTGTCCCAGAAATGACTAGATTTTCATCGGCATCGGTTCCGACAAGGGTTTCCACACCGCCCCCGCCCTGAATGCGCTCAATGGTGCTCAGGTTGCCTAGGAGTATGGTGCGATCGACGACTGTATTACTTAAGTCCAGCTCATCAATGCCATTCCCTCCATCCAGATCACCGGTCACATCAGCACTATCATTTGCGTATCTAATGACATCATTTCCGTCAGATCCCCGCAGGTTTTCAATGTTGGTAAATGGAACAGTATTGATAGTTCCTTGAATGGTGTTGAAGCTTCCTTGATTGACTCCATCAATCTCAAAGAGGTTGTTGACCGTGTTG
Organism: uncultured bacterium; assembly: GCA_964465285.1. Classification (GTDB taxonomy): domain Bacteria; phylum Cyanobacteriota; class Cyanobacteriia; order CAKZMO01; family CAKZMO01; genus JBCCWF01. The sequence goes on from CAYXJG010000251.1 coordinate 2,135, forward strand.
CCTTGAATGGTGTCGCCAGCACTATTCTGTGCCCCACCATCAATTGTCCCATCAAGGTCGGAAAATACCTCTCGAAATTCAAAGAAATCGTCTCCTCCTCTCCCTTCGAGATTTTCAACGTTGATAAAATCGGTCGAGTTGAATTGCCCTTGATTCAGGTTTGTGATGATAAAAGTATCATTTGCTGTCATACCTTGAACGGTATCGCTCCCGAACCCTCCGTCAACAGGATTCGCAGCAGTTCCGTTGCCTAAGATAAATCGGTCATCGG
>CAYXJG010000251.1:2505-8091 GCA_964465285.1 uncultured bacterium
GTATCAGCGGTGAAGGTAAATTGGTCATTACCATCATCACCCGTAATGGACTCCCAGGTGCCTCCGGCGATCGCAAATTGGTCATCGCCACCCGCCCCATCCACCGTTTCAATATCCTCAAAGGTCATTCCAGCTACAGAGACTGTATTGACACTAGCAACCGTATCAAAGGAAAGGTTAAATACTTCGGGTGCGGATGAGCCTTCAACAGTATCATTACCTCCCTCGCCATCCACAGGATTACTTGCCGTTCCCCCATTCAGGATAAAGGTGTCGTTGTTCGCTCCTCCCCGCACGTTCCCCGTGATATTTCCTGACTCGAAGCTAAACTGATCGTCACCTGCATTCCCTAAAACATCACCGCTAACAGTTGCGCCATTAAAGGTAAACGAATCAAGCCCCCCTTCACCATCGACGATTGCACTAACTACACCACTGTTAAAATTGAAACTATCAGAGCCATCACTACCATTAACGGTATTATTTACTATTGCCCCTGCAAAAATAAAAATATCATCATTCGCTCCTCCATCAATAGCACTACTGACTGTTCCATTATTAAAATTAAACGTATCAAGACCTGACCCGCCATTAATATTTCCACTAACCATGCTGGTTCCCTGAACCCAAAAAGTGTCATTACCTGCTTCACCTTCGATGATTCCCTGGATATCGCTGTTATTTCTAAAGGTAAAGCTGTCATTGCCATCACTTCCCTCAATAGTTACACCACTAGAAAGCACACTATTATTACCAAATAAGAAACTATCATCGCCCGCTCCACCCCTAATAGTGCCTGAAACGTTTCCTTGTCTGAAATTGACAATACCCTCAACCGTAATACCTCCCCCTGCCGGATTCACGTCTCCATTGATGTCGATTTCACCACCGTTTGCAGTCACATTTCCATTAAGGCGGATTTGTCCAGTTCCATTTGTATCTAGAATGATGCGCCCGATAGCACCATCCCCAGCATCGATACCCTGAACTGTGATGCCATTGGGAATCCCGCCAGGGTCATCAAAGAGGGTATCTGGCATTCCGGTGCCTGTTTCGGTATGAGGTAAGCTTCCACTATTGACTGAATTTCCGGCTTCCTGGAGTGTTCTGTTCGACCGAAGGATCAGGGCCGGGCTCGTTCTCAAAATATTGCGGTCAGAATTCGCTGGCCCATTCGGAATTGATGTATCGGGAGAATTGATGATGATATTACCTGTCGCTCTAATGTCACCTGTCGCTTCGACCATCAGCGAGGCTCCGGTGTAGCTCCCAAATTCCACATCACCGTTCGCACTGATGATAGGATCAGTCAGGCTGAGAAAATTACCTGGGTTACCGGACAAATCGAGAATCGCAAATCCTTGACCACTGGTAAAATGTGCATCTCCTGAGATAATGCCGTCACTCTGCAGGATCAATGCTCCTCCACTTTGGAAGGCGGGATCAGGATGATTGAGGGCGAGGATATCGATGCCCGTATCACCCTGGATGGTGAGGTTGCCTCCGGCGATCGCCCGAAATGGCTCTTCCGCACTATCTCGGATGTGGACGATATTTCCAGCCTGTAATACCAGGTCACCTTCGGTTTGGAGGTGACTTTCGGCTAGGCGCACATCATTCTGGGCAATCAACTCAGCCGACTGGGCAGAAACATTCTGCACCCGGACATCACCGCTCACTGCCTCGACGGTGACCTGTCCCTGGTTAGATTCCAGTGCCCCTGTGCTGGTGACTGATCCACCGGACAGCGAAAGGTCTTGTCCTGCTCTGAGATTTGTCTCGCTCGACAGCTCTGCCACATCTTCAGGGGCAAACTGCACGCCGATGGGAATATTCACCTCAACCAGGGGCGGCATCTCAGGGTCACGGGCACTGAACTCACTGCCATCAGCAAAGGTAAAGCGATCGCCCGTGCTGGCAAGGAAGGCTCCCGACACATCCAGTTGAGCATTGGGGCCAAAAACGATGCCATTGGGGTTGAGGAAAAATAAGTTTGCATTCCCATCCACACCGAGGACGCCGTTGATGTCGGAACGGCTGTTGCCTGTGACCCGGCTGAGAATATTCTCGATATTATTGGGGTTGGAGAAGTACACCCGATGGTCGGCTTGAACGTCAAAATCTTCAAAGCTGTGAAAGACATTTGCGCCCCGGATGGCTCCCCCCTCAATCAAATCTGCTCGGTTGCCGCGCACGCGGGCATTGCGTCGCACGCGCGATCGCTCAGCGCCTAATGTCTGGTCGGGAACAGCCTGAGACTGTGCCGTATCGGGAGTCAGGACACTACCTTCTCCGATGGCAAAGGCTGTGAGCACACCGGGAGAGCAGTACCACAGGCATTTCCAAACATGCATGGGGCGTATTCCTCGTCATTGGATAATCTAAGACGCAGAGTGAGGCGCAAACAGCGCCGAGCAGAAAACCCCTGATGTTTGGTGAGCAGATTCTATCTGATTTCCAGGTTATTGGCGGGGTTGAGAGCGCCGACAACTGTAGGAAAACTGAGGCATCACTCCCCAACTATGATTCTAATGTTAAGCCTGTAACATTTGATCTGACAAAGGTCAGTAATTTCCGATATCCTGTAAGGCTGCCGCCGCTGCTAGGGTCTTCTACAGGGGGCTAGAGCCAGTTACCTACCAGAATAAAGGGTGCCCAATAGAAGGGGTGTTCAAATTCAGGGCGATCGCCCAAGATAAATGTCTGGGCATTTTGCAACGCTTTCGCTTTGGAGATGCCTGGGGTGTTGGCTAGCTCCTGGTAGAATCGCTGCATGACTTCAAAGGTCGCGGCATCATCAACGCGCCACAGGCTTGCCAGGGTGCTTCTGGCTCCTGCACGAACAGCCATTCCGGCTAAGCCCAGGGCAGCCTTTTGGTCACCCGTAGCCGTTTCGCAGGCACTCAGCACCAGTAATTCAATGGGACGATCGCGCTCACTAATCCACTGGCTCAGGTCATTCACAAAAATCCTGTCGTCCCAGGATAAGATAAATGTATCGTCAATGTTGGAACTAAATTGCCCGTGGGTGGCGAGGTGAACAATAGGATCAGTATCATCGCTAACGGTCGTTTCAAACTGTAACCGGGTAAAGTCTTCGTTGAGCCAAGTTTTACTGTCGATCGTATTGTGAATGGCATTGAGTTCCTTTTCCACATTCGGTAGCTCTGAAAATCCTTGGCGACTTTGGGTAAGTCCGAAGGTGAGAGCCTGTAATCGACGGCTCTGGATCGGCTGCGGATCGACCAACTGCAGACCGGGGACGACTGCAATAGGATACTGCTGCATCAGATATTGCTCACCATCAAACAGGGCTGCCATCGGCAGGTTACGTAACCCCCCATCCAAGACAAAGACCAGGGTTTCGGGCCGGGCTGCGTCCAAGTCGTCTCGCATGGGGCGAATCAGCAGATCATACATGCGGGTGGCAGGTTCTAAGAAATCCAGGCTGATGCTGTAAAACTCACTACCTATCGTATCTCGAAGAAGTTGGATCAGAGATGTAAGTTCAGTCTGTGGAATGGGTGAGGTATAGCGGCGCAGAGGTTGCTGGGGAAGCCGGACGATAACTTCAATCCGGTTGAACAGAAGGATGGGGTAAACAATCGCAACCCGCTGTTCATCAGCAATCTGATCCAGAGAAATATCGTCTTGGGTATTGAGGCAGGAGGCTTGCAGGAAGTCATTTAGCTCTTCAAGCTGTAGAGACTCGATCACCTTTCGCGCCTGTTCGAGCTTGGCTGGATCGTCCGGTTGACCCGGAGCTGTGGTGAGTAAGAGGTTGACCAGATTGCGGTGAATCGGGTCGATGCTGTCGTTAAATGAAAACTGGACTTCTGGGTTGACTGAAGCCAGGTCGCTCCGAAGGGTTTTGAGGGTTTGCACTGCACCCGTATAAGCGGCGATCGCCCGTTCCTGATCTCCTTGTTCTTCAAGTAACCGACCAAGCTGTTCATACCAGCGATAGGTCATCTCGGTGGCGTTGACTGACTGAGCGAGTACCAATGCTTGCTCAGTCGTCTGGAGCGCCTGGGCATTCTGACCTGTGTGTTCGTAGAATGCGCCCCAGTAGCCGAGTAAATAAGCATTGGCTCGGATATCCCCAAGAGCAGTAGTCTGTTGTTGGGCAGCAGTCAAGAGTGCCTCAATCTCATCCCATGAGATTGAGGATACGGACGTAAAGGAATGTCCGCAGGTGTTGGGTACCTTGAGACAAGAAAGCTGGTGAACGATATTCAACTGGGCATAAATGCCATCTCGGTTTACTGGGAACTGAGAGACCTGAGGTCGCAGAGTGGAACGCCAAAAGTTGACCGCTACCGTTACCTGCTCATCACTGTTTGCTTGTTCGACCAGCAGGCTAAATTGATTCAGCATTGCCCGATGACGGATCTGAGGATCATTCTCCGTAGCCTGCATGGACTGGGTGTAGAAGTTTTCTGCATCCTGAAAGTAAGATGAGGAATCAGATGGCGTCGATCGGGCTTGAGCATAGGCGATATTGCCCAGGTTCAGGTAGCTGGCGGCGATCGCCCCCTCATCTTCTAATTGCCTTGCCATACGGAGGCTGGTGTCAGCAACGCGCTGGGCCGCCTCCAGGCGGTCAACGGTCTGGAGGGCTTCACTCAGGGTCAGTAGACCCATCACCGCATCTGAAAACGCTGGCTCATTTCGTAGTCTGGCTTCCAGGGGCAGTAGAATTTCATCGACGGCACGGCGGTAATATCCCTGTGCCTGGAGTGCCCGAGCTTGACGGGTAAGGCTGCGAATATCGCCCTGGCGATCGCCCACCGCACGAAATTCCTGGGCTGCCCGCTCCCAGGTATGATAGGCCGCTTCAGCATTGCCCTGTCCGAGTTCAATGCGCCCCTGAATGTTGAGGCTCTGTGCCAGCACAGAGCGCGAAGCAGCATCTCCTGCCGAGGATGTCACGGATGATTCTAGGGATACCACACTATCGGCAATTAATTGATTGGCTGTACTCCAGCGTCCCTGCTGCCCGCGAACCAGAGCCAGATTTCCCTGGGCGATCGCCCGTACGAGTGCATTTCCACTGGTTCGAGTCGTGCTGATAATACCTTCGAGTAAGGTTGCTGCATCCGTTAAATTTCCTAGCTCATAAGCACTTTGCGCCTGTTGCAGTTGGGTTTGTAGGCGATTTTCGGCACCTGTTGCTGTTAGCCGCCCATCACCGATTCCCCAAAAACAACTCACCAGCAGCAGTCCAAGGATAAATCCACAAACCCGGCGAATCCAGGGATGCCGCAGGCGGAACCAAGGCTGGGTTAGTGGGAGCTTCACCATAGGCACTAGGTTGAATGTAAGTTGAGTGTGACATCTAGAGTGGTCAGTGGCTTGGCATCATTAAAAACCAGATGTAAACCCCTGTGCCGCCGGCACAGCCAGTGACACAGAAGTTTAGGGGCTTTATAGTTAGACTGTGTACTCGCCTACTTAGCTCAACATTACGAGTATCTTGTTGAATTGGCTACCAGACTTTGGTTAGGGACTCGCTAAATGTAAAACTCTAATATTGTGCCGTGTGAAGTGCCCCTAAAAACCAGAACTTTTTTTTGCCGCGCCGCT
>CAYXJG010000252.1:0-6508 GCA_964465285.1 uncultured bacterium
CACCAAGAACCTAAAATAAATGGATTTTTATGACGATTCCGCAACAATACTCTTTGTCGATTAGTCTCTTATGAAAACATTTTACATTGCCCAGTTGCAGCAGACCGCCAGCCAGGCGAATTTGAGCATTAAAGTAGAATCGTAAATCCCTCTTGGACAAAATGTCGATCATTTGTCAGGGCATCTGTTAACCCCTGTTGCTGCATCACCATCATAGAGACACAATCGGTCAGGCTATATCCCCTGTCCAACCTGGCTCTATACAAATCCATTCCAGCCATAAATAATTCCTGGGTCTGCCAGACAAGTTCAATATCCGACTCAACCAACAGAAATTGCACCGTGCTGACAACTGCTTGCCGAACATCTGCTCGATATCCACTGAAATAATTCAGCACCTCGACCAGAACAAGCTCAGTCGTGAGCAGTGAGACTGTAGAAAGTTGGCTCATGACTTCTCTGGCTCTCTCATGGAGTTGATCCCGCTTGTCTAAACGAGCAACCCAGTAAGCAGTATCCACAAATATCGTCATGAATTAACGCTTGGGAGTGCCACACAAATAATGATCATGTTGAGACGCGCCATCGGTTGGAGAATCCTCCCAAGCATCATCGGGTAATTGGTTAATCTGTTCGTCAACATAGTCCCAAATCGTTCTTTTCGTTGACGCAGATTGCTCGTCTGGAGCCTGATACTTTTGAGCCAAAAACTCGACAAAATCTAATACCTCTTGCTGCCGCTGAGGTGGTAATGTCGTGACGCATTCTTGAATACGCAGACGGATTGCATCTGGAGGCAAATTGCCTTGATTGGGATCAAGGGCTGAGTCTGGAGCAGAATCAGAAGGTTGAGCAATCATCAGTCTCTGGAATTTGAGGAAACATCTACAACCAGTGTATCGTGGCACTTTGTTGGACGTGATTGAAAGATAGGCTTCTCATATGAACCGTTCTAAATCATGCCTTGCCTTGCGAATCAGCAAAGATTTTGGACAAGGACAAGGAAATCGATAGGTCTGACTGTCCCTGGGGAGTGGAGTTGGTTTGCCTGAACGTAGCGCGTAGCGCCCCAAACCCCACTGTTCCCTCAGGAGGCACAATCCGGCGATTCAAATAATCGAACGAGTCTCCAACCCGGTTCGGTTCTGTATAGACCTCAAGCTAGCGATCGACCCGATTGAAAATCCAGTATTCGGCGATCGCTGCCTCTGCATAGAGCGGCAACTTCACGGTCTGGTCATACTCCAACGACGAATTAGCAATCTCAATCACCAACCACACATCATCAGGCGTCGGGTGATCTGTCGCATCATCATCCTCGCGGTTTTGCAAAGTTGGCGATCGCCGCTTCAAAGGCTCGGAGTGCCACACTCGACCCTTCAGACCATGCTTGCTCAACATAGACAGGCAATAGAGTTTTGACATCAATATCTGGAAAAGTCGGGCTGGTTTGGCAGTCTTGATACCCCTCTGGAGTCAACACATAGACGTTCAAGCACCCAGGACGATAAATCCAAACTTCTGGAATCCCCAGCATGTAGTAGATATCGAGATCCGTCCGAGACGTTAAGTCTACCTCAAGGGCCAGGTCAGGAGGGGGGTCTTGGTTCAGGTCAAGGCGATCGCGGCCTAACACAGCTCGCCAATTCTGAATATAGAAACAGGCATCGGGTTCCACACCAGCCGCTTGTAATCTTCTCAACGTAATGGGATCAAAGCCGTGCCAATCGCGCTTCTGGTAGCGCAATACCGTCACCACTAGATCGACTAACGTACGACTGCGGTTGCCATGTCCAGGAAGAGGAGCCATCAGAGAAACTTCTTGGGTATGCGCGTTATATCGAATTTTGACAGCAGCGGCATCCCGACGAGTGGCCAACAGCGCCTCGTAGTCCGCCCACGTCTGGTAGCGGAGGGTCACGTCACTGCCAGGAGGTAAATCAATGTGCTCTCGACTGATGGTTAAACCCATAAATGCCAGCTCTCCTTGTTTACCCTACGGGTCAATTCCCAATTCGCGCAGACGTTGAGCAAGCGCCTCAGCCCGTTGCTCCGCCTCCCTTGCCTGAGCCTTCGCCGCTTCTGCCTCAGTTGCCGCTTCCCTTGCCTGAGCCTTCGCCGCTTCTCGTTCGGTTTCAGCCTGGGTTGCCCGTTCCGCACCCGTCAAAATCAACCGCCCCTCTGCGTCAAACCACCGCAGCCATACTCGATGCACTCCCTCATACTCCCCTGTCCATGTCCGCAAACTCAGTTGCCATTCTGAAATTGTCACTTGCTGGTCTGCATTCTCAATGGGCTGATAATGTCCCCCCACGAGATGAAATGCCTGGAGCGCATTGGTGTAGCGATCAAACAGAATGTAGTAGGGAACCCGCAAAATCTGCTCATAGACCTCCCACTTGGTGGGAATGTCAGCATTGCCCCGCTCCGTTTGTCCCAGGTCTTCTTTCTCTGTGCCCGGTGACAATAGTTCTACAATCACGAAGGGATTGACGCCCTCCTGCCAGACCACGTAACTCAACCGCATATCATGCCCATCGTAGAGGCGCGGCACACCCACCACCGCAAACCAGTCCGGGCGCTTATACCAGTTGGGATGGCGAGAATCGTAATAAAGATTCATATCCCCTACACTAAACACCTGATCGGCGGCATACTGAGTCAGACGCAAGGTGGCACTGAGCAACTGCGGTTGCAAATAATGAAATTCATCAGGCAATCCGGGTTCCTCCGGGTCTTCGCTGGGCAGGTCATACATGGTGGGCAGCGTCTCCCTGGGCGATCGGGGTGGGTCGGTCTGCTCAATGGATGGGCGATCGAGGAAGGAACGAGGGGATGAGCGCTGTGGGTAGGAAACCATAGGGGGCACGAATTGGCTTACTAATGGGAGACTGTGGTAAAAATCTTAGCGAAAAATGATTATCCTGTTGATTGGTGGGGCGATCGCCGTTTGGGGCGAATCTCAACCTCAGACGATTTCAACAAAATCCGTTCACTCAGCTTGGCGATAAACGCCTGATACAGCTTTGGATCACCCTGAAGTTCTGGCAACTCCAACGCCTTATCAACCGCCTGATCCAGCACCTCTTCCTTATCCTGATCCACCCAAATTACCTGATTCACCTCCGTTCCATCCTGCTCCGTCACAGTCAGCCGTTTTGCTGTAAACCCAACTCCCCTCGCTTCGACTTCCTTCTGCAACGCTTCCAGATTCTTAAAGCGACGCACCACATCAGCCAGGGCTAGCTCAAACCGAGTGATGTCATCATCCGTCCAAGACTTGGGGGGCTTGTCCGCCACAATCATCACCAACGCCTCCAGCCATTCCTGCTCTGCCGCACTGTCATCCACAGCAGCCAAAATAAACCGCTTCAGCACAGGCTCGATACACTTGCCCACCAGCGGCGTTGCCTGAACCTGCAAATCCTCCCGTAAATTCACATCTTGCCGTACCCCAAATCCCTCATAGAGCCGAGCCTGACAAAAGCTGAGCAGTTCCTCATAGGCGTGTTGGATCTCACGCAGACATTGCACCAACGTTTGGCGGAAGGCTTTGGCGGTGGCTTGCCTATGCGGAGCATGTATCGCACCATCCGCTGCTCCATCGTCCGCCTCATCTTTTTGGGTTGCCGTGATCGGCTCAAACCCGCAAGCTTGGGGCAATGAGACAAACAATAGCTCATCCGGTTCCTGAGCCTTTTGAAGAACGGCTAACACCTGTTGAGCTTCTTTACTCAAGCGTTTTGTCGTCAGAGTATATTTTGGCAACTGCCGCACAAAACTGAACAGCGGCTTCGCAACCATGAGTAAGGATGTATTGCGAATCCCCATTGGTTTCTTACCCTTAGCTGATGGTGCATCGCGTCCACTACGGGAACGCAAAATACTTTCCAACTCTCGAAAGACCTGCGATCGCAACCCCATCATTTCAAAATACTTCACCGAAAAGCGAGACGGGTCTTTCACCAATAACTCGAAATGTTCTGGCCCTAAGACAGGAATAAACGTCCTGTCTTTGTAAATGCCGATATCATCAACGTGATAGAGCAACACTGCCGCTAACAATACCGGAATTACCCCCTGCTTTACTCCAAAGGGTGGCTGCTGAAGCTGCCGATAGAGTCCGTCGAGCGATCGCTGCTGTTCCTTAGAGTTCAAACAAAACTGCTCAATGGCTTGCCAGGTTGTGACTAACCCCGACTCCGGATAGGGTGGATAAAATCCCCAGGTGTCCTCCTCTTGCCGATGGATTCCAGAGGCTTCCAGCACCGAGTAATACATCGCCACCTCTGGCCCATAGCCTTGCAGCCCAAATCGCTCCTTGTGGCTCTGATCCAGCATGGTTTCAATCAGTTCCCGCCGTGCCTTTGCCCCCTGGGAGGTCAACTCCCGACGATTAATGAGTTCATTGTCGAGAATCATGCTCTCAGAGTAGGTGCGATCGCACACCTCCGACAAAATCGCCTGAAAATCCCGCGCACTGAGAATCGTGATGTCCTGTCCATCCACCCAATAGCGGCACTGCTCACTGGATGGGTCAAACGCCTGGGCAAGCGTCTCATCCAATAATCGCTCGGCTTCAACTAGACGATGCTTTACCTCTTTGCGGGCGACACCATCGGTTAAGAGTTCAGGAGCCGATTTTTTGATTTTCTTAATAGCCCGAAATTCTTGTGCTCGCAGCCGTAACAGATCAAACTGCTCTGTTCTGACGACAATCAAGGGTTTTCCATCACAGGTTTGAGCCGGAACCGTCTCAGGAATATCGGCATCCAGCCAATACATAATCAACCCATCAAAACTTTCTGCTGAGCAACGTAGCGTATTTAGATCAATCAAGCTATCGCCATAGCGCTGCTCAAAGTAGCGCAGATTTCCCGTCGTCGTGTAATGACGCTGAGCCACCGCTGGTTTGAGGGGATGCACCCCGGTAAGAGTCTCCGCCAGGGGAGCATAATCCTTTTCCAAAATGGCATGAATTTCTGCTTCTACATTGAAGTCCGACCCTTCCCAAATCTTGAGTTCATCAAGCTGGCGTCGATAGGTGATCACCCCCTTCTCTTGCAGGGTGTTAATCAGTTTTTTCCAGCGGGCAATGTCGCGTTTGCGCTGGGGGCGATCGCACAGCGCCAGAGCCACCAGATGCGGCGTGGCTCTCAACTTGCCCCTTAATGTCACTAGATTCAAAACCCCAATCGTCTTCAGCACATGCAGCACCTCAGGGCTTTGATCCCGTGCATCCTGAATCAGACTTTGAATCTCAACCCACCGTTGCAAATTGGGGCGAGAGGCCAGTCCCCCCACCGATTCCACAAAATAGTCATAGACCTGGTGGAGCTTCAAGGTTGGAATCCCCTCACCCTCCACCATCGTTGCATTCAGAAACTCAGCAAAAGCATAGGGTTCCTCACTGGTTAAAAAGGTGAAAAGCGAACGGTCATTTTGGGCGTAGCGCACACAGAGCTGGGGCAATGCCAGTGCCGTGATGGGATGGAGAGGACAAGCATCCGCCAGAATTTTCGCGGAAACCTCATGCTCAGCCAGCACCGACTCCAGGGCATCAACCCATTGTTGCGACTGTTTCTGTACCTTCCCTAATATGGGGTCGGCATCGCTAGCGTCAATCACCTGCCCGATTAACCGGGTCATTTGGCTCGGTGATTCAGTAAATAAGATATCTTCGAAGCGTCCCTGTACCTTATTCCACTCACTCTGTTCAACGGCTGACAGCCGTTCGCTATAGCCTGCAAAGGACTGATGGAGAATTCCCAAGAAATACACCTGATGATCTCCGCCCAGAGTCAGCTCTGCCAACTGCTGAAGCAAGTACAGATCATTGATGCCTTGATGATGGGTGGCAAACTCCAAGTTCTTACCCAATTCATCAATGGCAATAAACAGATGGGTTTTTGCCTTCCCCATCACCTCCTTAATGACGGTCAAAACTTCCTGGTCAGTAATCGTCGGCTCCCCTTGCTCTAGCTCAACGCGCCAATCCGTCAGCGTCATAAACAGGTCATCGGGCTTTTTCTTACCTGACCAAAATGAATCGGCTCCATTGACTAGGGCGCGGGCAAGCGTCCAGCAAAGGGGTTCTCGCCGCCCCGTGGTTGCCGCTCGAATCAGTCCGCGCTTTGAGGTTGCTTCGGTAATTGCTTGCTGCTCAGGGCTATTGTCGGTGAAGGCATGATGGGCGATCGCCATCGCTTCTTTGCGAATGGCAGTCTTTTCAGAAGCGAGCAAGGCAAGTAGATAATGAACAAAGGCTGATTTCCCGGTACCATACACACCCGTCATCGTCCATGCCCGATGAGCCTGGGGATTGGCAATAGCATTTAAAATCCGCCTCAGCGCATCAGCAGAACGTCCAGTAGGAACATAACCCTGTACTGTTCCCGGTTTGTCTAAATCTCGCTCCAAATTGACCGAGCGAAGATAACGGCGATGGAGCTTGAAATAGCTGGACAGCGTTGGATGACTTTCTGTATCAGCCCTTCCTGTATCAGCC
>CAYXJG010000252.1:6608-8067 GCA_964465285.1 uncultured bacterium
CTGTATCAGCCCTTCCTGTATCAGCCATTATGGTAACCTCACACCGCCTCGTAATACTGGTTCAGGATATCGTCAGCCAAAGCAAACGCATCCATATCAAAAGAAAGCTGAAGCTTTCCGGCTGCATCCGACACCCTGACCAAACCATACCGACGTTCGACCTGCTCAATCGCGCTACACAATGCACTCTCCGCCAGCTTGAAGACCAACCCCGGACTACCGATGTCATACAGCAATTTAGCAATGGGAATCGTTTGACCACTCACGGTTCTCCCTGCGTGCTGGAGACAGGCATACAAAACAATCTCCGGTGGCAAGCTCGGCTTATATCCCATCCGAACCGTGAAATGACGCGCATCTCCTGCGGTATGAATGAGTCCCAGTTGCGTAAAGGGGCAATCGAGAGAATCTTCACTCGCCAAAGATTTTACAGGCTGCTCCACGTACATTCTCAGCAGGCAGCTTACATCCTTCTTAATAGATGAATCAGCCGTGCGGGTTGACTGGCGATCGCGAAAGTCACATAGTTCGTAAAACAACTCCTCAAAGGTAAACTCAACCCGCCGGAAATAGTTAAATGCAAAATACCAAGCTGTTGCTTGACATGGAGAATCGATGGTATTCTCCAACAGCTTCCAGTGCAACAACCATAGGGACGCTGGGTCTTCTAAGTAGGTATCCCATCCCTCATCTCCCAGCAGCCTGACCCCAAACTCCGTCGGTTGATCATCCGCCAAAATCTTAAATGCCGACGCCCAATAGCGAATCGACCTCACCATGTTTTTCCCAACACCCAGTACAACAGGAGCGTCATCCCGAAGGAAAATATTCGAGTCCTGATATGCGCAGTCAAACCCCTTCTTCAGCCACCCAAAGCGGGGATGAAAAGTTTCATGGCGGGCAAATATTATTGGCTGCTTTATGGCAACATTGCCCAAATTGAGATCAATTTGCTGAATCATGCAGCCTCACCAGAACGTCTGTATTTAGATACCTAAGTACCAATTATTAACTTGAATGCTATAGAGAGCAATACTTCAATAAATAGCAATGCTTTTCTCAAAATGACATTAAACTTTGTTTAACATATAAGTCACGATTTCATTAGGTAGCATAACTCTATATATGGAGTATGTCAGCCTGTATATCTGTATATATAGTGCCTAATTAAATGGCAAGCAACTGCGGATAGGAGTTCCTCGCTGAGGGCAGACTCTTTAAGATTCACTAAGTTTCTTCAGATGGTGTTGCCGAAGCAGGCTTATTCTCTCGAATTAAGACACATAGATACTGGGTTGCCCAATGCAAACCACAGCCACCCAAGATTTGATCACTAGCATCAGCAAACTCTGCCAAAAAAGCAAAATCGGCAAGTTGCTACCCGACGCATTGTATGTGCATCTCTCTGCTGTGCGATCGCTCACCCCAGAACTTCAGCATTACGAAGCTCAAGCCCACT
>CAYXJG010000253.1:0-8043 GCA_964465285.1 uncultured bacterium
GCAATTTACAGCGCTTTGCAAGCGCATTAAGTACAGCACGTGTGAGGGGCGGCGCGGAGCGCCGCCCCTCACACGTGCTTAATCAACTTGCACACCGCTATAGGAACACGACTTGGCAACGTTCTCAAATTCACAACACAAAGACAGGGATTTGGCGCGCGCGGAGAGCGCGCCAAATCCCTGTCTTTGTGTGAAACTTGCCAAGTCGTGATAAGAATTTATTTGCTTGATATTACACGGTGCCCGCTTCCTCCCTGGGGGATGGGTCGCCTACTGACGGTTAAACGCTGATAGTTGAATGCCAATAACAGGTTGTCTATGGTTGAGTCTGCTGGACTGGGGCTGACCGGGGTTTGTTGGCTGGAATGCCAACCATGCTGCGGAAATACAGGCTACCCACCAGTCCAAGAAATGCGATATATGCGATGGCTTGAACCAGATAGAGGTGCTGAGTGTAGCCAAAGAAGGCTTTTAGCAAGACGCCAGGAAACTGTCGATCGGGTAGTACTCCACTGGCATCCCATACTTGGGGACCAAGAAAACACGTTTTGCTGCCATCAAAACAGATTGACGACCATTCAGGTGCGATGTTAACGAGTTGGAGAGCTGCCGCATCAAGGTGTCGCAACATTGAGATAACTAGCCCCGCTACAATCAGCAGCAGCAAGACCCCCATGCCCTGGAAAAAGAGCCGGAGGTTGATCATCACACCGAGCTGGAATAAGGCAAATCCGATGATCACTGCTCCGATGAGTCCGGCGATCGCCCCGACCGTGGGCATGATCCCCTGCTGGAACTTTGCCGAGATGAAAATAACTGTTTCAAAACCCTCTCGCAGCACCGCAATAGTGATCAGGCCAAATACACCCCAGCCCGCCCCATTGGAACTGCCCAGCAAATCGGCAATCGTCCCTTCAATCTCCGATTTCATTGCTTTAGCCTGTCGGGTCATCCAGATCAGCATCCAACTCAGGAGGGCGATCGCCACTAGGCTGAAGCCCCCTTCAAGCAGCGGTTTTACAACAGGCGCATAGGTTTGTTCAGACGTATCGAGTTGAACCAATACGCCGTTCAGCACGATCCCGACAGCAACGCTAGCAGCAATGCCCACACCAATCCCTGCATATACCCAGGGATTCAAGCGGCGATGGCCGGATTTACTCAGATAGGCAAGCACAATGCCTACTACAAGGGAGGCTTCAACGCCTTCCCGGAGAGTGACGACAAATGTAGGAATTGCAGCGCTAAAATCCAGCATGATCATTCACTTGCAACGGACTCACGTCCTTTACCTTAACGTGAATTCATTTAAGATGCTGAGCAGAATAAGTAGGCACACGACTTGGCAACGTTCTCAAATTCACAGCCCCCAGCAATTCTCAGTATGGAATTCAATGGGGCAAAGAGGTCGCCTTAGGCGACCTCTTTGCCCCTTAAACATAGACAAGTGAGCGCCTATAGGGCGTGAAGTTTCCCAAAATGAGAATTGCTGCACAACCCCTATCTCTGCGTGAAACTTGCCAAGTCGTGCAAGCTACTAAGATACTGAACTGAAGGCGGACCGGCACGAGTTCCGTTAATGAATTTCCAGATTCATGACATAGTGCCCCAGTCGCAGATCAGCCGACCATAACTCATATTCCAGCCGCAAATGTTCAGGAATGGTTTGACCAGCCAGAGTGAGGCTTCGGGTAAAATTGCGAAGCTTCATTTGTTCGTTGCGATCGCCTGGCCCCCGCTGAAGCCAGTATCGATTCCATCCGTACACCCCCTGCTCCCAAAAATGACGATAGCTAAACCGACCATTTCCCTGCATTGTCATAATCACGCGATAGGGCGATACCTCTAGCCAGAGCAATCGGGGTGGAAAGGGAGAGAGAGTCACCACATCATCTGGATAGTGAGAACATCGGGGATAATCTTGCACCACGGGTTCAGTGAGCAGAATATGAAACTGTTCACGATCTTTTTGATAAATGGTTGCAGAGGTTTCGGTCACCGACCAGAGAGGCAAATCAAATGCCATCAGAGAGAGGCAAACAGGCTTTCGGTGCTGGCTCAGCATAATGTGGAGAAGATAATCAATTGTTCTGCCTGAGACCTTAAGACGGTAAAATCGCTAAGGTTATTTATCTAACGCCAGTCTAGCCTAATGCCCACCGCATCTATAATCCTGAATACTACGGAAACGCATACGTCGTTAATCATTCACCCCCCCCTTGGCGGCATGTCCGTACAGGGAGTGATTGAGGTTCCTGGGGACAAGTCCATGTCCCATCGCTCTCTTATGCTAGGAGCATTAGCCCGTGGTGAAACTCAAATTAAGGGATTGTTACTTGGTGATGATCCTCATAGTACGGCGGCATGTCTGAGGGCAATGGGTGCTCAAATTTCTGACTTAAATTCTGAAAACGTAACAGTGCAGGGGATTGGAGTTGGGGCCCTGAAGGAGCCGACTGACGTATTGAATATGGGCAATTCTGGCACGACGATGCGTCTCATGCTGGGCATTCTGGCATCGCACCCGGATCGCTTCGTTGTCGCTACAGGGGACGCTTCGTTGCGATCGCGCCCTATGGCACGGGTCATCCGCCCGCTAGAGCAGATGGGAGCGACCATCTGGAGTCGAACGGGAGGATATGCCCCGCTTGCTGTTCAAGGACGACAACTGACGCCCATTCACTATCACTCTCCAATTGCTTCTGCCCAGGTCAAATCTTGTGTGCTCCTTGCCGGATTGATGGCAGAGGGCGCAACAACTGTCACCGAACCTGCCCCGTCGCGGGATCACAGTGAGCGGATGTTGGGAGCTTTTGGGGCAACAGTGGCCGTTGACCCAGAAGCCCATTGTGCCACTATCCACGGCCCTGCTACCCTAGCTGGACAGCACGTAGTCGTACCGGGGGATATCAGTTCCGCAGCATTCTGGCTGGTCGCTGGAGCAATCATCCCTGGGGCAGATTTGACCATAAAGAATGTCGGCATCAATCCAACTCGCACTGGGATTCTGGAGGTGCTACAAGCTATGGAAGCTGATGTCTCTCTCTTGAATACACGAACTATTACCGGAGAACCTGTGGCTGATCTCCGAATTCGTCATAGCCCCCTTAAAGGATGCAGTATTCAAGGAGATATTATTCCCCGTCTGATTGATGAAATTCCTGTGCTTGCGGTGGCAGCCTCGTTTGCGACAGGCAGAACTGTTATCCAAGATGCGGCTGAGCTACGAGTTAAAGAGAGCGATCGCATTACCGTCATGGCAAATCAACTCAACCGTATGGGAGCGCACATCACCGAACGGCCCGACGGTATGGAAATCGAAGGAAATGCATTGCTCACAGGAGTAGATGTGGATAGCTACGCCGATCATCGCATTGCGATGAGTCTGGCGATCGCCGCCCTATGCGCTCAAGGCACCACCACCATTCACCGCGCAGAAGCCGCTGCCATTTCCTATCCCGATTTTGTACCCACTCTCCAGTCAATTTGTACTAAATAATACCAAATCCCCATCCGTATACCCCCAAAACTAATGCTGAACCAAAAGGTGGCGCTCGAAGCGCGCCGCCTTTCGGTTTTTTTAGGGGTTAGAAACACGACTTGGCAACGTTCTCAAATTCACAACGCAAGCATACACGACTTGGCAACGTTCTCAAATCCACAACACAAAGATAGGGGTTTGGCGCGCTGCGCGCGCGCCAAACCCCTATCTTTGTGTGAAACTTGCCAAGTCGTGAGCATAAAGGTTTGGGGCGTGCTCCGCGCGCCCCAAACCTTTATACTTGCGTGAAACTTGCCAAGTCGTATAGAAAAACGGATTTATAGCTGTATTCAAATTGACTAAGCACACCCAGGATTTCCTGTGTAGCGGCGCGGCGCGCCGCTACACAGGAAAACTGTACTTAACGCGCTTGCACAGCGCCATAGCATATTCATCAAAGCAACGGCGCACAAGGAGATGGGTTCCCAGAGGAATGGACAGCAGCAATTCTCATGATGGAAATTTAGGGAGCAAAAAGGTCGCCTCAGGCGACCTTTTTGCTCCCTAAATTTGTACCAGTGAGCGCCCTACGGGCGCGAAGCTTCCTAAAATGAGAATTGCTGGATGGACAGGGGCACAGCCCACCGATTTCTTTAGGGATGCTATCTTCTGGAAGCTCGATATTGAGTAGTGGATAGTGGATAGTGGATAGATTTCTTTAGGGATGCTATCTTCTGGAAGCTCGATATCCCTCCATTCCGTTCAAATGAATTAATTCTTATTCCTAAAACGCTTTAACCCTGCGGATTCCACAATGTCTCATCTGAGATATTTGACTTGGAATGGGAATAATGAATTAGAAGCACAGGGGCAGGGCAGACAGCCCATTATTTCTATGTGGCGACGAGTCAATAATCTTGTCAATAGCCTGAGGACGTATCAGACACTTAGCCCTGATGTGCAATTTCGTCGATATGTTAACCAGCGGCTTAAAGAGCGCCCGTATCTTAGCCTTGACGAGTGGTTTGAAGCTTTTTGGGAGGCGGAAAATGTCCTGAAAGTAACGGCGGAGTTTGTATATTACAGTCTTGCTTCTTATTCAGGGTTGAAATTTGCCTATGTTTTGCCAGAGGATCGTTTGGAGGAAGATCTCTGCTGGACGCATGTGTGCTGGTTTGACTGGGAACTGGTGTTTTTTGATGATGTGATTGCTCAATTTGATATCGACATTAGCGATCGCTTCTGCTGGGAGAAAATTCACACAGTGGCGGATTTAGTAAGGTTTCTCGATCAGCAGGTTCGTCAGTAGGCTCTACTCGTCTTTTGACACGACTTGTCAAGTTTCACGCAAAAATAGCAGCAATTCTCAGTATGGGTTCAAAGGGGCAAAAAGGTCGCCTCAGGCGACCTTTTTGCCCCTTAACCATAGACAAGTAATCGCCTGTAGGGCGCGAAGTTTCCCAAAATGAGAATTGCTGCAAAAATATGGGTTTGCGGCACGCGCCCCAAACCCATATTTTTGTGTTGTGAATTTGAGGACGTTGCCAAGTCGTGTTCTACATCGGTGTGCGATTGTAGCGGTGTGCAATTGGTTCAGCACACCCAAATGTGTTGAGCGGCGGCGCAGTGCGCCGCCACTCAACACACTGTACTTAATGCGCTTGCACAGCGCTATATTACCGTGGGATCAGGCCTTTGCTAGAATCGAGTCTGGGTTGGGGCTTTTGGTGTGGGAGGTTATTATGCTGGCTGAGGGGCGATCGCCGTCTTATCATAACTATTCTATTGATGAGATCACGAAGTGTTTCAAGAGTGATTTGACGGTGGGGCTGACTGCCGAGGAAGTTGCCAACCGCTACGAAACCTACGGGCGCAATGAGGTGCCCATCAAGCCAGGAAAACCTGCATGGCTCCGTTTTCTGGTGCAGTTCAACCAGCCTCTCCTCTATATCTTGTTGTTGGCAGGGGTGGTGAAAGCGTTTCTCGGTTCCTGGACGAATGCAGCGGTGATCTGGGGCGTAACGGTGATTAACGCCATCATCGGCTATGTTCAGGAGGCAAAGGCGGAAGGGGCGATCGCCTCTCTGTCAAAGGCAGTGACCACGGAAAACACCGCCCTCCGGGACGGGCAAATGCTGCGGGTACAGTCCCAGGATCTCGTGCCGGGGGACATTATTTTGCTGACCTCGGGAGATAAGATTCCAGCCGATTTACGCCTGCTAAAAATCCGTAACCTCCAGGTGAATGAGTCGGCGCTGACGGGTGAATCTGTCCCTGTGGAGAAATCCATTGAACCGCTCCCGGAAGACACTCCCTTGGCGGAACGCACTAACATGGCCTACGCCGGAAGCTTTGCCACCTTTGGTCAGGGCACGGGGCTGGTGGTCGCAATAGCGGGTGCCACCGAGGTCGGGAAGATTTCCCAGTCGATAGACCAGCGGGTCAACCTGACGACCCCCCTGACCCGCAAGTTTGCCGCCTTTAGCCGTACCTTACTCTACTGTATCTTGACCCTAGCGACCCTCACCTTTGCTATTGGGCTGGGCCAGGGAGAGGGCTGGGAGTATATGTTTGAGGCGGCGGTAGCCCTGGCGGTGAGTGCCATCCCAGAGGGCTTGCCTGCTGTGGTGACCATTACTCTGGCGATCGGGGTCAACCGTATGGCGCGTCGCAACGCCATTATCCGCAAATTACCTGCCGTCGAAGCCCTGGGCAGTGCGACGGTGATTTGTTCGGATAAGACCGGCACCCTCACCGAAAACCAGATGACGGTACAGGCGATTTATGCTGGGGAGCAAAAGTATCGAGTCAGCGGCAGTGGCTATGGCCCCAAAGGGGTCATCAGCCTGGGGGCTAACGAGTCTGCCGATGGCTCTTCCAACACAGCCCTGGCCGATAACTTACCTGTTCCTTTGAAAGAATGCTTGATGGCAGGCGTGTTGTGCAACGATAGCCAACTCAAGCAGTCGGGAGAGTATTGGATGGTGGTGGGCGACCCGACGGAAGGGGCGCTGATCGCGGCAGCAGCGAAAGCAGACTTGAATCAGTCTCGACTAGCGGGGGCTATATCCCGGCTCGATTCCATTCCCTTTGAGTCGGAGTACCAGTACATGGCGACCCTGCACGATGCCACCCCCCGCGTCGTCTATGTCAAAGGTTCGGTTGAGGCGCTTTTGCAGCGCTGCACCTGCCTGATGACGAGCACCGGGGAATCAATGCCACTCGATCAATTCGCTATTGAACAGGCTGTTAGTGCAATGACCGAAAAGGGACTGCGGGTGCTTGCCTTCGCCCGCAAAACCGTGGGCAACCACCAGCATGCCATCGACCACGATGATATCCAGTCGGGATTAGTGTTTCTGGGATTACAGGGCATGATTGACCCGCCCCGCTCCGAGGCGATCGCCGCTGTCTATGCCTGCCAGTCTGCCGGAATTCAGGTGAAGATGATTACGGGTGACCACATTGCCACGGCTCAGGCGATCGCTCACTCCATGGGCATCCGCAAAACTAATCAGGTCGTCGCCTTTGAGGGGAAGCAATTAACCACAATGGACGATCTCCAACTCACCCAGGCGGTCACCGATGGGGATGTTTTTGCCAGAGTCGCCCCCGCCCAGAAGCTACGGTTGGTGGAAACCCTCCAGCTTAAGGGCAACATCGTTGCCATGACAGGCGATGGCGTTAATGATGCCCCTGCCCTCAAGCAGGCGGATATTGGCATTGCGATGGGGAAAAACGGCACCGAAGTGGCGCGGGAAGCCTCCGATGTGCTCCTCACCGACGACAACTTTGCCTCCATCGAAGCGGCGGTAGAAGAAGGGCGCACCGTTTACCAGAACTTGCGGAAGGCGATCGCCTTCCTCCTGCCTGTCAATGGCGGGGAATCTATGACCATTCTCATCAGTGCCTTACTTGCCAGGGACTTGCCCATCCTCTCCCTCCAGGTGCTCTGGTTAAATATGATCAACTCCCTTACCATGACAGTGCCCCTTGCTTTCGAGCCCAAACCTGGGGGCTTGATGCAGCAGCCCCCCCGCCATCCGGGAGAGTCGTTGCTGACCGGACGGCTTCTGCGTCGCATTCTCGCGGTTTCCTTCTTCAACTGGATTCTGATTTTTGGCATGTTTGAATGGGCAAAGGCGACCACCGGGGATATTGCTGTTGCTCGCACCATGGCGATTCAAGCCTTGGTTGCCGCCCGCATGATTTACCTGCTCAGCATCAGCCAACTGGGTATTAGCCTGTTCCATTACCTTAGAGGCAAAGCGGAGTCCATCACCCGTACCCCAGTCTTGGTCGGGGGCATTGTGGGAGCTGCGGCCTTGCAAGTGGTGTTTAGCCAGTGGGGGCTGATGAATATATTGTTTGAAACGGCACCTCTTACCTGGAGTCAGTGGCTTATTTGCCTGCTGCCCATGATTCCCATGATTCCCTGGGCAATGGTCGCTAACTGGATTGACCCCCCTTCAAACCAAACATAAAACGTGAAAATGCTCTAATTCCTGAACCTGCCGACAGCAATTCTCATTATGGAAATTTAGGGAGCAAAAAGGTCGCCT
>CAYXJG010000254.1:0-7976 GCA_964465285.1 uncultured bacterium
TACCCGGAAAAGAGCAGCGGGCGCAGCCCGCTGCTCTTTTCTTCCGGTATCTTTCACGACTTGGCAAGTTTCACGCAAGAATAAGGGTTGTGAATTTGAGAACTTTGCCAAGTCGTGTGGGAAAATTCTCTGCGGCTAGGTCATGTCTCCGTGGGGCAACCTCTCAAAAATCTCGCTGACGATGCGCCTCGCCTTGATCTCCAGGCGATTCCAGTCTACTTCTCCTGTTTCATCAATTAGGTCAGAATCAACAGCGGCAGGAGTTGACCGCTCTTGCTGCATAGCGGCGTAATTCTGAAAGCAGATCTCGTAGCACACCTCCCAAAGATCGACCGTCACGTGGCGATCGCCCCGCTGGAGGCACAGCTCGTAACCCGGCAATGGGGACGGAAGCTGATTCAGTTCCTGCTGAAGGGAAATCGCTTCCTCAGGGGACGCTTGCGTCAACTGTTCCTGAAGGGATTGAACGTGAGACTGCTCCTCAAGGGATGTGCCCTCAGGCCAGACCTGAACATTCTGATAAGAGCCTTCCCAATCTGAGGTATCGAGTTGTTTCCGAATGTTATCAATTAGCCGAATAAATACGGGCTGCATCAGTAGCGCTGCCTGCTGCCATGATTCAACGGTAGAAAATGTGGGCTTCATTGCTCAGATGGGACTGATATTCGTGCGTTGGAATCGTCTGACTCAAGATTGAGCGACGGATCAAGACTCCTCTGGGTACTCTGCCTTTTGAGCGCGTTAGGCAGGTTCCTTAAGCTGGATTGATAGCCACCCAACCTTAACGCTAAGTTCAAGAGCATAGGGGTATTCTGCACCCCACGCTACTATACTTAATCTCAGCGTACAGCGCTGAACCTCATTAGCTGAACTTTATTATCAGATCCAATTTGGGAACTATAGGAATCCTATTTGATTCCTGAAAATATTTCTAACGTTGGGGGCGGGCGCAGCCCGCCCCCAACGTTAGAAATCAAATAGAATCGCTGTAGAGTTTTTCCTGCGGGCAAACTCCAGTTCCCAACCCAAGCAGGGTATAAGATTAAGATAATTCCTTTTATACATTTTCAATCTCTTTAAAAAATTTCCTGAGGCTTAGTTCACCAAAACATCTGGCCCCACCTCCTCACTCATTAAACTAGCTTCACAGGTCAACCCCTTAACGAGTTAGAGACAACTACCTACAGCAGTGCAGAACCGTGGAGCAGGCACTAAAAATCGTATTCGCAAATTGATTTAGCAGTTTATATCGTTGCTCCAACAGGCGAACGTCGATTCTGTGCTCTATGTTTGATCAGTACCTATATTGGCTCAACCAAGTTAACCCGGATGTGCAGAGCAGCATAGGGGACAAAGCGCTGTATTTGGGCCTTGCCAGCCAGCACAAATACCCCGTTCTGCCGGGGGTCGTAGTGTCTGCTGAGATATTTACCGAATTTCTCACTCAAATTCAGTGGCTAGAGCCTTTTTTAGCAGATTTACCCAACTCATCCCTTTATCTCAATGTCGATCACCCTCAACAGCTTCAGGCCATCACCCGGCAAATTCAGCATACTGTTCTAGCCGCTCAGTTCCCTCCAACCTGGGCTGCTGCCCTGGAGGCCGTTTGCCAATCCTTGCCCGCTCCCTATCTCATTTGTCGTCCTTCCATTGCTGTGGAGGGACATCCCAACCCATCTCTCAGCTTAAATATTCGGGGATTACTCAGTTCTCAAATCTGCCGAAAGGATGCAGGAGCGATCGCCCACGCCATTCAGCAAATTTGGGCAGAACTGTTTTCAGCCCGAAGCATGTTTGTTTGGCAGCGGACGGGCATTCAGCTTCAGCGCATCCAGCTAGGCGTTTTGGTGCAGCCGATATATTCTGCCCTGGTATCTGGAACACTTCGCCCCTGTGCCAACGGAATCGAGGTAGAAGCAAGCTGGGGGTTGGGGCTGTCTATCAACCAGGGTCTTGTTATTCCCGACCGCTACCTTGTCAACCCTCATTCCGGAGAGGTGATTATCAGCAAACCAGGGCGGAAGTCCTACGCCTACAGCCTTACGGATTCACCAGCGGTGGATCGCTGGTCACCCATGGACGTTGACATTGCCCTGCCCGATGCCTCTCAGGGCAGCAGGCACCTCCACATGTGCTCCGTTGCCGTTGACTGTCACGATCAACTGGCTCTGTCGGAATCGATGCTAAATCAGTTTGCCAAGCTCAGCCAATCTTTATCGGCTGATTTAGATATCCCAGTCAGTTTGGAATGGGCGATTGGTTCTAGCCCTCTGTCTGCAGAACCGTCTGCACTTCGCTATGGCTGGCTAGAGCAGGATAAAAAGTGGCTGTATGTTACTCAAGTTTTGCCCCAGCCTACGGTTGCTCCAGCCATTCTCACCGAGGACATTGAATCGGCACGCCTGGCAGAAGGAGGCAGCGCCGATCAAGCTGATCATCCCCAAGCTGACTATCAGAGTATGGCAGATGCCAGTGGCTCGCCTCGCCGCACGTCTTCTGAATACCTGGCTGACTATGATTTATCGGGTGCCGAGAGAACCCTTGACGTGCTGGGCGATCGCCCCTTTCTTCAACCGGGCTATCCGTCTCAGCCCGTCTCAACTCCTCAGCCCCATCAACAACACTCTGAAATCTCTATGGCAAACCCCATCGCGGCGGCTTTGGGCGCATCATCAGGACAGGTAGTGGCTCCGGCATGGGTTGTGCCCGACACTACATTACAGTCTGTCGCCCAATTGCCCACAGGGTACGTGCTGGTCGCCTCTGACATTACCCCCGACTGGCTACTAGACATTAAGCGAGCGGTGGCGTTGGTGAGCGAGCGGGGCGGCATGACCTGCCATGCGGCCATTCTCGCTCGGGAATTGGGCATTCCGGCTGTAGTCGGAGTAGACGATGTGACCCAATTGCTTAGCACGGGAGATATGCTGCTGATTAATGGCGATCGCGGCACTATCCATCGTGTGGAGCCGGGGCAACACCCCAGCCCAACCCAGCCGTCTTTCCCCGCAGATGATCAAAAAGCCACTCCTCCGAAAGCAGCCCAGCGGGTCTTGCAGCGTTTGACGAAGGGCGATCGCCCCAATGCCACGCAGCTAATGGTGAGTCTCAGCCAGCCTGAAGGACTAGAAGAGCTAGACAATTTGCCCATTGATGGCATCGGCCTACTCCGAAGTGAACTGCTGCTGCCCGTCGTGCTTAATCGACATCCCCTCAACCAGTGGATTGCGGATGGTAATGAGCAGGCGTTGGGCGATCGCCTATTTGACCATCTGCGCACGTTTGTCGAAGCCATGTACCCCGCTCCGGTGTATTACCGCTCCCATGACCTCCGCGCCCATGAGTTTGCGGCCTTGGTCGGTGATGGAGCGCCAGCAAGAACCAATGCCCCCGCGAGGAGTCCCTCTTCCGGGTCAGAATCCAATCCCCTTCTGGGGCTTCACGGCACCCTCAGCTACCTCCGCAATCCCGCCCTCTTTACCTTGGAGCTGGCTACCCTACATCGTCTGCGCCAAGCAGGCTATGACAATGTTCACCTCATTCTGCCATTTGTGAGAACCGTTGAGGAATATACGGCCTGCCAGCAGCACATTCGTCAGGCAAACCTGCTGCAATTTCCAGACTTCCAGGTGTGGATTATGGCAGAAGTCCCCTCTGTCCTTTTTTTGCTGCCGGAGTATGTAGCGGCTGGGATATCGGGCATCGCCATCGGCACCAACGACCTCACCCAGTTTATCCTGGCCATAGACCGCACCCAGCCTGCCCTCAATGATGCCTATAACCCTCGCCATCCCGCCGTTTTGAGAGCCATCCGCCAGCTCATCACCACCGCCCGGCAGTTGAACCTTCCCTGTTCTATTTGTGGTGAAGCACCCAGCCAATATCCCGACTTTGTAAAGCAGGTTGTAGAATGGGGCGCAACTAGTATTTCAGTATCACCGAGCGCTACAAGGACAACCTATCGGGCGATCGCTCAGGCTGAAAAGGAGCTGATTCTCAAGGGTATCCGGCCTATCTAAGGGATCTGCGGCTAAAAAAGATACCGGAAGAAAAGAGCAGCGGGCGCAGCCCGCTGCTCTTTTCCGGGTACTTTATTTTCTTGCAAGTCCCTAAGGACACTAATAAATTTTGGATTTGCGATTTGCGATTTTGGTTAGTGTCACAATTTATTCGCCACTCCCTCAGAAGAGTCAAAATGTGAACGATGGTATAAGGGTTTCAGAGTTTACAAATCAGGGTGGCGAAAAACTAAGGACACTCACGACTTGGCAAAGTTCTCAAATTCACAACGCAAGAATAAGGGTTTGGGGCGCGCGGAGCGCGCCCCAAACCCTTATTCTTGCGTGAAACTTGCCAAGTCGTATAATTAACACGAATGGAGATAACGTCAATGGCACAACGACTCAAGCGGTGGGAAACTCCCCGAAAACGCGGACGAAACGACAAGGGACGGGGCGGCAGTGCCCGACAGCGGCAGAAGGCGAAACAGCTACAAACCCTGCGGGCTCGTCTGAAGGAAAATGAAACATCCTCACCATCTACCCCCTCTAGCGGCCCCAACCAAAATCATCTACGGGAGAAGTCAACGGCTTCTCCCGTTTTTTGTATGCTGGCGTAGAGGCAAGCTAGGATAATTATCTATAACGCTGTAGTCACCCTCATCCAGACATGACCACCCGCCGCATCACAGATTTGTTAAAGCACGGACAGCCCGACGAATCCGCCACCATTAAAGGCTGGGTTCGCACGAAACGAGAACTCAAAGACTTTGCTTTTATTGAAGTGAACGACGGGTCATCCATGAATGGGCTACAGGTCGTGGTCAACCACGATAGTCCTGATTTCATGGAACTAAATCGCATCAACACGGGGGCATCCGTTGAAGTCAGCGGCGTCTTGGTACCCTCTCCAGGCAAAGGACAGCGCATCGAAATGCGAGCAGAAACGCTGGCCGTCTATGGTGAAGCCGATACCGAAACCTATCCCCTCCAGAAAAAGCGCCACTCTTTCGAGTTCCTTCGCACTATCGGCCATCTCCGTGCCCGCACCAACACCATCGGTGCCGTGATGCGCGTGAGAAACGCCTGTGCCACGGCCGTCCATCAATTTTTTCAAGACCGAGGATTCATCTGGGTGCATACCCCAATTATTTCGGCTAGTGACTGTGAAGGGGCTGGGGAAATGTTTACGGTAACGAGCCTAGACATGACAAAGGTACCGCTCAAAGATGGCCAGGAAACCGGCAAGAAAGAGGTAGACTTCAGCCAGGATTTTTTTGGACGACCCGCCTATCTAACCGTTAGTGGACAGCTTGAAGCAGAAATTATGGCGATGGCGTTTTCCAATGTCTACACGTTTGGCCCCACCTTCCGTGCAGAGAACTCGAATACGTCCCGTCACTTAGCAGAATTTTGGATGATCGAGCCAGAAATGGCATTCTGCAACTTGGATGGTGATGTAGAACTAGCAGAAGCATTCCTAAAGCACATCTTTAAATTGGTGCTGGAGCAGTGTCCTGATGACATGGAGTTTTTCAACAAGCGCATCGACAATACTGTGCTTGAGACTGCTGACAATATTATTAACAGTGAGTTTGGCCGCATTACCTATACTGAAGCCATTGACCTACTAGAGAAATCGGGGCGCACTTTTGAGTTCCCGGTGGAATGGGGCATCGATCTGCAATCGGAACATGAGCGCTATCTATCTGAAGAGGTCTTTAAGACACCGTTAGTGGTAACGGATTATCCAACTCAAATCAAGGCTTTCTATATGCGCCTGAATGACGACGAAAGAACCGTTGCCGCGATGGATGTGTTGGCTCCCAAGATTGGCGAAATCATCGGTGGGTCTCAGCGGGAAGAGCGGCTAGATGTGCTGGAGCGCCGTATTAAAGCCAATGGATTGCCTGTTGATGATTACTGGTGGTATTTAGACTTGCGACGCTATGGTACCGTGCCCCATGCCGGCTTTGGGTTAGGCTTTGAGCGGGTCGTGCAGTTTATGACAGGCATGACTAACATTCGCGATGTGATTCCTTTTCCCAGAACACCGATGAGTGCAGAGTTTTAAAGCGGAGGCTGCCCCGTACACACCTGACTAGTACTCGACGACGTAAATAGCCCCACTGTTTTTGATAGGCACAACTCCTGACACATAAAGAATCCCCATTCTGCCTTCATCCTTCTGACTTCTGCCTTCCGATACTAGGTCATACACTTAATTTTTGAATCGGGGTGTGCAATTGGTTCAGCACACCCAATTATGTTGAGTGGCGGCGCTCTGCGCCGCCACTCAATAAACTGTACTTGATGCGCTTGCACAGCGCTATAAAATTGCAAAACTTGGCAAGTTTCACGCAAAAATAGGAGTTTGAGGCGCGCGGAGCGCACGCCAAACCCCTAATTTTTGCGTTGTGAATTTGAGAACTTTGCCAAGGCGTGAAAATTGCAGCCTGCGGCAATATATTCTGGTTTGACGATGATTATTATCTTGATGGGAGTATCTGGCTCAGGGAAGACAGTGGTTGGGCGATCCCTGGCTAGTGATCTGGGCTGGAGGTTCGCCGATGCCGACGATTGGCACCCAGCATTCAACTGCGCCAAGATGAGCGAGGGTATTCCGCTCACCGATGGCGATCGCCATCCCTGGCTACGTTCCCTACAAGCCTCTATCGATGAGTGGCTCACATTAGGGGAATCCGTTGTGCTGGCATGTTCAGCTCTGAAGCAGTCTTACCGGGAGATGCTGCGCTGCGAGGATCCTCGCGTCCACCTAGTGTATCTCAAAGGAGAGTTTGATATCCTTCAGCAGCGGCTAGAAACCCGGAAAGGGCATTTTATGGCAGCCGATCTGCTGCAAAGCCAATTTGACGCCCTTGAAGAACCTCACGATGCCATTATTATTGATATCGACCATCCCTTGGATATCATTGTGCAGCGCATTACCGCACAGTTGGCATCCAGCAAATGAAAGGGGATGCGAAATGCATCCCCCCATGAATAAATATCAAATTTGTAGGCATCGACATAGAGACACCGCATTAACGGATCTCAGACTTTGGAACTAGCGGATTACTTGAGGAATTTCAGTATTAAACTCACTGTCAGTGGGCAATAGTTGATACTTAACGATGTTGGCTAATTCCTGGAGTTGGCTAATGGCCTCTGCACCTTCCAGTTTCATCAACTCACGGTCGTCGCGCATTTCTGTCCAGGTAATGCCGTAGTCTGACACCAAAAATCGAATTAGGTGATTTTCGCCCAAACTCACCATAAAAGATGCGCTATTCATCTGATCGCCGCAAGTATAGCAAGATGCTAAATAGCCCCGGCGCTCTAGGACAATAGCGAGCGCCTGTAGGTTCATAACCAGATCTTGAACGAACTGACGATGCTGTTCTGCAAGTCGATGGAACATGCGTTGCCTCCTATCACCACTCCCATTGTAAGACAAACTAAAAATTTCTTAATATTTCGCGGTTATTAATTCGAGGAATTGCCAGATTTTTGAGAATCAAACCCCTGCCTATTAAGAGTCGAGGATTAAATAAAGTTCTGTTTCAGTGGAGCTGCGCAGCGATGCCGCACAGCTCCACTAACATTAGAGCCAAGTTATTTAATTCTCATTTCTAACTCAGTTTGGTTCTCAGCGACACTATATGATGAAATGCTTCACCCGAGCCATTGGCTATTCCAGAGGATGGGCAAGATAGGCGCGGAACGAAATCCCCGTAGGGTGACAATGAACCTGTGTCCCTCTAGTTGGGTCTATTGACAACGTGTGAATGCTTACACCCTATCACTATCCGCTGTATTGTCACTATTACTTTCGGTACAGAAGAAGAATCGTCTACAGTCACGGCTCAATTTATGACTGGGCAAAGTTCTCAAGCAGGAAGAGGGACTTTGAAACAGTTTGGTTCACGACTTGGCAAAGTTCTCAAATTCACAACACAAAGATAGGGGTTTGGCGCG
>CAYXJG010000255.1:0-1859 GCA_964465285.1 uncultured bacterium
GAGGAGGGGGGCGTGGGTGTCGAAGGGAGGGAGGGGGTCGCCGTGGGGAATAACTTGGTCGATGGCGGGGAGGGTGGAGAGGAGGCTGACCAGGGAAGGCTGGCATTCGACAAAGAGGCGATGGAAGCGATCGCCCATTACATCCACATATCGAATGAACTGGAGGGTGTCTCCGAGTCCCTGTTCAGCGTAGAGGAGCAGGGTCTGGTCGGGAAGGTCGCGCCCGTCCCAGAGAGGTTGAACATAGGGGCGGCGGGGGCGGAAGTCGCGCCCGGTGACCTGCCAGCGCCATTCGTATTCTCGAAAGCCGTTGGCTAGATCCCCGTCCATCAGCAGGGAAATGCCGAGATTGAGGTGGGCGTCGGGGTAGTCTGGCTCTAGGGTGATGGCGTAGCGGTAGGCGGCGATCGCCTCATCCAAGTTCCCCTGGTCATGGAGCGCCAGTCCCAGGTTGTTGTACACCTCCGTCCCGGTCGAATTCAGCACCAGGGCTTTGCGGTAGGCGGCGATTGCTTCATCCAGGCGATCCAGGGATCGCAGGGTATTTCCCAGGTTGTAGTAGGCGTCGGCATAGGTGGGGCGGTGCTGGAGGGCAGTGTGATAAGCGGCGATCGCCTCATCATGGCGTCCCAGTTCGTGCAGGGCAGCTCCCATGTTGCTGTAGAGGGTGGCGGAGGTGGGGGCGTGCTGGAGTCCCACCTGGTAGCAGCGAATAGCGTCCTCAAATTGCAGGTTGCCCTGGAGCAGATTGCCCAGGTCGTTGTAGGCGTCTATAACGGTAGGATCGGCTTTGAGAATGGCTTTGTAGTGGGCGATCGCCCCTTGCTTATTCCCCTGAGCTTGAAGGACAGTGGCCAGACTGAGGCGAATGTTGGCATTTTGGGGCGCACGGTGCAGCGCTTGCTCATAGGCGGCTTGGGCCTCTGGCAACTTGCCCTGCTGTCTCAACACATTGCCCAGGTTCGTATAGGCGCTGGGAGCATCAGGGTTGAGGGCGATCGCCCGCTCCAGCCAATGAATGGCCTGGTCAAATTTCTCTTGGGCTTTGAAAACCAAGGCAAGGTTGTTGTAAACAGGGGCATAGTCAGGATTTTGATGAATGATCGCTTCGTAGCAGCGTTGGGCGTCGGCTAATTTCGTTTGCTGCTGGAGCGCCATGCCAAGAAGCA
This sequence comes from uncultured bacterium, assembly GCA_964465285.1. Classification (GTDB taxonomy): domain Bacteria; phylum Cyanobacteriota; class Cyanobacteriia; order CAKZMO01; family CAKZMO01; genus JBCCWF01. The sequence goes on from CAYXJG010000255.1 coordinate 1,170, forward strand.
TGTGGACATCCACTAGGTCATTTCGATCCCGTCCATCCGGCTGTTGGGGATCATCAGGGGTGAACTGCTGGAGGATGTGGCGACATAAGAATTCCGCCTCAGCATATTCTTGCTTGCGGTAGTGCTGACGGGCGATCGCCACCTGGTCATAAATGGGCATCGACGGTTGCATAGTCTTTGGGCTTCCCTATGTCTTATTGCTAAATCGATAAAGAATGCTAAAGCATTACTCAAAGTTTTTTATTTTGGGAAAGCGTCAAGCCCCTATATACTCTACCTGCTGCCTCACATAAGCTCCTTGGCCCCAAATAGAAAAATAGATGGCATGTTAACCCAAACGTAGGCTATCGATAACTTTTCAAAAGAAAAATCTGACGGGGATACACGTAGATTTTGCAAATCTATAGGACAATGCTGGTGTCTATAAGCTGGTGTCTATAAGTAGATGAGCACAATCAATTATAAAACCCGTAAAATCTTGCGCCGTCTGCGCAGCGGGCGACACGGGGTTTTACATCTAGTTTTTAATTGTGTCAATCTACTTGTCATTAGGCATCAACGTTATTGCTTTCGCTCCCCCAACAACATGATGTGGTGTGATAAACGTCATCTTAGATTCAGTCAAACGCTCTCCTGTAAGTTTCCAATATGGTGATTATTCCAATATGGTGATTATTCCAATATGGTGAT
>CAYXJG010000255.1:1959-7975 GCA_964465285.1 uncultured bacterium
TTCCAATATGGTGATTATTCCAATATGGTGATTATTCCAATATGGTGATCATGAGTTCAAAGAATCCATCACGATTCACGGCAACCATAAGAAACATAGATGCAACCATCATTTCTAGGGACAGCGGTTTTGATGTCTGGGTTGATTGTAAGAGCGCCCATCCATCTATTGCATCTTCAGTTAACGCAAGGCTTAACTATGAATGAACTATTGATGACAACCTGGGTGACATACCCAAGCCCCCCTGTCACCCCTTTACTCGCTCAAAGCGATGTAATCGAATCAACGGGCGACTTTTTTTCGTCCATGTGGTCGAGCTTCGGCAGCTTTTTGCCAAGCTTGATTTATGCCATCGTGATTTTGATCATTGGCTGGATTGTAGCGACGATTGCTGCTTCCATCGTTAAGGGATTACTCAAGAAAACAGACATCGACAACAAGCTCGCACAGTGGGTCACAGGACAGTCGCAAGAAGCACCCTCTCCACCAATTGAAAAATGGGTAGCCGCTGCCGTTTACTGGCTAATCCTGATTTTCACGCTGGTTGCATTTCTGCAAGCTTTGAGGCTTGATGTCGTCTCTGAGCCGCTAAACAACTTCCTCCAGCAAATCTTTAGCTACTTGCCCCGCGTGGGTGGTGCCGCACTGCTTTTAGCAGGGGCGTGGGTCGTTGCAACGATTGCAAAGCTCCTCTTCACAAATGTCCTGTCTCGCTTTAATTTGGACGACAAGCTGGCAGGTGCTACAGAGGGCGAAGCTGCTGAAGGAAGTCCTTTTTTGGTGAATGAAACCTTAGGCAATGCGCTCTACTGGTTTATTCTCCTATTCTTCTTGCCCCTGGTTCTCGATGTCCTCCAGTTGCGTGGGCCCTTAGAGCCTGTGCAAAACTTGCTGGACGATATTCTCTCGGCATTGCCCAGGATTTTGACGGCAACCATCATCGGTGTTCTGGGTTGGCTGATTGCGCGCATTGTTCGCGGCATTGCGACCAACTTGCTCTCAGCAACTGGAGTCGATAGTTTAGGTGAGCGGTTTGGCCTGGGACGGGATGCACAGGCGGCGTCACTTTCCAGCATCATTGGTACGGTCGTCTATGTCCTGATTCTGATTCCAACGGCGATCGCTGCTCTGAATGCCTTACAAATTGAGGCAATCTCTGCCCCTGCGGTAGACATGCTGGAACTGATTCTGCTAATGATTCCCAGAATCTTCGCCGCAATCGTCATTCTTGGCGTGTTCTACTTCATTGGTCAGTTTGTCTCTGAACTCGTTAGCAGCCTATTGACCAGTGTTGGCTTCAATAATATCTTCCGGTGGCTTGGTCTTCCTCAACTGCAAGAGCAAATCCCCACGGAACCCACTCAACCGACTCCTGCTTCTCAGGAGCCTGTGGACGAACCCTCACCCTATGTGCGTCCCACCCCTGAAAATCAGCTTGCAGCCCAGGCTCGCACACCATCAGAAATCGTTGGCTTGATTGTGCTTGTGGCGATTGTCCTTGTCGGTGCAGTTGCAGCGACGGAAGTGCTTCAGTTTGAACAGTTGACGACCATCGTTCAGGCTGTTCTGAGAATTTCTCTGAGGGTGCTAAGCGGTGTGATCATCTTTGGTGTTGGTCTCTACTTTGCAAACCTGGCATTTAACCTGATTTCGACCGGGTCTAAGCAGATGAACATTCTCGCCCAGACGGCTCGGATTGCTATTATTGCGTTTGTTGCAGCACTATCCTTGCAGCAAATGGGCATTGCTCCCGATATCGTCAATCTGGCATTCGGTCTGTTGCTGGGTTCCATTGCTGTGGCGATCGCCATTGCGTTTGGGTTAGGAGGCCGCGACATTGCCTCAGAGCAAATCCGCGAATGGCTCAGCTCGTTTAAGAGTCAGCCATAATCACCAGATCTCATTCGCGATATGTCAGCCTTCTTGGATTGACAATCAAGCAAACAGGCCAGGGAGTAGGCTTAGTCTCCTCCCTGGCCTGTTTTTGCATGAGCCTTAACCCATCATGGCGAATCCAATTATGGCGAATGACCTGTCATTCTTCACTACACGGCTTAGCAGAGTTCTCAAATTCAAAAATTAAAATTGCAGCCTGTGGCAGTACAGCTTCAAAAAAACTGATGCAGCACTAGAGAAGCCCAACGAAATGCAGAGGGCCTCGCCCGCTAATGAGTTCTGCAACAATAGCCAGAAATCCAAGCATGGCTAGCCGCCCATTCCAGACCTCTGCCGCTGTAGTCAATCCCCATTCCCATTTCTCCTGAGGATAGATTTTGGTCTTTTCTGGCAAATAGGTCACGTCTGAGAGACGGTGAACTGGGCTGTTCAGTGCATCAACCACCATAGTGGCCAGGTCATCAATAAACACAGGATGGGTATTGAGCGCAGGCACTCGGTGAAAGTGCTCAATGCCTGCTTCCTCTGCCAGCTCTCGATATTCCATATCAATTTCCTGGAGAGTTTCAATGTGCTCAGAAACAAAGCTAATGGGAACTACCACTAAGGTGTTTACCCCTTGCTCAGCCAGTTCTCCAATCGCGTCTTCGGTGTATGGCTTCAACCATTCCACCGGGCCTACCCGGCTCTGATAGGCCAACGTATAGTCATTGGGGCGATTCAGCGTGCGCATGAGCAGATCCACACACCCCTCAATCTCCCGCTGGTACGGATCCCCTGCTTCTTCTACATAGCTCAGGGGAACGCCGTGGGCGCTGAAGAAGATATGCGCACCGTCGGGATTATCTAACTGGTCAAGCTGCTGGGAAATAAGCTGAGCCATTGCCTGTAGATAGCCAGGGCTGTCATACCAGGAATCGATGACGGTGTGCTGCACTCGCTCCAGTTCAGGGTCGCTATTCCAGATTTTTTCAAGTAGCCGAAAACTCGACCCGCTTGTGCTGATGGAAAACTGGGGATAGAGCGGCAGAATGACGAGTTGCTCAATGTTGTCGCGCTTAATGCGGGCGATCGCCTCCTCCGTGAAGGGATACCAGTAGCGCATACCAATATAGATCTGAGCTTCGTGGCCTTTGTGCCGCAAGCTTTCCTGAAGCGCGCGCGCCTGCTCTTCTGTGATATGGCGTAAAGGAGAACCACCGCCGATTTGCCGATAGTTTTCCTGAGACTTTTGGGCACGGGTTGTGGAGATAAGCCATGCCAGGGGGCGCTGAAGCCATGACACCGGAAGGCGAATAATTTCCGGGTCGGAGAACAAATTAAACAGAAACGGTCGTACATCTTCCAGTTGCTCTGGACCGCCCAAGTTCAACAGCAAAACACCAATACGACCTGTATTCACAGCAACACGTCCTCGTTTCGTTAACGGCTCACGTTTCTAGTATTTGTTTATTATTGTAACGATAAGTTTTGTTCTTTCCCAGGATGTAGTTCTCCCTGCACAGTGCAGAAATATTACACACTAGCGCTCTAAAGATTCGTTTAACATTCTAAAACCTCTCGGTTGATTTACGTTTGGATATATAGGAATCCTATTTGATTCCTGACAATATTTCTAAAGGTGGGGGCGGGCTCAGCCCGCCCCCACCTTTAGAAATTAAATCGGATCGCCATATATCGATTTGCTGAGTTCAGATTAACGTTTCGTAATAAAGAGAATGGCTGCCAATAATGCACATTCCGTTGATAGGCGGATTCAGACCGTAAATCAGCGATTAAAAGCTGCTCGGCTCGGCGTTCAGCTTGAGCGCCGGGGGCAGAAAATCAATCTTCGCGGAACTCTCCCCCCCCGTCCTGGAAGCCACCGGGTTCGGCCTCATCAGCAGCGGATCAGCCTGGCATTGCCTGCTACACCAGACGGGCTCAAAGCCGCAGAGCAACAGGCGAAAATTATTGCGGCCCAATTGCTTCAAAACACGTTTGATTGGGATGCTTATCTTCCAGTAATGGGGGGAGGGCGACTGCACCAGATGAACCTGAATGAGAAACTGGACGCGTTTCGACAGCATTTCATGACCCAACCTCAGCGGTTGCATCATCCTGCCTCGACCCAAGCCACCTGGGAAACGGCTTATGCACCCTATTTGAAAAAGCTGGAGGCGATCGCCCACCAGTCCCCCAACCTCAACCTTGCGGAAGCTATCTACAAAACCATCGAATCCACTCCCGTCAACTCCCGTAGCCGCCAAATCTGCTGTACAGCCTTGGGGGTGCTGGCCAAATTTCTCAATGTTACCCTTACCCGCGACCTTAAAGACTACTGGGGACACTACAGTCCAGGTCAAACGCGCATGAGGCATTTGCCGACGGACGACCGCATTGTCGAGGTCTATCAGAGCATTCCAAACCCGGCGTGGCGCTTTGTATACGGTGTCATGGCGACCTATGGGCTGCGCAACCATGAGGTTTTTTTCTGCGACTATTCCCGCATCGCCCACAAACAAGGCGGTCGCAGTATCGAGGTTCTAGACACGACTAAGACCGGGGGGCGAGAGGTGTGGCCCTTCTACCCAGAGTGGGTGGACGAATTCTGCCTGCATGATGGAGATTTGCCCCCCATCAATACTGACCTCACGACCACCACCCTGCAGCGGATCGGGCAGAAGGTCAGCGCCCAGTTACGGCGGTATGACTTACCATTCAACCCCTACGATTTGCGCCATGCCTGGGCGGTGCGGACCATTCACTTTGGCTTGCCCGATACAGTTGCCGCACAGATGATGGGCCATTCTGTCAGCATTCATACGCGCACCTATCACCGCTGGCTCACCCGCCGAGACCATCAGCAGGCTGTCGAAACAGCGCTTGAGCGCAGTCAACTTACAGCCCCCTCGCTCTCTCCATAACAGCACTCGACTTGATATAACGGTGTGCATATTGGTTCAACACACTGTACTTAACACGACTGGGCAAGTTTCACGAAGAAACAGGGGTTTGACGCGCGGAACGCGCGCCAAACCCCTGTTTCTTCGTTGAGAATTTGAGAACTTTGCCAAGTCGTGTACTTAATGCGCTTGCACAGCGCTATAACTTTTGCCAACCTACATGGGTACAACCAGTATTAGTGTAATGGATTACCCAACGGGGTTCCTTCCCTATTGCGCCCATAAGACACTTGCACAATCGCAGTTGCGCAGGAAGCGGCTGCGATCGCCCCATTGGATATCTATAGTCGGGCAAGATTATTCGTCAATCGTTCCGCATAGATCCCAGCAAGTATCATTATGGAAATTTAGGGAGCATGAGAATTGCTGCATAGATCCCTAGGACTCGACGGCGTAAATAGCCCCACTGTTTTTGATAGGCAGAACTCCTGGCACATAAAGAATCCCCATTCTGCCTTCATCCTTCTGACTTCTGCCTTCTGATACTAGGTATTGCCTAGGCGATCGCCACTGTTCGTGAAATAGGCCGAAGGAAGTTTTCTAGCAGTTGCTTGCCGCAGGCTGTGAGAATACTCTCCGGGTGGAACTGGACGCCCTGGATGTGAGGATAGCTGCGATGGCGGACGCCCATAATCGTTCCATCCTTTATCCATGCCGTAACCTCAAGCACCTCTGGACAGGTTTCTCGGTCAATCACCAAGCTGTGATATCGCGTTGCCGTAAACGGCTGCTCTAGCTGGTCAAAAACGCCTGTACTCCGATGGTGAATAGAGGATGTTTTGCCATGCATCAGCTCAGGTGCGGGAGTAATGTTGCCGCCATATACCTGCCCAATGCACTGATGGCCCAGGCAAACTCCTAAGATTGGAGTCGTTGCCCCGAACGTGTCTACGAGATCCATAGAAACGCCTGCATCTTCAGGGCGGCCAGGCCCAGGTGAAATCACGATGCCGTCAGGCTGAAGAGCTTGAATATCATCAAGGGTGATTTTGTCGTTCCGAAAAACCTGGATATCTTCGGCGATCGCCCACTGATGCCCCAATTCTCCTAGATACTGAACCAGGTTGTAGGTAAAACTATCGTAATTATCAATCACAAGAATCATAGTGGTTCTCAAGAGTGGCTTGTCATTTAAGCCGGGAAATCCCAGATGGGCAAGGAGCCAGAATCTAGGA
>CAYXJG010000256.1:0-7955 GCA_964465285.1 uncultured bacterium
ATGGACGACTTTGATGGACGACTCTGATGGACGACTCTGATGGACGACTCTGATGAATTACAGCGCTTTGCAAGCGCATTAAGTACAGCACGTGTGAGGGGCGGCGCGGAGCGCCGCCCCTCACACGTGCTTAATCAACTTGCACACCGTTATACCAGGTTTTGGTTTAGCCGTGGGTGTTGCGATTACTGTGGCGAATTTCCGCATAGAAAAAAAGTAAACCTATGCCAGTTTAGAGATTGTAGATGAACGGCTTGGATACACTTATCCTGGATGCACCTATCCTGGTTGAGAGTCTTGGTAAAACTCATGTACCATTAGTGCATAGGTTTTGACTAAAGGACGAAGACTAAATCATGTGAACCCAATTGAGGTAGAGCGGACAGGATCGCCGCGCCGATCCACTCAAGATTGGACGTCTTTAAAATCCTCATTCCTATACGCTCCGACTATGTTCTAACTTACCTCTATCTCACCTCTACCTCTACCTCTATCTCACCTCTACATGAAGCGGCTAAATGATGCATCTAACACCACGACAGCAGCAACTCTTTGAGTGGATCGAGCAATATATCGCTGAAAAGCAGATATCTCCAACGATTCGAGAGCAAGCAGAGGGAATGGGGTACAAATCTCCAGCTCCTGTTCAGTCTCTTCTCAACCATCTCAAGGATAAAGGTTTGATTACCTGGATTCCCAGGAAGTCCAGAAGCATCAGGATTCTCAAACAAAAAGGAGTCCCGATTGTTGGGGCGATTGGTGCTTCTCCTCTGCTTGAAACCTTTACAGATGATAACTTTGAAACGATTCCCTTTGAGCTGTTTAGCCTTTTCGGGAAGTCTAGCCGGGAGGTCTCTCGCTATGTTGCTGTCAGAGTGCGGGGAGACAGCATGATTGGCGATGCGATCGCCTCCGGTGACGTCGTGATTCTTCGTCCGCCAGACGGTTCAGTGAAACCTGGGACCATCATCGCAGCCCGGATCGGAAGCCAGATGACGCTCAAGCACTATCATCCGATTGATAATCATCGGGTACAGCTCCGAGCGTCCAACGACACCTATCCTCCTATTGACGTTTCTGCCGAGGATCTGGATATTCAAGGCGTGTACGTTTCTCTTCTCAGGGGATTTCTGTAATTTTTTCCGAGCCCTACAGGACTTACGCAAATCCTACATATGCTGCCACATGCCGTAACTCTAAGTTTTTAAATTGGTAAGTTTTTGAATTGGCAAAGTATATCCAACAGTTAGTCCTACTGTTGCTTTGGGTTATTTAAGCATGTTTCCCATACACGACTTGGCAAGTTTCACGCAAAAATAGGGGTTTGGCGCGCGGAGCGCGCGCCAAACCCCTATTTTTGCGTTGTGAATTTGAGAACTTTGCCAAGTCGTGTCTCATAGGGCCTCATGAGCAGGTGGCGGCGGCGATCGCCCGTTGAATGAGCTTTTCTACCTGGCTAACGGGCGCGCGGGGAGAGGCACGCTCGACGCGAATAGGCTGATCGGGCTGGGTGGGCGGAACGTAAAACAACACGGGAATCTCATACTGAAAGGCTTGAAACCACTCAGGGCGCGTGGTGATGTCTCGAACATCAACTTCCATATCAGCGGATTCAATCTGCTCTAGCTTCTCTCGCAACCCTTCGCAGAGGTGGCATCCGGGCTTGCTAAACAAAATGAGTCGAATGGATGAATTCATAGCGCTGATGGGTCTCAGTAGTTCAGAACGGACGTTATCTGACGTTATCTTAAGTGCAGCAATTCTCATTTTAGGAAGCTTCGCGCCCTACAAGCGCTCACTTGTACAAATTTAGGGAGCAAAAAGGTCGCCTCAAGCGACCTTTTTGCTCCCTAAACTTCCATAATGAGAATTGCTGTCTTAAATGGTTTCTCCTTGTTTAATCTCTCGACAGGGCGCTAGCATGGGGACTAGACTAAAATCTTAGCTAGATATCGTTTGTCCACAGCTAACATCAAAAATTTTTGAGTCCACACTATGCGTGATGTTCTGCCGAGCCGCCCATCCACTGCTGATGCTCCTTTAGCATCAGGTCAGAATATAGCCGTTGTTGCCCAGCCAAGAAGTCAGGCCCCTATTACTCCTAAGCGAGTAACCGGAGCCTATGCCCTGATCGATAGCCTCATTCGCCACGGCGTTACTCACATTTTTGGTTATCCCGGTGGAGCAATTCTTCCTATATATGACGAGCTATACAAAGCTGAGGAGCGAGGCAGTATTCAGCATATTTTGGTGCGTCACGAGCAGGGAGCATCCCATGCCGCAGACGGCTACGCCCGAGCCACTGGAAAAGTAGGGGTTTGCTTTGGCACATCCGGGCCAGGCGCGACAAACTTGGTCACCGGTATTGCGACTGCCCAGATGGACTCTATTCCGATGGTAATTGTCACCGGACAGGTGCCCCGCTCCAATATCGGCAGCGATGCCTTTCAGGAAACAGACATTTTCGGTATCACGCTGCCCATTGTGAAGCATTCCTATGTGGTGCGTGATCCGAAAGACATGGCGAGAATCGTAGCAGAAGCTTTCTACATCGCCAACACCGGGCGTCCGGGCCCCGTGTTGATTGATGTCCCTAAGGATGTCGGACCAGAGGAATGTGACTATGTGCCTGTGGAACCAGGAATCGTCAGGCTGCCGGGATACAAACCTACCGTAAAGGGTAATCCTCGTCAGTTGATGCAGGCTCTCAAGCTGATTCGAAGCGCGAAGCAGCCCTTGCTGTATGTGGGGGGCGGAGCCATTACGTCTGGTGCCCACCAGGAAATCCGTATGCTTGCTGAGCGCTATAGCATTCCTGTCACTACAACGCTGATGGGCAAGGGGGCATTCGACGAGCACCATCCCTTGTCTGTAGGAATGCTGGGGATGCACGGTACGGCCTATGCTAACTTCTCGGTTACCGAATGCGATTTGTTGATTGCCGTAGGTGCCCGGTTTGACGACCGAGTGACAGGCAAGCTGGATGAGTTTGCCTCTCGAGCAAAAGTCATCCACATCGACATCGACCCAGCGGAGGTAGGCAAGAACCGTGCTCCAGATGTACCTATCGTGGGAGATGTCCGGAAAGTGCTCAGTGACTTATTGCATCGAGATACGGAACAGGGCGTTCCGGCCAATCCGCGCCAAACGGAAGACTGGTTGGCTCGAATCGACACCTGGCGGCGGGACTATCCGCTCGTGGCTCCCAGCTATCCTGACCTCATTTCTCCTCAGGAAGTGATTGTCGAGCTGCGAGAACAGGCTCCCCACGCCTTCTACACTACTGATGTGGGCCAGCACCAGATGTGGGCAGCGCAGTTCCTGAAGAATGGGCCTCGCCAGTGGATTTCCAGTGCTGGACTTGGCACAATGGGTTACGGGATGCCCGCAGCTATGGGCGTCAAGGTGGCGTTGCCCGAGCATCAGGTAATTTGTATCAGCGGAGATGCGAGTTTCCAGATGAACCTCCAGGAGTTGGCGACTCTGGCACAATATGGCATTGCTGTGAAGACGGTCATTATTAACAATGGCTGGCAGGGAATGGTGCGCCAATGGCAGCAAACCTTCTATGGTGAACGCTACTCGTCCTCGAATATGCAGCCTGGAATGCCTGATTTTGAGCTACTGGCGAAGTCCTTTGGCGTCCGTGGAATGGTGGTGACTGAGAAGGAAAACTTACATGGGGCGATCGCCCAAATGCTGGCCTACGATGGCCCCGTGCTGATGGATATCCACGTCAAGAAGGATGAGAACTGCTATCCAATGGTGGCTCCAGGGAAAAGCAATGCTCAGATGTTGGGCTTACCTAAGCAGCATGACACCAATCGGCCTGTCATTGCCTCATCGTGCGCCAATTGCGGAGCTAGCATCATGAGTACCCATAAGTTCTGCTCTGAATGTGGTACAAAGCTGTAAAAAATGCGGCAAAAATAATCTGTCCTCAATGCTCTGCAGGACTCGCCGAAGCCGCACGATATTGACGCGCGGCTTCGGTTGCGACTGGTTTTTTTTGAGAAACCTGGGGCTTGGGACACACGCCCCAAACCCTGAATTTGCAGTCAAAGCACCGAGAAGTTCTCAACGTCATGGGACTAAACAGGTAGCTAAACAGGTATAAGAGTAGTGATTTACTCTACCGGATACTAACCATTGTGATTAGGATGGGGGTAAGTCAATCATCAGGCGCAGTTACGCTCAGACCTTACGCAGCGGCAGGTGACACCGATTTGCCATGTCAAACCCAACCCTTTCCGTTTCTCAGCACTATCACCAGCAAACCAAATATTCCCCAAACACCATTCGGCAGCAAGCTCCTGCCATTGACTGGGACAACCAGCCTGTTCCCTTTAAAGACTATAAAATTGGTACTTCTTACCCCCTAAAACCCTACCTCGACCCGAAAACAAGCGACCCCAATATCCTCCACCTTGACAGTGCAGTAAAGCAGCAACGAAAGCGGCTTTCGCGGATACTGCTCTGTAGCTACGGCCTTACGGTGAAGGTGGTGACGCAGACGGGAGAACCTGTCTATTTTCGGGCGTCACCCTCTGCAGGGGCACTCTACCCTGCTGAAATCTATCTAGTGTCGCGGGGAACCGCTGTGCTAGCGCCGGGTATTTACCACTACCAGCCCCAGAGCCATGGCCTCATCCGGTTTTGGGACAGTGAGGTTTGGCAATCTCTACAAGACGCCTGCTTCTGGCATCCTAGCCTGGATAACACTCAACTTGCCCTGATTACAACGGCCATTTATTTCCGCTCTGCCTGGCGATACCAGGCTCGCGCCTACCGCCGCATTTTACTGGACACTGGCCATCTGCTGGGCAATATTGAACTAGCGTGTGCCCTCAATGCCTATCGTCCCCATTTGATTGCAGGTTTTGCTGATGATGCATTGGCTCAACTGCTCTATCTTAACGGTGAACAAGAGGGGGGCTTAACGGTTATGGCCCTGGCCGATTTACTAGATGTCCAGCAGAATCTGCCCCTCTATCCCACAGTGCTGCCATCGGCGACCCTGCCCCATGACCCGGCGATCGCCCCTGATGACCTCCTTGCCCATCTTCACAATGCATCCAGCATCACCCTCTCGCAGAGTGTGGACTGGAAAACCACGGTGTCAGAGCCTCCCCCCGATCCAGAACCCCCACAAGCCGCACTCCAGCCACAAACAGACAGGGCGATCGCCCCAGACTCAGAGGAACTAGCCCCGTCAGACATTCCTGATAAATATAATTTCCCCTTCTGCTTGAAAGTCGAAACGGCCATTGAACCGCCCATCGACTGGGACACAGAACTGCTAGGGCTTGAGGGGACGATTTTGAAGCGACGGTCAACCCGGCGGTACAGCGGCATGAACATGGCCCTAGATGCGCTGAAGCTGATACTCGATTTCACTTACCAGCCTCACCATTACATAGAACAGGGACTGGATCGCCAACCAGACTATTTTGACCTGAGCCTCATCGAGACCTTTGTGGTGGTGTCTGGAGTGGATGATCTGGATGAGGGATGCTATTACTATGCGCCCCATGCCCAAGAACTGCGACAGATCCGGTTCCGCAATTTCCGGCGGGATTTGCACTTCCTCTGCCTAAAACAAGACCTGGGGCGGGATGCAGCAGCTGTGGTGTTTCATACAGCAGATTTGCAGAAGGCTGTGGAACGATACGGCGATCGCGCCTATCGCTACCTGCATATGGACGCAGGTCATCTAGGCCAGCGATTAAACCTGGCAGCCATTCATTTGGGGCTAGGGGTCAGCGGCATTGGCGGCTTCTTTGATGACGCGGTGAATGATGTCCTGGGCATCCCCCCCGATGAAGCGGTGTTGTACATTACGACACTGGGACTTCCGGCGTAGCCGAAATTAGATTCGGACTTTATTAGTGCCCCTAGGGATCTGCGGCTAACTAAAATTATCGGAGGAGAAGGGCGGCGAGCGCAGCCCGCCGCCCTTCTCCTGGTACTTTACACGACTTGGCAAGTTTTACGAAAAAGGAGGGGTTTGGGGCGCGCTACGCGCGCCCCAAACCCCTCCTTTTTCATTGTGAATTTGAGAACTTTGCCAAGTTGTGTACTTTATTTGCTTGCAAGTCCCCTAGCAGTGCATGACCCTTTACTCCTGCAACTCGGACAATCCCATTACAAACCGATACTGAGCTTCGATGGCACTGTGAGAGGGCGTTGGCGAAGCCTTCCCGTTAGGAAATTGCCCTGCTGCCTGGCACCACTGGCTCCGTGAGAAGAGTTCTTGTACTAGAGCATCCACATCGACGGTGGTGACCTGCCCCTGAGCCACAACGCGCTTGCCATTCACCCAGACACTATCCACGACCTGGGTGGGACGGCCCATCACCAAAAGACCAATGGGGTCCGTACGAGGGAGGAGAGACAATGAAGTTAAGTCATAGAGCACGACATCTGCACGCTTGCCGACCTCCAGGGAACCCAGGCGATCGCCCAACCCCAGTCCCGTTGCCCCACCCTGAGACGCCATGCGAACGGCATCCTGGGGTGTGATCCAGTGGCGGTAGTCATAATCAGTGGTGTTGTGCAGCAGAGTGCCGATCTTGATCGCCTCTAGCACATCCTGGGAATCGTTGCTAGCGGCACCATCGCAGCCAAAGGTGACGTTGATCCCGGCTTGCCGATACTTCAGCAGAGGGGCGATGCCGCTGCCCAACCGGAGATTGCTGAGAGGATTATGAACTACTGTTGATCGGGTGTCTGCCAGGTGTTGGATATCGACATCATCTAGCCAGATGCAGTGAGCCAAGGAAGTGCGATCGCCCAAAAAGCTCAGCCGCTTTAGATGCTCAACAGCAGTGCAGCGATACTTCTCCTGGGCAAGGATTTTCTGGGCTTTGGACTCCAGCAGGTGGGTATGGCGGCAGAGAGAGTGGCGATCGCTCAGTTCAACGCAACCTTCTAAAAACCTATCAGAGCAAAGTTGTGCCCCGGTGGGAGCCGCCATGATATGAATACCGTCTAGGGGGGCATGGAAGGTCTGAACCGCTTCATCCAATACATCGAGCATCACCTGAGTATTGCGCTGTGCTGGAGGAACAGAAACATGCCCCTTTCCCGTGGGAACGCCAGCCTCCATCGGCTCATCCTGAAGCAGCGGCCCGATAAATGCTCGAATGCCAACGTCTCGATAGCCCCGCACCGCAGCGGCAATGGATTCGATTTCTTTACCGGGAATAGGAACCAGGTGATCCACTACGGTTGTGCCCCCGGAAAGAAGGGTCTCCACCGCTGTGCCCAGGGCGCTGAGGTAAATCTGCTCCGGTTCCAGAGGCTCAAAGTCATACAATTCTGCCAGCCACAGTTCCAGGGGCAAGGGCGGAATCAGTCCTCGAAACCACAGCTCTGAGGAATGGGTGTGAGCATTGACGAAGCCGGGTAGCGCGAGCCTGTGAGTTCCGTCCACTCGCACCCCTTCTGGCGTTAAGCCGTTGCCCATCGCTACAATCTCGGAGCCCACCAGTTGCAGGGATAAGGGGGTATAGGTACCATTGGCTGAAATGAGAGGGTTTTCGATGGTGTAAGTCTCAGACATGATGAGGATTAGTGCAGGCGAGGTGTTCAAATATTATATGAATTAGGACTGATGCATTCTTTTAATTTTTAATAGGGTAATTTTTAATAGGAATGAGTTGCACCCGTCACCCTCCAAAAAATCTGTTATGGCAACCGAAGAGTTGGTTAGGGACTTGCAAGAAAATAAAGTACCCGGAAAAGAGCAGCGGGCTGCGCTCGCTGCTCTTTTCTTCCGGTATCTTTTTTAGCCGCAGATCCCTTAGGACAAAACCACTTTGGGAACCCGCGCTGAGCGCAGGTTCACGACTTGGCAAAGTTCTCAAATTCACAACGCAAGAATAAGGGTTTGGGGCGCGCTCCGCGCGCCCCAAACCCTTATTCTTGCGTGAAACTTGCCAAGTCGTGCAGGT
>CAYXJG010000257.1:0-5543 GCA_964465285.1 uncultured bacterium
ATAGGGGTTTGGGGCACGCGAAGCGCGCCCCAAACCCCTATCTTTGCGTTGTGAATTTGAGAACTTTGCCAAGTCGTATTATCCTTCTGACTTCTGCCTTCCGATACTAGGGGATGAGTGCTGGGCAAAGAGTCTGAGTCGTTACCGTCGTTCGTCGTTACCGTCGTTCTTTACCAATTACGCCAGCCGCCGCTCGTCTGATTGCTAGCTGCCCAGGAATCCATGTCCTCGTCCAGGGGGTGCCGAGCCAGAATGCGATGATAGTCGATGCTGCTGCCCCACTGATCGATTTCCCGAGCCCGCAATACAGGCAGCGGATGGGTCAGGGGAGACACTTGGGCGTCCTTCAGCAGTTGCCCTATGTCAGTTTGAGTCATCGCATTGTAAGAACGAGCCTGCTCTAAAAAGGCATCCAGGTTCAACTGGCTCGCCAAACCTGGAGATCCGCCTGTGAGCTTCATCAGCACGGATGCAACAACACGAGAATCTTGGGCTACCAGCAGAGCTGCGCGATCGCACGTAAACTCTGCACACCGCACCCACTGCATAATCTGGGACTGGAGGCTTTGAGTCACCACTCCTCCGAAGGGCAGTAGTTGCCCTGTTGCCAGCATAATTAAGTTTGCCAGAGTTAGATAAACACCATGATCGCACTTCAAGTGCCCGAGTTCATGGGCCATAACCGCCTGGAGTTCCTCGGGCGTCAGCAGTTCAATAATTGACGTATGCAACACGATAAAAGGCTGCTGCCCCCGAATGGCAAAGGTGTAGGCATTGGGCACCGGATTTTGCCGAATGTAGAGCTGCGGCACCTCCAAATCCAATACCTGACAGGCTTCGATCAATAGCTTGTGAATGTCGGGCAGTTGCTTCTCGCTGACTTGAATACTAGAAGCGATGTTGTCTAAGTAGAACACCTGCTCAGCCGCTGGCCCGAGTAAATTTCGGATAATTAAATCTAGCCCTGGCAGGTGTTGGAGGGTTTTTGTTGCTTGTCGATCGAGAGGGTGGCGAAAATGGTCGGACTTTAAGCCCTGTAATAACGTTTTGGAGAACTCCATAACAATTTGTCAGGCCCCAGCGCAAAACAACACAGTGAATCAAAACAGTGAATCAAACGGAAATTGATACAAGCAATACTCAAGCAATATTCAGTATACGATCAAAAATCTTTGGGTCGGTTTAGTCAGTTGCACATCTGCCCGCGAATAAACTGCGGGCTCATTCATCCAGTCTACTCAAGTGGACTCATGACTCGGCAAAGTTCTCAAATTCACAATGAAAAAATAAAAAATAGGGGGATGAGGCGCGCTCAGCGCGCCCCGCCCCCCCTATTTTTGCGTGAAACTTGCCAAGTCGTGTTTCCAGGCAGAGCTTGGGGAAACAGAGGTAGTCGTCTTGGACGCTAAACACGTACGGCGCTCCGCGCCGCCTTTCACATGAGCTGTACTTAATGCGCTTGCAGAGCGCTATGTCTATGGGGTGTCGCTAAAGAAAGCAGGGTACACAAAAGCGAAAGCAGTAGAGCTAGGAATTGGGGTTCCATCTAGCTCTTCAAACCGGGCTGTATCAAGAACCTCATCCCAATAAGCGCGGATTTGGCGATCGCCCAACTCTACTATCTGCTCGCCTGTCGCCGACAGTTCTTCGTGGCCAACCATCACCCGACTGCCCGAAAACTGATTATGGGGGGTCGCATCATCGGCTTCCCACACGTAGCTGACAATTGCCTTGGGATGGCGGTCAAGCTGCGACTGATTCCGTGCGGGAAAAACCAGCTGCTCATTAGTATCGTAGGTGCCGTAGGGATATTCGAAGTAGTTTCGCTGATGTCCCGTTTCCGCAGAGAGAATTTTGCTGTCAGGATGTTCCTCTAGCCACGCGCCCAAGGTAGTTTTGACGGTAGGTACCCGGTTCAGGGATTGATTCACTGCCGGGCCGACGATGCCCAATGCCCACGGCTGGGCATACAGTGAGTCATCTTGACGGTCATACATGACCAGACAGCTTTGATACAGCTTCCCTGAGACACCAAAAGTAGTGTCCCCTCGCTCAAACGCCAGAATGGTGTCGCAGAGGGGACAATAGGTAACGGTAATCGATTCTCCACCAATGGTATCGTTTACGATTTCGTGCCAGTTCATAATTCCGTAGGGGTATGCTTTTGCCTCCCCGTTGATGACGATGCCAATGACCGTTTCATCGGCATCAAAGGGCGTTGTGTCGGCTATGTCGAACTGGGGGTCGTCAATACTAGGGATGCCGTCCTTGGGGGGGCCGCCATTGAGCAACTCGTCTAGGGCGATGCGAGCAGTACCTTCCAGGTCAACGCCCTGCTTTTGTAAGTCATTCAGTTCCTGCGTCTGGTCGTTCAATACCTGAGTCAGGTGAAAATATTGCAGCTTAAAGTTCTCCCACCCTCCGGCATGGGCAATCAGCCCACCCAGCAAAAGGGCGATCGCTGACAGACCGCCGACGGCTAATCGCGCTAGGAAAGTCATGGTATCCTCCAGCAAATCCCTCTATATGACGTTCTGGTATGACGTTCTGGTGAAATCTCACATTTCTTACCTTTAACTTTAAGAAATGCTGTGGATACCGAATGAAAATGCTCTAAGAATCTTCTGAGAATGTCCTTATGGAGCGATCGCCAAAAACGCCACACACTCTACATGGGCAGTCTGAGGAAAGAAATCCACAGGTTTCACCCGTGTCAGGTGATACGGCCCGCCACCGCAGAGGTGCTTCAGATCGCGGGCAAGGGTCGCCGGGTTGCAGCTTATATAGGCAATGCGGGAAGGCGCGAGAGCCAGCAGTTTATCCAGTACCTCAGGGGGACAGCCCTTGCGCGGAGGGTCGAGTACAACGACATCTATCGGTTGCGGCATGTGAGCCTGGATCTCAGGCAATTCCGCTTCTACGGTTCCCGAGCGAAAGGTGACGTTGTGGATGGTGTTGAGAGCTGCATTGACGCGGGCTTGCGCAACAGAGGGGGGATGAGACTCAATGGCGATCGCCTCTTTCACCCGCTTCGCCAGAGGCAACGTCAGGGTGCCAATGCCGCAATAAGCATCCAGCACAATTTCGTTCCCTGTCAGTGCCAGTTCCTCTAGCATCATCATAAGCAGCCGTTCGGCTTGCTCAGTGTTCACCTGGAAAAATGTGGTCGCTCCAATCTGAAAGGTGAGATCTGCAAACTGTTCCGTCAGGTAAGGCCGTCCGGCAATGCACCGGGTCTCATCTCCAAAAATGGCATTTGTGCGCGTTGGGTTTAGGTTGAGCATCACCCCTACAAGAGTGGGATATCGGTGCAGCCACTCTGTTGCTTGCTCCTCTAGTCCCTCTAGTTCTGCTTCGCGGGAAACGAGGGTGAGCAGCATATCTCCAGTGCGCCGGCCAACGCGCAGGGATAGATGCCGCAGACGCCCTTGATGGCGCGTTTCGTTATAGATGCTCCACCCCCGCGCTTGGATGTCCTGCTTTACTTCTGCCAGGAGGGGGTTGAACCCTTCGTCCTGCACTGGGCATTGATTCAGGTTTACGAGCCGATGGCTTCCCCGCTGATAGTACCCTGCCTGCACCTGTCCTGTGGTGGGCGATCGCCCCAGGGGGTAGGTCGCTTTGTTGCGATAGCCCAGCGGCTCCGCAGCCAGCACCGGGTCAACAGGAGGATCGACAAGCCCACCGATGCGCTCCAGCGCTTGCACAACCTGATTATGCTTAGAAGCAAGCTGGTGTTCATAGGCTACCGCCTGCCACTGACATCCCCCACACTTGTCTGCCACAATGCACGCCGGACGGATGCGATGCTCCGATTCACGTACGACACGCTGAAGCTTGCCGTTGCTGTAAGAGGGCTTGACGTGGAGCAGTCGGGTGATGATGCGATCGCCCGGCACCGTATTCGGCACGAAAACGATGCGATCGCCCCATCGCCCGACTCCATCACCCCGGTTGCTCAGATCATGGATGTCGATTTCAACCTGTGCTCCCTGTCGCCAAGCATCGATCTGATTAGAAGATTGTGGGGATGAAGCACTGGGGGATGCAGTATCAGGACAAGGGAAATTATCTGAAGGTATCACGGTCATCCTCGGAACGGGGTGCAAACTGCCTTCCAAATATCCTAAAGGGGTGGACGAAGCCCACCCCTTTTAAGAAACCTAGCTGTATTAAGCAGGCATGCTTACCTGCCCAACTCAACACAGTCCATCAATTTGCAAAAGAATAGCGCTCTCCTTGCATCAAAGAAAAAACAATATCGGAGAGAAAACGTATTAAATGCGGATGCTATCAAGCGTTAGAAGCGACCTGCTCACTTTCCACTGGCCCTGACCCGTCTCCATTACTCTGGGTGATGACAGGTTCGGGCTCAGCCGGGCGGCTCTGCTGGAGCACCCTTTCACGATATTTCTCAGCCATTTCTTCTGCCTTGTCGTAGACCAAGTCAGGGTTCTTCACCATGTCGCCAGGTTCAGGTTCCAACTGTTTGGTAGACAAAGAAATCCGTCCACGCTCAGCATCCAGGTCAATGATCATGACCTTAATTTCGTCGTTAACATTGAAGACGCTGTGGGGAGTATCGATGTGGTCATGGGAGATTTCAGAAATGTGAAGCAGACCACTGACGCCACCAATATCGATGAACGCACCGTAGGGCTTGAGACCACGAACATTTCCAATCACAACCTCGCCTACCTCCAGACGGTTCATCTTACGCTCAACCAGAGCACGGCGATGACTCAACACTAGGCGGTTGCGGTCTTCATCGACCTCCAGAAACTTGAGGGGAAGTTCCTCTGCAATCAGGTCTTCCTTAGGCTTGCGGGTACTAATATGGGATCCAGGGATAAAACCGCGAAGCCCCTCAATGCGAACCAGCGCGCCGCCTCGGTTGGTGGCAAACACGGCGGAGCGCACCGTTGCATCTTCTGCCTGAAGCTGGCGTACACGCTCCCACGCTCGCATATATTCAATACGGCGAATTGAGAGCGTCAACTGCCCGTCTTCATTTTCATCGGTGAGAATAAAGAACTCGCGGGTTTCATTTGACTGTAAAACCTCATCGGGATTGTCGATGCGATTAATCGACATTTCCTGAATCGGGATATACGCTGCAGTCTTAGCACCGATGTCAATCAGAGCACCCCTCGGCTCCAGGCTAAACACGGTGCCAGGCACAATGTCGCCAGGGCTGAAGTGATAATCATATTGATCAAGAAGAGCGGCAAAGTCTTCGTGAGTAAAGCCAATATCTAATGTTTCCTGATTGACCATGCTAAGTTGTCCTAGTGTTTTCTCCGTCAGTACGTTGATTGGTAGGATGAGTCCATAACGATCGCTAGGCGAAAAACTGAAAATGAAACCATGTGCTCAGGTGATGTGCCCATAGCGAATGCTCAGCGAATAACTATTCTATCTTATGAAAGGGCGTGACGGGAATTTTTTCCACGATCCCAGCAATTCTCATTTTGGGAAACTTCGCGCCCTACAGGCGCTCACTTGTCGATGTTTAAGGAGCAGAAGGGTCGCCTTAGGCGACC
>CAYXJG010000257.1:5643-7940 GCA_964465285.1 uncultured bacterium
TGAATTCCATACTGATGAATTCCATACTGAGAATTGCTGCCACGATCCAGAACCACAATCTGACAGCATCAACCAGCGCCAGTTTGACAGATGCAAAAAAACGTTCCCTGCATAATGTACAGAGAACGTTTCTACATTTCAGCCGCGCGTCGCCCAGGTAAAGTCAGAACAAGGCGCTACGCGAGAATCGTCTATGAAAAGAATCGTCTATGAGAGGATAATGTCGGCAAGCTCATTGATAGGAATGAGTTCAGTCAAGAGAAAGGCAAAAATAGCACCGCCGCACCCTCCGATAAAGAAGCCACTTGCAAACTCACTCCAGCCTTCTTTAGTGCCATACATTTCAGGAGGGTTTGGCGTTGTAACCGTGGAGGTTGCAGGCTGAGAGCGTACAGAACCATGCAAGGAAAGTGCAATGGTCAAAATGGTCACCAGGGCAACGGCCCCGACAACACCAGCGATGCTTGCAAATTCGCTATCCCGCAGGGGCCCAAGGAGGGCTAGCGGGCCATAGATGAAGTATCCATGAGCCATGCCGATTTCAAGACCGCGGCGGTTGGGAGACAAGCCTTCGCGGTATGCGGGCAGATTGCGGATAAACGCTAATGAAAAAGAAGATGAATTAAGGGGAGTTGCCAAATTGCCCACTTGACAATCTCCGGCGGGTGTAATCGCTTCTGTCATATCTGTAACCTAACCTATATAAATGAAGGGCTAGAGAATTTCTGAAAGTAGCTTAAATCCAAATGAATTTACGTTTCGCGTCTTGTTAAGAATCTTGATATTTAAACCATTCCGTATAGCCTTCGCATTAGTATCCATAGTGATAAGTCTACTTGTTTAGGAATATCACTATGTTCGGAGATTACGTTGCTTCTTTCCTGCCCGCTATCTTTGTTCCCTTGCTACCCGTTGCTGCCTTTGCGTCCATGGGTCTACTCTTCATCTACATCGAGAGTGATGCCTGATCATCGGGCACGCTCAGATTGACACTGTCGTTTATGTCAATAAATTAAGGTGTCAATAAATTAAGGTGCAAAAAAGGTGCGTGGATGTAAAACTACGCACCTTTTTTTGATAAGCGGATTTCTGCATAGGTACCTATTACGACTGGGCAAGTTTCACGCAAGAACCAGGGTTTGGGGCACGCTCCGCGCGCCCCAAACCCTGGTTCTTGCGTTGTGAATTTGAGAACTTTGCCAAGTCGTGTACTTATCCGCTCTGAGTTCAGTGGCTAAATCCAGATAAGAATGCTGTAGGAATAAGAACTAAATATAGCGGTGTGCAAGCGCATTAAGTACAGTGTGTTGAGTGGCGGTGCTCTGCGCCGCCACTCAACACATTTGGGTGTACTGAACCAATTGCACAGCGCTATAGCTTGAACAAAATTTCATTGAAGCGGCATCGCCGCGCCGCCTCAATGGAGTCGGGCTTTATTTAATTCTTATTCCTGTAGGGGTCAGTAGCCATGACCTTGCTGTTTGATGTGTCGTTGTGGGGTGCCTTGCAGTTGCACCTTGGCAGATTACTGGGAGTGTGCCGTAGTGTTGGTCAGGCGACGAAGACACACTGCTGCAAGCATAAAACCCAATGAAATTTTGAGGAATTCCAGCCCAAAATAGGTACCGTGCATTGCATTCATGCCAGTCGGAATCGCTTCTACGGCGTTGACATCACTTAAATGAATGCCGAGGGCTCCCATCTCAGGGGTGAGCCAGTAGGTCGCAATCAGGGCGATCGCCATCATCCCACCAGCCAGGGCGATCGTCCACTGTCGGGCTCGTCCAGGATAAGCTCGTCCAGGATACAGGTTTTTCCACAGGGCAAGCACCCCGGTTAGCACCATTGCCGCACACAGCACCTCAACTCGGTTAAACATCCAGAACATGGAATAGCCAGCCGATGCAAAACCGGAAGACGCCATCATCCCCGTCGCATACATTCCCGGCATAATCACCAGATCCAGCACCAGGCTACTGCCTAACCAAAACGCAAGGGTTACCACTACCAACCCCTGCCAGCTAAATCCTCTGGAATTGAAAGTATCGGCCATCAATTCCGAAATAAAATGTCTCGAAGCGCATGATTCAGAGGATCGAGACGGGAAAACATTAAGGTTCATAACGCCCTCTGTAGGTATTGCCTTTCCTTTAGCCTAGCGGAGCTTTACCAGGCAAGAAGGCAGTGTTTTCATAGGGACACAACAAGTAATGAAGCGACATAAAAGACGTGGGAGGGTGGTGGGATAGTGAGATGGTAGAGTAAGCAAAACACTCCCACCCACTCCCCACTCCCCA
>CAYXJG010000258.1:0-7912 GCA_964465285.1 uncultured bacterium
AGGCGACCTTTTTGCCCCATTGAATTCCATACTGAGAATTGCTGTCTATTTCTAGGGTGGCTTGACAAAACAATTTTTTTTGATTTGATGTTAAGTATAGTATCTTCACATCATGAGGAGCATAGTTGCAATGCTTGCATCCCCTACTTCTTCGGCAAAACTTAGAGGAAATTGTTTTACGCCAGAGGCTTTTAACACGGTTCGCAGTAGGGATTATCAACCTATGGAACGCCCTATTTTCATTATTTGGCGGTTGGTCTCGCTTTGATCTCACGATTGAGCAACTGCTTAAGGAAGAAGCAGAATTTTAGAGCGCAAGAATCAGAACGCAAACATCAGAACGCAAACATCAGAACGCAAACATCAGAACAGAAAAAAGGTATAGTGTGGCGAATATTGCAATTAATGGATTTGGGCGTATTGGGCGACTGGTGCTGAGAGCAGCATGGGGTTGGCCTGATCTGGAGTTCACCCACATCAATGAGGTAAAAGGAGGAACGGCAGCCGCAGCCCACCTGCTCAAGTTTGACTCGGTGCATGGGCGGTGGACACCGGAGGTCGAAGAGGCTGGGAACGATCGCATTCTGATCGATGGTACCCCAGTCACTTTCAGCACATGTAAGGTACCTGGAGAAGTCTCTTGGGGTGAGCTAGGGGTAGACATTGTACTGGAGTGCTCCGGCAAGTTCCGCACGCCCGAATCGCTGGAACCTTACTTTAAGCGGGGTGTCCAGAAGGTGATTGTGGCTGCACCCGTGAAGCAGGGGGCCCTGAACATCGTTTATGGCATCAACGACCATCTTTACAAGCCTTCTGAACACCACCTGCTGACAGCAGCATCCTGCACCACAAACTGTTTAGCCCCTGTTGTCAAGGTAATTCACGAAAGGTTAGGCATTAAGCATGGGGTAATTACGACCATCCACGACAACACTAATACCCAAACCATTGTAGATGCGCCCCATAAGGATCTGCGACGGGCACGGGCAACCAGTCTATCTCTGATTCCGACGACTACGGGATCGGCAACGGCGATTGGTTTAATTTACCCAGAATTGAACGGGAAGTTAAACGGACTGGCGGTGCGGGTTCCCCTGCTGAATGCCTCGCTTACAGACTGCGTGTTTGAGGTGGAGCGTCCCACCACAGGAGAGGAGGTAAATCAACTGCTCAAAGCGGCATCCGAGGGCGATTTGAAGGGCATTTTGGGGTACGAGGAACGGCCCCTAGTGTCCATCGACTATAAGGATGATCCCCGCTCATCCATCATTGATGCCTTATCCACGATGGTGGTAGATGACACTCAGGTCAAAATTCTCGCCTGGTATGACAACGAATGGGGGTATTCCTGTCGCATGGCGGAACTGGCGCGAAAGGTGGCAGGGTTGCTGGTGTGTTGAATTGGCCGAGGCGAGCTATGGATAGCAATTTTGAATTTTGGATTTTAGATTTTGGATTTTAGATTTTGGATTATTCGTCTTCGGTGTTAGGACGTGCTTCACATGAAGTACCTTGGCACAATTAAAAACCAGATGCAAAACCCTGCGTTGCCCGCTGCGCGAGCAGTGCAGGGTTTTGTAGATGTTATAGTTAGCTGTGCCTGCTTACCTATAACAATACGCACTTAGGTTAGGGCATTGAAGGAGACTGTATCCCCCGCTTAGCCGGAGATACACGCTTGAGCCTAAGCCCGTAGGGCTACAGCATCTGTACTCCTGATTTGCACGCTCATTATTCACACTCCCACAAGACATACCCACATAAATAGGAAATCTCATGGATTCGTCTACAACCGCTGACAAAATTGGAGTTCGTAATTACGCCCTCGTCACTGCTGCCTATTGGGGGTTCACCATCACCGATGGGGCACTGCGAATGCTAGTGCTGCTTTATTTTTACACCATTGGCTACTCGCCCTTCGAAGTAGCAATGCTGTTCCTTTTTTACGAAATCTTTGGCATTGTCACGAACTTATTTGGTGGCTGGATTGGTTCTCAGTTTGGGGTGAAGCTGACCCTCTACGGTGGTATCGCTTTGCAGATTGGGGCATTGCTGATGATGGCCCCCGTGAATGAGTCGTGGGCGATCGCCCTTGCCATTCCCTATGTGATGGTCGCCCAGGCTATTTCTGGCATTGCCAAAGACCTGACCAAGATGAGTTCCAAAAGTGCCATCCGTCTGGTGATTCCCCAGGAAGCTCAGTCATCCTTATTTAAGTGGGTTGCCATTCTCACTGGATCAAAAAATGCTCTCAAAGGGTTGGGGTTCTTCATCGGAAGTTTGCTGCTGGCAACGGTCGGATATGTCAATGGCCTGCTCATCATGGCAGGGGGACTCTTCCTGATTCTGTTTTCCAGTCGGTGGCTCCCGTCGGGCATGGGGAAGATTAAAGCGAAGGTCAAGTTCAGCCAACTCTTTTCTAAAAGTAAGGAGATCAACATCCTGTCAGCGGCACGGTTCTTCTTATTTGGGGCGAGGGATGTGTGGTTTGTGGTGGGTCTGCCTGTGTTCCTCTATAGCGAGTTGAGCTGGACGTTTGAGCAGGTGGGGGGATTTTTGGCGATCTGGGTGATTGGCTATGGTATCGTCCAATCTCTGGCTCCGACTATCCTCAAGCGATGGGGTTCGGGCCAGCCCCCGACAGCAAAAACCATTCGCTTCTGGACAGGATTTTTGACGGCCATGCCAGCGGCGATCGCCCTTGCCCTGCAAACAGGACGCTCTCCCGGGCAGACTATTATAATTGGGTTGATGGTATTTGGTATCGTCTTCGCCTTCAATTCGGCCGTGCATTCCTACCTGGTGCTTGCCTACACGGAAGATGATAAAGTGGCGCTGAATGTGGGCTTTTACTATATGGCGAATTCGGGCGGACGCTTGGCAGGAACGGTGCTGTCTGGTCTGATTTTCCAGCTCTATGGACTGGTGGGCTGTCTGTGGGTGTCAGCGTTCTTTGTCCTACTTGCAACGCTGATCAGCTTGAAATTACCGAACCCGAAACCAAAAGTGGCGATCGCCTGGAAATCAAACGGAGGAGACTAACTATGAACCATCCTGACATTAACTCTGATCTGAATCCGAAAGCCACTCAAGCGGGCAATCGGCTCAGCTTCTTCGAACGCTACCTGACCGTGTGGGTGATTCTCTGCATCTTTGCAGGCATCGCCCTAGGGCGCACCTTTCCTGGTATTGCCTCAACACTAGATGCGATGAGCATCTATCAGGTATCGATTCCGATCTCTATCTGCCTCTTTTTCATGATGTATCCCATCATGGTTAAGATCGATTTTTCCCAGGCAAAGCAAGCCGCACAGGCTCCAAAACCCGTTATCCTTACTCTTGTGGTGAACTGGCTGATTAAACCCTTCACCATGGTTGCCTTTGCTCAGTTCTTTCTGGGGTGGCTGTTCCGCCCATTAATGGAGGGCACAGAAATGATTCGGGGGGTCGAGGTGACCCTTACCAACTCTTACATTGCTGGCACAATCCTGTTGGGTATTGCTCCCTGTACAGCGATGGTGCTGATGTGGGGCTATCTATCTTTCAGCAACCAGGGGCACACCCTGGTGATGGTGGCAATCAATTCTCTGGCGATGCTATTTCTATATGCACCGTTGGGAGGATGGTTACTTTCGGCCAATGACCTGATTGTGCCCTGGCGTACAATTACATTGTCGGTGCTGATTTATGTCGGATTGCCGCTGCTGGCAGGCGCGATCTCGCGCACCTGGATTCTGCGTCACAAAGGAAAAGCCTGGTTTGACGGGGTGTTCCTCAAGTATCTGAGTCCGGTGGCGATCGCTGCCCTCCTGATTACCCTAGTCCTACTGTTCGCCTTCAAAGGGGATCTGATTGTGGAAAATCCCCTGCATATTCTACTGATTGCCGTTCCCCTATTTGTTCAAACCAACTTTATTTTCCTGATTACCTACGTTGCTGCCCAAAAACTAAAGCTGGTCTATGAAGATGCGGCTCCAGCAGCACTAATTGGAGCGAGTAACCACTTTGAAGTGGCGATCGCCACCGCAGTCACCTTATTTGGCCTCAATTCTGGGGCGGCACTGGCAACGGTTGTCGGGGTATTGATTGAGGTACCTGTCATGTTGATGTTAGTAGAGGTATGCAAGCGCACTGCCTTCTGGTTTCCCCGTGAGCCGGAAAAGGCGACGCTGCCTGATCCTCGGTGTTTGAAGTATGAGTAGGGAGTGAGGGAGTGAGTGAGGGAGTGAGGGAGTAGGGAGTGAGGGAGTAGGGAGTGAGGGAGTGAGGGAGTGAGGGAGTAGGGAGTGAGGGAGTGAGGGGGTATGAGTTCTTCTGGCCTTTTGATTATTGGTGGTAGTGATGCGGGAATTAGTGCGGCGTTGCGTGCCCGTGAGGTTGCCCCTGCGACGAATGTGACGGTGATGCTGGCGGATGATTTTCCCAACTACAGCATTTGTGGATTGTCCTTTTTCCTGAGTGGCGAGGTAAGAGACTGGCATAACTTAGCTCACCGCACCAGGAATGACATTATGGCAGAGGGGATTCATCCACAGGCTACAACTTTAATTTTTGAATTGGGGAAATCCTGCGCTGCGCAGGATTTCCCCAATTCAAACACTAAGTTTATGACCTGGCAAGGTATATCTGTAGTTCTACTTTCAGGAATTGGTATGATCTTATGGGCCATGGATTAGCAATGGGCAATGTATTAGAGCCTTCTACACCGGGCTCACTCCCAGATTCGCCCCGCTGGCAAACGAGTGCCGAGTGGATATCTGAGCGCTGGCATCAGATGGTCATGGCGATCGCCAACGGGTTTCATGACTCTACTCAAGCAATCGGCCAATTCAATGCTCAGATTTGGGCGCAGCTTCGCCAAGCTTCCCACCAAATTGCGGTTGCGGTTACAAATTTCACGGCACCATTAGCCTCTGCCGATCTGTGGCAAGTTGTGCTGTATTGGGTGCTGATGGTAGTCGCTCTGGCGGGGGTCGTGGGAGCCTTCGTCCCGGCATTGCCTGGCATTACCCTCATCGTGGGTGCCATTTTGCTGTGGGGGGCGGTGAAAGGCTTTGCTGGCCTCGGATGGGCTTTGGGCATTGCGATCGCCGCTCTGGTGTTAAGCATCGCCATTGACTATCTCGCAGGCATTATCGGCGCTCAAAAGGTTGGGGCGAGCCGTTGGGGACAGACGGGAGCCATTGTGGGTATGGTTCTCGGCTTTTTTGGCCTTATCCCTGCGTTGCCTCTTGGAGGCCCCATTTTTGGAATCCTGATTGGTACAGTGCTAGGTGCATTCGTTGGGGAATTTCTACACCGCCGAGAACTGAAATTATGGCCCCGCACCAAGCAGTCATTTCGGGTTGGCATCGCCATTGTTGTCGGGACGCTAGTCGGGAACATTCTCCAGGGCTTTTTGGCCACCGTTGCTTTTTTTGTGTTCTTGCTAACGTCCTGGGGCAGCGTATATGGCGGTTGATTCAGTCTTTTTCATACGCTCTGTGCAAAGACTAAGCATGTCTGACCATCAAGGCTTATTTGTTGGGTTGACAACCCTCGACTGCATCTATCGAGTTGATGGAATACCGCAATCTAACGAGAAAGTGGTTGCCATTAATTCGACTATCGCAGCAGGTGGGCCTGCAACAAATGCGGCTGTAGCGTTTAGCCACTTCGGCCATCCGGCAACCGTATTGAGCGTCGTAGGATGCCATCCCATGCGTCATTTGATTGCGAGCGATCTGGACACGTGGGGGGTGGCGATCGCCGACTTAATGCCCCATCACCCCGAGTTACCATCGGTCTCATCAATCATCATCACTGCTGCAACGGGCGATCGCGCTGTGGTCTCTATGAACGCAACGAAATGCCAGGCGTTAGTTGAGCAGATCCCGACTGATGTTTTACGCAAGGGTCGCCTGGAGACTATCGACATTGTATTGGTTGACGGCCACCAAATGGCGGTGGGAAGGGCGATCGCCCAAGCTGCAAGACAGCAGAACATTCCTGTGGTGATTGATGGCGGCAGTTGGAAGCCTGGATTCGAGACTGTTTTGCCCTATACGGATGTTGCCATCTGTTCAGCCAATTTCTATCCACCGGGTTGTCGCACCTTTGATGAAGTCATAGAATTCCTGAAGGGATTTGGGATTTCCCACCTGGCCATCACCCAGGGCGATCGCCCGATTCGCTACGAAACTCTAGGGAAATCGGGTCTGGTTCCTGTTCAGGCGATTCACCCCGTCGATACCCTTGGCGCTGGAGACATCTTTCACGGTGCCTTTTGCCATTTTTTGCTGAACGGCACAGAACAGAACTGGCCCTCTGGGGCGGCAATCCCTTCAGGGCAATTTGTGACTGCCCTGGAAAGGGCGTCGGCGATCGCCGCTCACTCCTGCCAGCATTTTGGAACCCGTGACTGGATGAAGTCGGGAGCAAAAAAGTGTTAGCTTTTCCAAAAATTCGTCTTGCAAATCCGTGCAGCGGTGGTTAAATGTAGGTTCGGATGGGTTTATTGGGTCAGGGTCGCTGAACGTCAACGTTCAATCAGTGTGGTGTCAGGAACAGTGGCTCAAGTCAACGCATGATCGATTACACAGGTGGTTTGATTAACGGTGCTAAGCGGACGCTAATAAAGGGGGGGATGGTGCTGCTATGCTGCCTGAGTGTGGTGGTGATGCTGGCGATCGCCCAACCCGGCTGGAGCCAGTCAGAAGACATCCAGCAGATGCAGCAACAGCGCCAACAGCTCGAGCAAGAACGGCAAGAACTCCAGCAGCAGCGTAATCAAATCGAAACCTTAGAAAACCAGGCAGAAAATCGGCTGGAGGGCTTGGAAGGCACAATTCAATCCACGGCTGAAGACATTGCCTTTAATGAAGAGCAGTTGGCGATCGCCAACAAACGGCTGAGCAATTTGCAGGATGATTTTGCCCAAGCGGAACAGCGCTTCCAAGATCGCCAATTTGCGACCACTGGGCGGCTGCGGTTTCTCCAGCGCCAGCAGGGGAGCGAAGGCTGGGCCGTGCTGCTCCAGAGCAGTGACTTAAACGAATTTTTAGATCGTCGTCGTCAACTCCGGCTCCTGTATGCAGCTGACCGAAAAATTCTCGCCGACCTGAAAACAGAAGCCGATGAACTAGAGCGGCAGCGACGCACCATTGAGCGCCAGAAAAACGAAATTGCTCTGCTAACTCAGGAATTACTGGCTCGGAAAACAGAATATGAAGCTCAGGCACGGGAGCAAGAAAAGCTGGTCGCTCGATTACAGGACGACCGCAAAGCACTCGAAGCAGCCGAAGCACGGCTCTCAGCCGACTCCGAAAACCTGGCTGTGCTGATTCAGCAGCGGTTGGCAGCCGCTCAGGGTATTGTGCAAGGCACAGGGCGCTTTATCTTCCCCATCAACGCTCGCATTACCAGCCGCTTTGGCAACCGCATCCACCCCATTCTCGGCTATCGGCGGTTTCATGCAGGCATTGACTTTGGAGCTAGCTACGGCACGACTATCCGGGCGGCAGATGCAGGCCAGGTCATTTTTGCGGGATGGTATGGAGGCTATGGCCGTGCAGTGATTGTGAACCACGGAAACGGGTTGACTACCCTCTATGCCCACGCCAGCCGCCTGCTGGTGACCGAGGGAACCTACGTGCAGCAGGGACAGGCGATCGCCACGGTAGGGTCGTCCGGGCTGTCCACTGGGCCTCACCTACATTTTGAGGTCCGCCGCAACGGCGCACCCGTGAACCCGGTTGAATTCCTCTGAGGCTGAGTGCAGCCCTGTAGAGCGTCACGATATATCTTAAATTACGTTTCTTAATGCCTTGCTCCGGTCTTGGAAAAAATCTCGGAGAATAGATATAAGTACCTCGGCATCATTAAAACCCAACTACAAAACCTTGCGCTGCCCGCTGCGCGGGCAGCGCAAGGT
>CAYXJG010000259.1:0-7900 GCA_964465285.1 uncultured bacterium
GCGTGCCCCAAGCCCCTATTTTGCATGAAACTTGCCAAGGCGTGTTTCTTGCAAGTCCCTAAGGTCAACGGTCAAATAGAAATCGGGTAAGTAGCTTGATATAATTAAAAACAATATATAAAACCCTGGGTCGCCTGCTAAGCGGGCGACCCAGGGTTTTATGGACTGTATAATTAGGCTTGATAATTAGCTGTGTTCACCTAGTACTCGACGGCGTAAATAGCCCCACTGTTTTTGATAGGCAGAACTCCTGGCACATAAAGAATCTCCATTCTGCCTTCATCCTTCTGACTTCTGCCTTCCGATACTAGTTAGAACCCTAGCCCAAGGGCTCGAGTTCGTCAGGACAAAACGGGCCATAGGGAATCAAGTCGAGTCGATCTGTCCCACTCCCTGCGCTTTTTTGGATAAAAAACGTGCCTGATTGGGTCGCGCTCATAATGCTACCGACATGACCCTTGAGAGGGCCTTTCATCACCTTGACAGGTTTCCCTGTGAAATAGGGACTGTCAACATTGAGCGGATACTGATAGCCTTCGGAGAAATTCATGCCACACCTCTGTTCATCAAAATATACGTTGCAACGAAGCCAACAAGCGGCGGAAAAAACTGACACCATAAACTGACCTGGGGTTCCCCAGGCACAGCCTATCGTTCAAGCGTTCTCAGCCCATCTCTTCAGAACAGACTAGGATGCATGGGACTCCAAAACTAAAACCCCATGCATTTCCTTTCGGCCAGAACTCGTGCTCTATATCTCCCTTTTAACTTCCCAAAATGACACAGCAACCGTTGCCCTGTGCTATTCCCCTAAGATTAAGGACTCGACAGCATTGAATTTTCCCAGAGGAGCACGGCATTGCCAGCCACCTCAACAAAATCTAATGCAAGCGATCTAGTCCTTACCTCTTACTCATCAGGCGAGGAAGATATTTAGCAGACTAGGTAGCACTATTTGACTCGTAAAAATCTGTCTATAAGATCGAATGTAACTTAAAAAAACATCTCCAGCTATAAAGGAATGATAAAAAAACTAGGTGATTTGCCTAGAAACCTATAATTTTTTATGGAGATTGCCAACTGGCATCCTAGAAACCTTGGAAATTTAGACGATGTAGAGCGCATGAGGCTCCAAAATTCACCCAACTGAGCGACCTTTACGGGCTGCATGTAAATCCTATTTAACGTCAATTCGGGATAAGCTCAAAACCGCTTAACCCGAACTCAGGTTATTTAGGTAGAATAACGAGAAACTATAAACACGACTTAGCAAAGTTCTCAAATTCACAGTGAAAAATAGGGGTTTAGGGTGCGCGGAGCGCGCCCTAAACCCCTATTTTTTCGTGAAGCTTGCCAAGTCGTGTATAAAGAAACTTTGAAGGCTGCGGATCGAAGATTAAACAGCACTCAATGGAGGTGATGCTGCTTAGCACGGCCATGCTACGTCATCAGCGCTGGATTCACCTGATTGGATTCTCGTTCCCGGTGCGCCGCGCTGGGAATAGTTTGTTGCCTCTGTCAAGCTGACGTTTCCTTGACCCTCTAGGAATCTGCGTTATCTGAGTAGCAGCGGGCATCAATGGCGTCAGCAAGGGAATCAGCGAGATGGAGTGTTCGCACCAGCAGAGGCACCAAAAACGTAATCACAGGACGGTCGATGCCCCGTGCCCGTTGAGCGTCTTGAATGTCACGAATCTGCTCTAACAAAACCGGAATAAACCGCAGGGCGATCGCCACCATGAGGCTGAACTGCTCTGGACGCACCCCAAAACGCCGCAGCGGTTCCAGCGCACGAGCGATCGCCTCCGCCATGTCCATCGTTCGCGTCGTAAACGTTACTACCGTTGCCAGCAGAATCAGCGTGAGAAACCTCAGGGCAAGAATAATCCCCATGTCCCACTGAGACAGCAAAGCATGGATGCCTGCAATGACGAGCAGCACCCAGAGGATTGAGCGCAGTTGCGCCACAACCCTGTGCCAGGGAAGGCGAGCAATCATCACGCATCCCAGGGACACCACTAACGCCAGCAGCAGCACGGCAATAGAGTCCACAAAAAACAGCCCCATTCCGGCGATCGCCATCCCCATGAGCTTCACCCCAGCCCCCAGGCGGTGAATTGGAGAGTGACGGGAAATGTAGAGGCCGAGGGTCATGTCATCACATCGACGCCATCAAATCAACATAGTAGGAGAGCGCCACAGACGGCACATCATCCATGACAACTGCTCCATTGTCAAACACCAGAATGCGCTCAAAGTCTCTTAGTAAATCCAGGTCGTGAGACACTATGATGATGGATTGATGAAGCTGCCGCAGCAGGCACTGAATGCGGTTGCGGTTTCGTAAATCCAGCAGGGTCGTCGGCTCGTCGAACACAATGTAGGTTGGGGCCATGACCAGTACAGCGGCGATCGCCAGTAGCTGCTTCTGGCCCCCACTCAGCAAGTGGGCAGGATGGTGGCGGTGGTGCTCTAGTCCGTAATGGTGCAGCGCCCACTCTACCCGTTCGTGAATCTCCTGAGGGTGCAGATTCAGGTTCTTTAAGCCAAAGGCCAAATCTTCCTCGACAGTGGGAAAGACAATTTGGTGGTCGGGATTCTGAAACACAAAGCCCACCTTTCGCCTCACCGCCTTTACCGCCGTCCGAGTGTCTAGCCCATCCACCAGCACCCGTCCTTGGGTGGGGAGCACCAGCCCATTCAGCAAGCGCGCAAAGGTGGTTTTCCCCGATCCATTACTGCCGATGATGCCGATGCGATGCTCTCTCAGTGAGAGGGAGAGAGAGTGCAGGACGGGGCGATCGCCGAAGGCATGGCTCACCTGCTGAATCTCAATCATAGAGTTTCCAAACCATGTTTAGCCTTCAGCCTCGGTCTTGCTGACTTTGCGCGGGCTGGATTTCAGCCCGCGCATAATATTTTGGCCAACCATAATACCTCCCGTAACCAACATCCACACTAATCCCAGTCCATTGAGCAACACGTAGAAAGGTTCCAACGTATGACCTAGGTATTCCCCTTCATGGATGGTCATCAAAAAGTGAACTTGGTCGCGGGTCATCCCGAACCAGTCTTTAGAGAGTCGATAGGTAACGCCCGTGGTGACTGTGACGAGCAGGGGGAGCAGAACAATGGGAGCCAGCGTGCGGTGCAGCTTTCGAATGGACTGTTGAAGGTTCATGGATACAAGCAAAGGAAAGGTCAGAAGCGTGATCAAATGCGTTCGGTTAGATAAGAGTGTAGGCGATCGCCCCTCCTTTGAGTGGAGCGCGCTTCGTGTGCCCGACTCACCAGGCACCCACCCTCCTATTTTTGCGTGAAACGTGCCAAGTCGTGCCTACAGGCAGCGCAGAGTTTCATTGGTTTTATCGCTAATCTTGCCCACCTGATTGCCCACCTACGGAGCCTATGGCAGGACAAGCCTTATGTCTCTTCTAGAGCGGGGCCAGGAGGCTGTCGGAACCGTTGCGCTACAATACCGTACTTGGGCGCAAAGACCACTACCGCGATGAAGAGTAGCGTCAACAGCATAACGATACTGCCTCCCGTTGACACATCCAGGTGATAGCTCAGATACGTCCCCGCCACGCAGGAGAAGACGCCACTGGCGGTGGAGATGCCTAGCATGTGGTCAAAGCGGTCGGTCATGAGATAGGCGATCGCCCCCGGCGTTACCAGCATAGCAATGACCAGGATAATGCCCGCTGTTTGCAGCGCCGCCACAATAGTTAGCGCCAGCACGGACAACAGAGTGTAGTACATTCCCTGGGTGTTTAGCCCGATAGCTTTGGCATGGTTTGGGTCGAAACAGAACAGCAGTAGATCTTTGCGCCGTAGAAGAATAATGCCGAGGGTCAGCAGTCCTGCCACCAGGGTTTGCATGATGTCTGACCGGGAAATGCCCAGAACATTACCGAACAAAATATGAAACAGGTCGATGTTGCTGGGAATTTTCGTGGACAGCACCAGGCCAAAGGCAAAAAAGCCCGTAAAAATGACTCCAATGACAGCATCTTCTTTGAGCCGGGTTTTAGATTTCACGTAGCCGATCGCCACTGTCGCCCCAAAGCCAAACAGAAACGCACCGATGGCGAAGGGGATATTCAACGCATAGGCGACTACCACTCCCGGCACCACCGCATGGGAAATGGCATCTCCCATCAGTGACCAGCCCTTAAGGGTGATGTAGCAGGACAGGACGGAACATACTAGCCCCACAAAGGCGCTAACCCAGATGGCTTGTACCATGAAGCCGTATTGCAGAGGTTCCATAAACCAGTTCCAACCTGGAATTACGGCGATGATGGTGTTCATGCGTCTACCTCAGAGCGATGGGGACGCTGCCTCGGGCGGACGGTGGGGAGTCCTCCAAAGGTCATCGCCAGATTTTCTTCAGTAAAAGTTGCGTCGGTAGCGCCCGCCGCCAGAATCGTTTGGTTGAGCAGGATGGTGCGATCGCAAAAGGTCGAAATAGATGCTAGGTCATGGGTGGAGAGCAAAATTGTACGCCCCTCGTCCCGGAGCTGCATCAGCAGGTCGATGATCTGCTTTTCAGTCTTCACGTCTACCCCGGTGAACGGTTCATCCAGCAAAATCACCTTACCTTCCTGAGCCAGTGCCCGCGCTAGAAATGCTCTCTTTTTCTGCCCCCCAGAGAGTTCACCAATTTGGCGATCGCCCATCTTGGTCATATCTACCCGTGCCAGGCTTTCCATCACCAACCGCCGATCTTTCTGACTGGGAATCCGCAGCAGGTTCATGTACCCGTAGCGGCCCATCATCACGACGTCATAGACACTCACCGGGAAATTCCAGTCTACTTCATCAGACTGAGGCACGTAGGCCATCCACTGCCGCTTTTGCGCCTTTTGCACGGGAAAACCACCGATGCTTACCTGCCCCTGGCAAGGGGGCAAAAAGCCCATGATGGCTCTAAATAGAGTGGATTTGCCGCCTCCATTGGGGCCGACGAGAGCAGTAATGGTTCCGGACTCGACCGTGCAGCTAGCACTGTAGAGCGCGAGACGGGCATTACTGTAGGTAACGCTGAGATTATTAACAGTGATGTCGAAGGTGGGTGTCATAAAATTAGGCGGGTGGTTAAGTGGGGAAGGGGTTAAGAGGATTAGTTTTGGGTGTTTGCGCCCGCCAAGAGACCGTTGGAAATGAGGCGAACATCGTATTCCAAAAGCTCCAAGAAGGTAGGAACAGGGCCATCTTCGGTGGAGAGGGAGTCCACATAGAGGTTGCCGCCAAACCGCGCACCTGTGGTTTGGGCGACTTGCTTTTGCCCCTCATCGTTGACGGTGCTTTCGCAGAAGATGGTAGAGACATCATTGGCTTTCACTTCTTCGATCACCATTTGCACTTGCTTAGGGGTAAACTGCTGTTCGGCGTTAATGGGCCAAATGTAAATTTCTTCCAGGCCATAGTCGCGGGTAAGGTAGGAAAATGCTCCTTCACAGCTCACCAGCACCCGCTGGTCTTCAGGCACCTGTTGCAGATCGTTGCGGAGTTGCTCGTCAATGGCTCGGATCTGGGCGCTGTAGGTTTTGGCGTTGGCATTGTAGGTTTCGACATTCTCCGGGTCAAGTTCTACAAAGGCTTGACGAATATTTTCCACGTAAACCAGGGCATTTTGAGGGGACATCCAGGCGTGGGGGTTGGGTTTGTCGGTGTAGGGGCCTTCTGCAATAGGGATGGGTTCGACGCCGTCCGTCAGCAGGACAGAGGGAACGTCTTGGACGTTGCCCAAAAATTGCTCAAACCAGCGCTCTAAGTTCATGCCGTTGTAGAGAATCAGGTCGGCATCCTGAGCTTTGGCAATATCGCTGGGTGTGGGTTCGTAGCCGTGAATCTCTGCGCCAATGCGGGTAATGGATTCCACCACCAGCTTGTCTCCGGCAATGTTCTGCGCCATGTCTGCCAGGACGGTAAATGTGGTCAAAACTTTCAGTGTCCCTTCAGCATCGGCGTTTGCATTGGTTGCCACTGTGCTGGGACTGTCTGCCTCACTAGACAAATCAGCGGGAGCAGTTACTTCTGAAGTCGTGCAGCCCGCTAAACCAATAATCACGGCAATGACAGAGGTTAAAAGACTGCCATGAAACGAAATACTAAAAGTCATTACTGCCATTAGAATATTTTCATAATTGTTTCATATTTCATTTTTATATCATAATTCAGAGAGGGGCTACCCATCTGTCTCTGAAAGCTAACCCGAAACCCCCTAGAGGCGGAGCCTCCTGAATGCTGGAGGCGGAGCCTCCTGAATGGTTTCCCAGGCAGAGCCTGGGAAACAGAAGTGACAGAGATAAGCCGCTCGCTGGTTGCTATCGAAGCCGGAGTTCTGGATGCATGGATTCAGGATTGAAGCATCCCGTCGTAGAACCCCAGTTCCTGGAAGCATTTTCTGATGTAGGGTTTTTGTTACGCTGTTGTCTGAAAAGCTGGATAGTGTGATTGTGCTTGAATCGTCTGGATTCTACAGTTCTGGAAATGTGCAGTATCTCCTGATCAATGGAGCGATCGGCATTGGCATTGCGGCTGATGCAGTGATTGCGACCATCGGCAGATTTCGCCGCTTCGAGAGCATCAAAGACGCCCTCACCTGGGCAGCGGCAATCGGGTTTACCCACACGGTGTTTCCTATGATTGGGCTAATCGGGCTGTGGTATGCCGCCAGCTCGTTCCCCTCCCTCAAAGCAGGCATTTACGGTGTTGGGTTTCTGATCATGGTGTGGTTTATTACCGAAGTGATCCGAGAGGTGGCGGGATTTGAAGGCGATGAAGACGATGCCCCAGAAGACGAGCGAGATTTTTTCTACCAGTTTCTGTCTCGGCACTCGCGATTTTGGGCGGCGGTGTGGGCGGTGTCCATTGATGCTCTGGTGACAGGGCCGGGAAAGACAGCGGCAACGGCTCAGTGGAGTCAGGCGCAAGTGCTGGGCAGCTTCCCTTTAGTGGGGTTTGTGGTGTTTGGGCTGGTGATGCTCAGTGCATGGCCGGCGATCGCCCTTCGCCGCCACTGGCAGGAAAATAGGTTTGACAATCCCAAAGGGCTGGCACGATTTACGGCGATCGGCTCCTGGGTAGAACTCAGCATTTTTCTGTACTTTGCGTACCTGGCTGTTGCGGAAATGATTGTGGCTCTAGGCGTTCATCCCATCATCAACGAATTTTTTATTGCTGGAGTGTTTAGCATCATCACGACAGTCCTTTTATTAGCGACTCTTTGGGAACGGGTATGGGGCAATCAGCTACAAGAAGCAAAGGAGTTACTTAAGCAATAACTCTAGTACTCGACGGCGTAAATAGCCCCACTGTTTTTGATAGGCAGAACTCCTGGCACATAAAGAATCTCCTTTGATACCGTTGAAACCATTGCCACTGAGGAATTTACTGAGTACTTCGGGACAACAGATACGCCCCTACCAATCACCATCGAAGAAGCCCAAGACAGCTTGCACACCATCGAACAAGACACGGGCATCAAGCCTGCTATTCTCTATGCCTTTTTTGTCCCAGCTCCGGTTGGCGTACAAGTCCCCGATACTTCTCAAGAGGAAAGATCATCCAATTCCGATGAAACCCCAATCTCGGGTTCCGTTGGGAACGAGGGTGAGACTACAGTCAATCAGCGGGTGCCGATGTTGATTGCCAACCTGCCATCGTCAGCAAGCAATCCTCCGGCGGATGCGTGGATACCGTTGCTGCCAGGGCAGCGGGCCGATGACCTGGATACTCTGATTGCTCAAGCATTCCTGGAGCGAGAACCGGAATCCACCGATGAGCTAGAACTCATTCTGGTCACAGCCGATCGGGTCGTACGCCGCCGCATCGGAGGGGCAACCCGGGAACGGGTACAGGAAACGGCTGACCAGTTGCGCAACCAAGTGAC
>CAYXJG010000260.1:0-2565 GCA_964465285.1 uncultured bacterium
GGATTTTATTTAATCCTTGCTTCTTAGCCAATACAGATGCTGATTCGTTTGGGATTTCCTCTATTGTGTTAGCGCATATCAGAGTTCACAGCAGGGTCTCTCAATAGAGTTCCACACCCCATACTCTGCTCTGCAAAACTTCATTTATATGAAGAAGGCTCAAAAACTGAGTCACTGCTGTTATGGTAATGGCACTGTAGCACTGTTCAGTAATACCCTATAGTTGATGGGATTCTACTCTCCCCAAACGCTGTGCTCCACCTATGAAGCTATCAAAACAGCCATCATTCCGCCGCATCATGTTGCTGCGGATTCTGCTGGTTAGCATCCCTATCCTACTGGTTGGGGTTGCTGTCACCTTTCGCAAAACGCGCACGAGCTTGCTCTATTCAGCGCGTCAAAATTTGACTGAAAGCGCAGTTAATAAAGCACTGACACTTCAATCATCCATTCATGCTATGCAGCTTGGCTTGGTGACCGCTAGCGAAACCCTGGATCTGAGAACGGGAGACATTGACGATGCCACACGTTTTCTCGGTGAACTTGCCGGACAGCTTCCATCAAATTCCCAGTGCTTACAGCTTCTTGCCTGGAACACCAATCTAGAATCTATGACACCTGTAACCAGCATCTGCGAAGATGAGGAAGCGTTTCCAACGGCACTGGAAGATGACTTCATGCTTCAGTGGCCCCAAGACAGAAGCGTCTTAAATAGCAATCGCTTCTACGTGCAAACCCTTAGTATTAATCTCGAAATTCCCGAAGACGCCTCTAAAGTCGGTAGCTATCTAGACCTCATTGTTCGAACTCCTGTCTACGATCAGGACGACCAGCTCCGGTACTTACTCCAGGCGAATGTACAGGTCACTCAGGTCGAAAGCGGGAAACCCGGCTCGCTGCTGGGCTATACGATGATTGTGAAAGAGGACGGTACGATTCTGGCGCATCCCTTTCCAGAGCAGGTGGGTCAGAGTGTTTTACAGCAGGGCGATTCTGACCAGTTCAGCAACATCCTCAGGAGTGCTCTCAGTCAAGAGCAAGACGTTGAAAACCTGCTCATGTTTTCCGGTGATAACCGCGAATGGCTTGCCGGATATAGTTCTATTGATGTGGTAGTTAGTCCTATTGAAAATGAGACCTGGGTCGTCTTTGCAGTGACTCCCCTGGAGAATGCCCTATTTGGGTTGCAAGGTATCCGGCGGATTTTGCTGATTCTCACAGGCGTTTTAACAGCAGCGCATCTTTTTGCCATGCTATATACAGCCCGAGATCTGGCTCGCCCGATTGAGCAACTGGGTTACTATGCGCAGCACATGCAGACAGGCGAAACAAACCGTATCCCGAAAGACTTTCGCATTCGTGAAATTAATCAGTTGGCGACTGTTCTGGAAAACATGGTCAAACGCCTGGAAGATCGGGCAATGGAGCTACAAACAGCATGGCAACAGGCAGAAGCCGCTAATCAGCTCAAGAACGAATTTTTGGCTAATACGTCTCACGAGCTAAGGACGCCCCTCAATGCCATCATCGGATGCATTCGCCTGATCAAAGATGACTGCTGCGATGGGCGGGAAGAGGAACTGGATTTTCTCCAGAAGGCAGATGATGCGGCGATTCATTTGCTACAAATCATCAATGACCTGCTGGACATTGCCAAAATTGAAGCAGGCACATTGTCTCTCTCTCTAGAAGAAACAGACCTGAGTCAAATTCTCAATGACGTATTGAGGCTGCAAACCGTAACTGCCCATCAAAAAGGTCTCTGGGTTGAGGTTCCAGAAATTCTTGAGGGCATCATTATCAGTGTTGATACGGCCAAGCTCAAGCAAGTATTTCTGAATGTTATCTACAACGCCATCAAGTTTACTGATGAGGGCGGCATTGCCATTGGTTTACGTATCGAATATCTCGCCCCCGGAAGCCGACCTTTGATTGCCCAATCCGACTCCTC
Organism: uncultured bacterium; assembly: GCA_964465285.1. Classification (GTDB taxonomy): domain Bacteria; phylum Cyanobacteriota; class Cyanobacteriia; order CAKZMO01; family CAKZMO01; genus JBCCWF01. Next base: position 1,952 of record CAYXJG010000260.1, read on the forward strand.
TCCAGATGAAGCAGATGTTCAGGATGCGCCATCTTTGGACAATCCTTGGGTCATTGTTTCCATTCGGGACACAGGCATTGGCATTGACCCAAGTCAGCAACACAAACTATTCCGCCCCTTCGTTATGGTTGACGGAACGACTACTCGGAAATTTGAAGGGACAGGGTTAGGCTTAGCCATTTCCCGAAATTTAGTCGAACTCATGGGCGGTAAAATTGACCTCTACAGTGCAGGGGCTGGAGAAGGAACGACGGTTGAAATTGCCTTGCCTATTGCTCACTTACCTGCAAGCAGAGAAGATTTGGGCTGCGATGAGTCGATGTATCACGCTACGCCGACGACTCTTGATGCCCTCCCTTCATCTGTTGGGAACCCGTCTCACTAGTACAGGCTGGCTGGAATAGTGACTCGGGGAACGTGCAAGAGAATAACGTACCAGGAGAAAGGCGGCGGTATGTGCCCGCCCCAACCCTCTACTTTTGCCTGAAACTTGCCAAGTCGTGACTCAACAAATTTGGGTGTGCTTAACCAATTTGCCCACCGCTATAGGTTGCAAGGTTCAGGTGGGCGGTGCCCACCCTACTTTATGTGGGCGGTGCCCACCCTACTTTATG
>CAYXJG010000260.1:2665-7884 GCA_964465285.1 uncultured bacterium
TCAGGTGGGCGGTGCCCACCCTACTTTATGTGGGCGGTGCCCACCCTACTTTATGAATAATTCAGGCTGGGTGATGCTGCTTTGATGGACTACTTGCGAAGGATTCAATAGAATCTAGTGTTGGTGGAGCCGCGCGACATCGCCACGCCGCTCTACCAAAATCGCGTCAAATGATTTGATTGGCGATCCTTCAGGCGGTTTAATAAACGAGGATGCATCTATGGCACAGGATGGGGCGACGAATACAGCAGGACACGAGCACTCTTTTGATGGGGCACAAGCCGATGCGATCGCCACTGTAGAGGCCCTTCAGTCAGGACAAACGACCGCTGTTGAGGTCACTCAATCTGTCCTTAACCGGATTACTGCCGCCAATGATGAACTGAACTGCTTCACCGATATTCTGGCTCAGCAAGCATTGGATAGAGCGACTATGGTGGATCGGGCGATCGCCGCTGGACAGTCCCCCGGCCCGCTGGCAGGGGTTCCGTTCGCAGTTAAAAACCTGTTAGATATTGAGGGCATCACCACCCTTGCTGGAGCAAAGATTGAGCAGGAAAAGCCTCCAGCAACCCAGGACGCTACGACCATCACCCGGCTAAAGCAAGCCGGTGCAGTGCTCATTGGCGCTCTAAACATGGATGAGTATGCCTACGGATTTGTCACTGAAAACAGCCACTACGGGCCAACTCGTAATCCCCATGATTTCAATCGAGTGGCAGGAGGCTCGTCGGGAGGATCAGCGGCAGCCGTGGCGGCAGGGCTAGTCCCGGTCACCCTGGGGTCAGATACAAACGGCTCCATTCGCGTTCCAGCCTCCTTTTGTGGCATCTTCGGCTTAAAACCGACCTATGGCAGAGTGTCGCGGGCGGGTGCTTTTCTGTTTGCCGCCAGCTTTGACCACATTGGCCCCTTTGCCCGGTCGGTGCGCGACATTGCAGCGGTGTTTGATGTGCTTCACGGCTATGACCCTAGAGACCCTATTAGTTCACCTCGCCCCTCGGCTCCCTGCATGTCTCACCTGGATGACGACATTGACGGCCTGCGTGTGGCGATCGCCGATGACCACTTCGACCGGGGCATGGAACCTTTAGTGCGCTCTGGATTCGAGCGCGTAGTCGCGGCTTTAGACGTCACACAAACGGTGACAATTCCTGAAGCGAAGCGAGCACGGGCAGCGGCTTATATCATCACCGCCTCAGAGGGCAGCAATCTTCACCTGGAAAACCTCAAAACGCGCCCCCACGATTTTGACCCAGCTACGCGCGATCGCTTTCTGGCAGGAACGATGATACCTGCTTCCTGGTATGTGCAAGCGCAGCGGTTCCGCCAGTGGTACCGCAATCGAGTATTGAAGCTTTTTCAGCACGTCGATGTAATTCTCGCGCCCACGACACCCTGCCCAGCCCCTGCCATCGGACAGACGATGATGATGTTAGATGGCGTGGAGGTTAAAACCCGTCCGAATCTTGGTCTTTATACTCAGCCGCTATCGTTTATGGGCCTGCCCATCCTCTCTGTGCCTGTTCAGCAGCCTGGAGAACTCCCTGTTGGGGTGCAAATTATCGGGGCTCCCTATCAAGAAGCGACTATTCTCCGGGTTGCCAAACTGCTGGAGGACAAAGGTATCGTCTCGGCGGCGATCGCCTCTTCTCGGCGGACGCAATGATCTCCTGGGGGTTTAATACCAAATCCTCATCTGTATACCCCCGAAACCAAAACCGAACCAAAAGGCGTCGCGCGTCGCCTTTTGGTTTATTAGGGGTTAGACAAAGCGGATTTGGTCACGACTTAGCAGGTTTCACGCAGAAACAGGGGTTTGGCGCGCGCGGAGCGCGCGCCAAACCCCTGTTTCTGCGTTGTGAATTTGAGAACTTTGCCCAGTCATGTTTGGTATAAGACGCTGCCAGGATATGAACGTGATCTTTGAGTGCTGGGGTACCCTACGCTGCCTGAAGAATTTCCCGAACTCAAAGATTCACATTTCAGCCTGTGGAAATCTATAGCGGGGTGCAAGTTGATTAAGCACAGGTGAGGGGCGGAGCGCCGCCCCTCACCTGTGCTGTACTTAATGCGCTTGCAAAGTACTATAAACCAACCTGAGTCCGGGTTAAGCAGTTTCTGGGGGCGGACACACTGTGTCCGCCCCCAGAAACTGTATTCTGCCGTCCGCGACGCGGATGACGGAATAATGACTTAGCGGGATACCGGGGCGCTCCGCACCCCAGTATCCCGCCTTAAAACACAAGCCGAGACATTCTGCTTACGCATGTGTGAATAAATCTATTCATAGTTTTGCCCCGTGCGCCGCCCTAGCTCATAGACCCCGCATCCAACACAGGCGAGAATCCCCAGACTAATAGACCAGCTTTTACCCAGGCTAATATCCACTAGAAAATTGCAGCCAATGCCAACGACCAGAAACGGAATGATGCTGAGCAGGGATGCCAGAAATGCGTTTTGCGATTCTCGTGCTTTGCGGGTACGCTCAAATTCCTCGGCGGACGTGTAGAGCGATCGATCGGCATAGTTCATCCAGCGGTTGAGTTGTTCGGTGAGCCAATCGGCAACTGGCGTAAACCCCAAATACAATCCCAATGCCCATAGGGCGGCACCTGCAAGAGCGACGCTGTCGATTTCAAAGACAAAGGGCGGAATAAGGCGAATGATGAAAGCCATCTACTTAAGATTATTGTGATGATTTAAGAACTGGTATGGATTACTGGTGATTTTAACGCGATATTACAATCTACGACTTGGCAAGTTTCACGCAAGAATAAGGGTTTGGGGCGCGCTCAGCGCGCCCCAAACCCTTATTCTTGGGTTGTGAATTTGAGAACTTTGCCAAGTCGTGACAATCCTACAATTATCGTTCCAGCAATTCTCATTATGGAAATGTAGGCGACCTTTTTGTCCCCTACATTTGTACAAGTAAGCGCCTATAGGGCGCGAAGTTTCCCAAAATAAGAATTGCTGTTATCGTTCCAGGCGTCGGTTGACCCATCGGGTGGTGATGCTGGTGATGAGTACCAGGGTGACCAAAACCAGTGACCCTGCCCAGGCAAGGCGCTGCTGATTCTCAAAAGGAACAATGGCAAAGTTATAGACGGTGACTGACAGGGATGCAATAGGCTCAAAAATGCCTCGGGGCCAGAACGAAGAATTCAGGGCGGTGAAAATGAGCGGGGCTGTTTCCCCCGATGCGCGGGCGATCGCCAGCACAATGCCCGTCAGGATGGATGGCATGGCAGCGGGTAAGATAATGTGCAGAATGCTCTGGTAGCGAGTAGCTCCTACAGCGATCGCCCCAAGTCGCACCTCCGGGGACACCAGTTGCAGGGCTTCGTCCGTTGCCCGGAGAATTGTCGGCACCATCAGCACTGCCAGCGCCACACCCCCTGCCACCGCCGAATACCCTGTCAGTCCTGTCACCACCAGCACCCCATAGGCAAACACCCCCGCAATGATCGACGGCACTCCGCTTAGAACATTGGCCACAAACCGGATATTCCGCGTCAAAGAGTCATTCGTGCCATACTCAGCCAGGTACAGCGCCGCCAAAACCCCGCCGGGAACTGCAATCCCCGTTGCAATGGTGACAATGACCAGCGTACCCAGGATGGCGTTGCCCAGCCCGCCCCCCTCCACCATTGGCGGCGGCGGCAACTGAGTCACCAGCGCCAAGTCAAGCCGCTGAACTCCCTTCACCAGCACATAAATGAGCACCGCAAACAACGGCAGAATTGCACATAGTGTAAAGAGAGCGGCGATCGCCGTCAGTCCCCCATTCACCCAAACCCGCACACGACTCCGATTTCGCCACAACTGCCGAGACACCTCCACACCCCCTTACTCCCCCACTCCCAAACTCCCTTTCTCCCAAACTCCCCCACTCCCTCACTCCCCCACTCCCCCACTCCCTCACTCCCTCACTCCCTTACTCCCTCACTCCCTCACTCCCACCCGCCCCACAATCACCTGCGCCAGCACATTCACCACCAACGTCATCCCAATCAACACGAGCGCCGCATACATCAGAGCAGACACGTGCAGTCCCTGGGCTTCAGCAAACTGATTTGCCAGCAGGGAGGCAATCGTGTTCCCCGGTGCCAGAAGCGACCCCCTCACCTGATTCACATTACCAATGACCATCGTGACCGCCATCGTTTCGCCCATTGCCCGCCCCAGTGCCAGCATGATACTGCCCACAATGCCCGATGACGCCGCCGGAAGCAGCACCGACCCAATGGTGCGCCAGCGGCTTGCACCTACACTAAACGCGGCCTCCCGCAGATCCCCTGGCAGGGCTGCAAGGGAGTCCCGCGAGATGGCGGTGATGATAGGCAGAATCATAATAGACAGGATGATACCCGCAGGTAGCAGCCCCGGCCCCAGAGGAGTAGAACTGAACAGAGGCAACCAGCCCAGATGGGTGTGGAGCCAGACGCCGACAGGCTTGTACAGGGGAATCAGCACGAAGATGCCCCAGAGACCATACACAACGCTGGGAATCGCCGCCAGCAGTTCCACCATAAACACCAACACAATGCATATGGAGCGGGGTAAAAAATCCTCACTTAGAAAAATGGCCGCGCCTACCCCCAACGGAACAGCAATCAGCAGAGCGATCGCCGCACTCATCACCGTCCCATAAATCATCGGCAGCGCCCCATAGATATCCGCCACCGGATTCCACTCCTGGCTGATAATGAAGCTCAAGCCAAAGGCACGCATCGCAGGCAGGGCATCCACCCCAATGAACAGGGCGATCGCCCCCAGCAGCACAGCAATCCCCAGTGCCGCCACAAGAGCCACACTCCCAAATCCCTTCTCTACCGCTCGAACGGAAAGAGACAGGGCACGATGCTCAGGCCAGTCCGGTGATGATGAAGTTGGTTCAGGCAGAGGGGCGATCGCCACAATCTAAAATCCAAAATCCAAAGTCTAAAATTCAAAATGGCATCAAAAAACCATCATCGTGATTGTACTGGACATTCCCATTCATAACGCCATAACAGAATGAAGTTACACGACTTGGCAACGTTTCACGCAAAAATAGGGGTTCGTGGCGCGCTCCGCGCGCGCCAAACCCCTATTTTTGCGTTGTGAATTTGAGAACGTTGCCAAGTCGTATGAGATGGGAGTCGATTTTGAGAAATTATTCGGGCGTATTCCTCAAGGCGGGAAGTTTTCCCAAGGATAGAATCCAGGAGACAGGA
>CAYXJG010000261.1:0-7875 GCA_964465285.1 uncultured bacterium
AGTTTTGGATCTGAGCCGAGATGTGTGTACACAGTAGCCCAAAGGGAGAGGGCTAGGGTGAGGGGTTTTCAGAGGATCTGTGCATAGGTTTTGGCGTATTCCTCAAAGCGGGAAGTTTTCCCAAGGATAGAATCCAGGAGCCAGGAGCTAGCTCCCTCCTGAATTCTGACTCCTAGATTCTGGCTCCTTGCCCATCCAGAATTTCCCGGCTTAAATTACAAGCCAAGTCTTCATGCTTTTCTTTGTTTGATTAGCAAGGCGACGGCAGGTGTAGTGTTGGGCTTTGTAGCCATCGGTGCGTTTGGTGCGCTCATACTCGCAGCCTTGGCGGGTGAGGTTAGCACGCCCCTCATAGTTCAACAGCCACACATCGACAGGACGGGGCATATCTCTAATCACTTGCTGAAGCTTTTCGCTGGGCTGGTTGCACTGCTTCTTATTCTCCAGGGTACAGGGGCGGTGATCGAGGAAGAATGAGGCGTCCCGTATGGCAGTGTCGTAGGGGGGCGATCGCATTTCCCATGCCAATGCCATGAGCCGTCCGGTCTGTCCGTGGGTTTGGTGGGAGATGGCGAGGAGAACGGGGGCCTCGTACCGCTTGGCGATGTCCTCCACGATTTGGTCGGGCCGATGCAGCTTGCGGTATCCCCAGTCATTGGTGACGGTGAGGCTGCCGACAATGCCCAGCAGAATCACCAGTATCACCAGTCCGCGCCTGCGGTAGACAGTTCCAGGGGCCGACAAAAGACTGGGAGTCCAATAGGGTGCCGTGCCTGCGGCAACCAGGAGTAGCACTGCTGGGTAGTAGATAAAGTGGTAGCGAAATACCTTGGCAATTTCAAGGCCCACCCCGTAGGTGATCAGAAAGATGAGGGCGATCGCCCCTCCGATGAATGTCGTGAAGGTGAGGATGGGAACCTGCAACGTAGGGTCAGCATATGCTGCCCGGAGTCCTCGCCCGGTGAATCGAACCAAGAGGGTCGTCAGCGCAACAATGAGCAGGCCAGAGGCGATCGCCCATTCTATATCCACATTTTGCACGGGGAGGAACATTACCATGCTGGCTATGCTGCTGATGGTGTGCAGCAGCGGGTCGATCCATGCCCAGTTTTTCCAGCCATCGACATAGAGCCACTGGGTGAGGGCGTCCCCCTGGCGGATGGCGAAAATAAAGGGGAACCACACGCCACTGGCAGCAATGGTTCCAAGGACAGCCAAACCGATGCGTCCCAGTCCTGCTCCACGCCACTTCTGCTGATGCCACCAGAGGGCGAGGATGAGGATGAGGGCGATCGCCTCTGCTAACAAGGTCAGGGCAAAGAAATAGTGGGACGCCATGCCCAGGCCGTTCACCCCAATCCACCCCAACACGACTGGAACGGGCAGGGGCTGCTGTTTTTGGCTGTCGCGTATCGCCTGCACCAGACAGGTGAGGGAAAGAATCATCCATACTACGGTTAAGGTATAGTGGCGGGCATCCTGGGCGAGATAGATGCCAAAGGGGGACACGGCCATCAGGGCGGCAGAAAGGTGGGCGATCGCCCGCCGCCGGAAGCTGACCCACCCCGCTAGATACATGGCAGGAACAGCAAGGACACCCAACAGGGCAGAGAGCGATCGCGCTCCCCAAACCGACACATACCCATCAGGGTTGGGGAAAAGTCCTGTCCAAGCTTGAGTCAGCATGAAATACAGCGGCGGGTGGTTGCTCTCGGTGAGAAGGTGCCGCGCCGCATCCGCCATCGTCGCATCTGAGGCCGGCTGAACCGGAGCCAGCAGCCGCTCAGCATCCATAACCTGATTCAGCGGCACGGTTTGAAAGCGATTCCCAATACCAAACACCAGGGTTGAAAACTCATCCGTCCACAGGGGCTTGAGCATCAGGTGATGCCCCCGCAGCAGTCCTGCTAACAGCATCCAGCCACATAGCAATACCAGAGAGCCAGCAGCAGATTTCCAAAGAGGTGCTAGGTTCCAGTGGGCAGCGGTAGAGCGGGCAAACTTGGGCATAGAAAGCAAACGTGAGAACGAAGATTCTGAAAACGCACTGAGGTCTAAAGCTCATCTAAAGTTCCTCAGGATTTTTGAGATGTCTCTCTAAGATGAAGGGTGTGGAATAAATTCAGATGCTATTCCCTATCCAGCACGGTCATCAGAAAACCTCGCCAGAAGGGAAGCATATCAGTTCCACAGGGGCTAGGTAGCGAAGCCATCGCCATCGCTTCTCACCAAGCCTTAATCCTAACCCGTTAACGTTAGGAGGTATACACCCAGCAATCCCATTGGGAAAGGAGGGGACGCATGGTTGCCACCGAACAGCCACTCGACTTCGATTATGACTACACCCTGGATCGAGACAGTACGACCCTGTCTCGCCACGTGCTCCAGCAGCTCCAAAGTTTTAGCCCCGAGGCCCAAGATTTGAGCGCCTTAATGAATCGCATTGCCCTGGCGGGTAAGATGATCGCCCGACGGCTCACCCAAGCTGGTCTTGTGGAAGATGCCCTAGGGCTCACCGGACGCACCAACGTGCAGGGTGAAGAGGTGAAGCGCATGGATATCTTTGCTAACCAGGTGTTCATCTCAGTGCTTAAGCAAAGTGGTCTAGTCTGCCGCCTTGCCTCAGAGGAGATGGAAAACCCTTACTATATTCCAGAAAACTGTCCCCTCGGTCGATATACCCTGCTCTACGACCCGATTGATGGTTCGTCTAATGTGGACATTAATTTAAGTGTGGGGTCGATCTTTGCCATTCGGCGGCAGGAGGGTGATGACTTAGACAGTTCTGCCTCCGATCTTTTGCAGGATGGACACAAGCAAATTGCCGCAGGCTACATCCTCTATGGCCCCAGCACGATGCTGGTTTACTCCATCGGCAACGGCGTTCACGCCTTCACCCTCGACCCCAGCCTGGGGGAATTCATTCTCTCCGCTGAAAACATGCGCATTCCCCAACATGGGCCGGTCTACAGTGTGAACGAGGGCAATTTCTGGCAGTGGGACGAGTCGATTCGCAACTACACCCGCTATATGCACCGCCATGAGGGATACTCCGCCCGCTATAGCGGTGCCCTGGTGGGAGACTTTCACCGCATTTTGTGCCAGGGGGGCGTATTCCTCTACCCTGGCACCGTTAAGAAGCCCGATGGCAAACTGCGGCTGCTCTATGAAGCTGCCCCTCTCGCGTATCTGGCAGATCAGGCGGGGGGAGCCTCCAGTGATGGTACCCAGAGCATTATGGACGTGGTGCCAGGAAAACTCCATCAGCGGGTGCCCCTGTTCATCGGCAGCCAAGACAACGTGGAGCTAGTGGAGTCGTTTATCCAAGAACAACAACGTGCAGACCAGGAGGCGATCGCCCACACACCCTAATCTCTAGCCTCCGGTACTGACATGGGAGCCTCGTTCTCTCGTTCTAAAGATTCGGTCGCGAACACCCCCTACGAATCGGCGACAGAGCAAGGAAACTCCCAATCCAAAATCCAAAATCCAAAATCCAAAATCATTTTTCCTGTCCCATTTCTATCATCACCCTATGGTCAACCTGCTCGAAAATCCTCTCCGTACTGGACTCCAGCAAGATCGCATCCCCGCCCCTCAGATTCTTACCATCTTTGGGGCATCGGGTGACTTGACCCAGCGTAAACTGGTTCCTGCCTTGTATCAAATGCGGCAGGAGCGCAAGCTCCCGCCCGAACTTACCATCGTTGGCGTCGCCCGCCGTGAGTGGAGCCATGAGTATTTCCGCGACCACATGCGAAAAGGCGTCGCAGACTTTGGTGGCGGGTTGGGGTCTGAAGAACAGTGGAATGATTTCGCCAAAGGACTGTACTACTGCCCCGGCGACATCGACAAACCTGAAAGCTATCAAAAGCTCAAAGCCTTCCTGAGTGAACTGGATGAAAAGCGGGGCACCCGTGGCAATCGCGTATTCTACCTCTCGGTCGCACCCCGGTTCTTTTCCGAAGCCGCCCAGCAGTTGGGCGCAGCGGGAATGCTCACCGATTCCTCAAAGCAGCGCTTGGTGATCGAAAAACCCTTTGGTCGAGATTTGGCATCAGCCCAAGTGCTCAACCGTATCGTGCGCCAGGTTTGCCCTGAAGAGCAAATCTATCGCATCGATCACTATCTGGGAAAAGAAACCGTCCAGAACCTCCTGGTGTTCCGGTTTTCTAACGCTATCTTCGAGCCGCTGTGGAACCGTCAATTTGTAGACCATATTCAAATTACCGTGGCAGAAACCGTCGGCTTAGAAAACCGGGCGGGCTACTACGAAACGGCAGGAGCCCTGCGCGACATGGTGCAAAACCACCTGATGCAGCTCTTTTGCCTGGTGGCAATGGAAGCACCCAACTCTCTAGACGCTGACGCCATCCGCAATGAAAAGGTGAAAGTCATTCAGGCGACTCACTTGGCCGATATTGAAGACCTCAGCAAGTCAGCCACTCGCGGACAATATGCACCAGGTTGGATGAACGGGGAGCAGGTGCTGGGGTATCGTGATGAAGGAGGAGCGAGTCCAGACTCCACAACGCCCACCTATGCAGCCATTAAGCTCCTGGTGGACAACTGGCGCTGGAAAGGAGTGCCCTTCTACCTGCGGACTGGAAAACGACTGCCTAAAAAAGTGACGGAGATTGCAATTCAATTCAAAGAAGTGCCATACACCATGTTTCAATCGGCAGCAAAGCAGGTCAACCGGAATGTGCTTGCCCTGAGAATTCAGCCCAATGAGGGTATTTCTCTCCGGTTTGAGGTGAAAACCCCTGGCAGTTCCCTGCGAACGCGTTCCGTGGAAATGGACTTCCGCTACGACAACGCCTTTGGCCAGCCCAGCGTTGATGCCTATAGCCGCTTGCTAGTGGATTGTATGCTGGGAGACCAAACCCTGTTTACCCGAGGGGACGAAGTGGAAGAATCCTGGCGCATTCTGACGCCGCTGCTGCAAGTGTGGGATGCGCCCGCTCCGGCGGATGCCATTCCCCTGTATGAGGCGGGCAGTTGGGGCCCTGTAGAAGCTGAACTGCTGCTCAATCAGGATGGCCGCAACTGGCGACGGCTATAGCATGTGTCGATTATCTCCTAGATCTATTACTCAATTCCCATCGCGCAAACACCATGAAAACACCCCTTGTCACCCTCCGTCATCCCACCGACATCTCCCTAGACGAAATCGAAACCGAACTGAACCGGATTTGGCTCAATCAAAACGGCGACAAAGTGACCCCCGCCGCCACACGGGCAGCCACCTTCAGCATGGTAGTGTATGAGCCTGAAGAGTTTCAGCAGCTTCTGGCAACTCTCGGGTTCTACTCTGGCCCCATTGATGGCGTTCACGGAACCGATACCCGCATCGCCGTGGAAGAGGCCCAGAAAAAGTTTGGCCTGCGAGTAACCGGGCGCGTTGACCCTGGAACCTTAGCACGGCTCCGGGAAGAAGTTCAGACGATTTCCCCCGACCAGCGCCACTACGATAACCTGGATGGACGAGGTTTTAGCATAAGTGAGGCGATCGCCGCTCAAAATCCCTGTCGCATCATCACCCTCTGCCCTACCTTAGGCGAAGATACCGGGGTCACCGCCCAGGTGTCTGCTTACTGCCCCATCCAAAAATCTTCTGGTAGCCAACTGGTGTGCTGTGAATACATCACTTTGCGCGGCACCAAAGCGGCACTGGAGCGAGTGGGCAGCCTGGTCTTATCTTTAATGATTCCAGAACTACCCAAATTTGTCTGGTGGAAAGCCACCCCCAACCCCGAGCAAGATCTATTCAAAAATTTGGCAAAGGGATGCAACTGCATTATTGTCGATTCCAGCTATTTCAGCGATGCAGAGTCGGAACTGCTGAAAATTCACAACCAGCTTCAATCCAGCACTTTTGTGGCTGACCTCAATTGGCATCGACTCTCTCCCTGGCAAGAACTCACTGCCGCAGGCTTTGACCCACCAGAACGGCGGGGAGAGCTGCTAGAAATTGACCAAATTTCCATCGACTACGAGAAAGGAAACTCTGCCCAGGCATTGATGTACCTCGGCTGGGTTGCCAGTCGCCTGGAGTGGAAACCCGTCAAATATAAGCAGACCGGGGGTGACTATGACCTCAAGCACATCACCTTCAAGGCTCCCCAGGACCGGACAATTGAAGCTGAATTAGCAGCCATTCCCACCGCCGACTGGGGAGAAATTCTAGGCGACCTCGTCGGCATCCGCCTAACCTCCAGCAACCTGGAGTCTTCAAGCTGCACTATCCTATGCTCCGAGTCCACAGGCTGTATGCGGATGGAAGCGGGCGGCAGTGCCCAGGCGTGCCGCACCGAGCAGGTCAGTGCCCTGTCCGATCAGCGGGCAGAAGCCATTATGAGCCAGCAACTCCAGCGCTGGGGAAGAGACAATTTATATGAGGAAAGCTTAGCTGTAACCACTCAAATTTTGAAGCTGCGATCTTAGACCATGTTTGTCAATGGGATGCAGCAAATGTACGAAGGCACCGGACATTCCGAAGCAGTGATATCTCCTAGCAAGACCTTGATCCTGCTTTCATCCTTCTGCCTTGATAGCCCTACGGGCTTAGGTTCAATAATGTATCCCCCGCACATCTGGGATACACTCTCCTCCCCTGCCCTAACCTAAGTGCGTATTGCTGCTATGTCCTTCATAACGCACAACGGAGGTTACCAACATGGTGACACTAACCCAATCCCCCAAACCCACTGAGTCCATTGAATCCTACTTGGGTGATGAGGCCGAGAGTCTGCTGACCCATGAGGCTAAGGTGTCAAAGGAGATGCTGCATCTGCCTGGCCCCAATTGGGTGAATCGCATTTTTGCCCAGAGCGATCGCCCACCCCAGGTGCTCCGCAGCCTCCAGCAGCTTTACTCCACGGGACGACTCGCCAATACCGGATATCTGTCCATTCTGCCTGTGGACCAGGGCATCGAGCACTCAGCGGGCGCGTCCTTTGCTCCCAACCCCATCTATTTCGACAGTGAGAACATCATCAAGCTTGCCATCGAAGGGGACTGCAATGCTGTGGCAACAACCCTGGGCGTTCTAGGTTCTGTCTCCCGGAAATACGCCCACAAGATTCCGTTCATCGTCAAGCTCAACCATAGTGAAAAGCTGACCTATCCTAATGAATACGACCAGATTATGTATGGTTCTCCTAAGCAGGCTTGGGAGTTAGGAGCCGTTGCCGTCGGAGCGACCATCTACTTCGGGTCGCCAGAATCAACGCGCCAAATTCAGGAAGTCAGCGATGCCTTTGCCCGCGCCCATGAGTTAGGGATGGCAACTATTCTCTGGTGTTACCTGCGAAATAGTGTGTTTAAGCAAGACAGCGACGATTATCACCTGGCCGCAGATCTGACCGGACAGGCCAATCACTTGGGCACTACCATCGAAGCTGACATTATCAAGCAAAAGCTACCCATGACCAATGGCGGGTACAAGGTTATTTCATCCGCCACAGGCGAGAGCTATGGCAAAACCCACGACCTGGTCTACTCTAACCTGACCAGTGAACACCCCATCGACCTGACCCGCTATCAGGTACTCAACTGTTATGCAGGTCGAGCAGGGCTCATCAACTCCGGGGGGGCGTCTGGGAAGAATGACTTTGCCGAAGCAGTTCGGACTGCGGTGATCAACAAGCGTGCCGGGGGATGCGGGTTAATTTCCGGGCGGAAAACCTTCCAGCGGCCCTTCGAAGAAGGTGTGAAGCTGTTCCATGCGATTCAGGATGTTTATCTATCCCCCGACATCACGATTGCTTAGGGATCTGCGGCTAAAAAAGATACCGGAAGAAAAGAGCAGCGGGCTGCGCCCGCTGCTCTTTTCCGGGTACTTTATTTTCTTGCAAGTCCCTTAGAAACGAG
>CAYXJG010000262.1:0-7867 GCA_964465285.1 uncultured bacterium
AACACTTCTGCAACAAAACTGAGGCAACAAAACTGAGGCAACAAAACTGAGGCAATGGTCTGTCACGGAACAGGTTTTTCAGGTTTTTCAGGAGAAAACAGCAGCTTACCGCGTCCCATATTGTAGAGGAGAGCATAGCTCTGAGCTAGCATCCAGAAGTAAAGGGACGGAACAGTTGATTCTAAAAGGGGCTGAAGGGCATGGGTCAGAGCAGGAAACCACTGAAATGCCCAGCCCAGAAAAGCATATATCGTAAAAGTTATGTAGCTTCCTATCCAGCGTAGGAAATCCTTTGCCCCTGCCAACTGCCATATCCATACCAACAAGGCAGGGTTTTGGAGAGCTGCCCGAATCGCCATGCGGTTAAACGGCATCCAGCCTGCCTGGTCTTTGATGAACCGATCAGCAACCTCTGGTGGCTCCGACGCGAGAATACCGAAGAAAGTGTTAAGCATGGCATTTACACGCTCCGGTGGCAGATGAGTATGAGTAGGAACCATCATGCCTTTGGAAAAAAGCCAGGTCACTGCAATATTGCTCTGGTAGGCACGGATCTGGTTTAAATGATGAGCCTGAAGCAGGTCATACTTGAGCGCCGTATGGAGCAGGTGGGTTAAGCGTCCCAGGTTACGAATGAGGGAACCAAATCCAGTAAACACGAGGGGTGACTGTAGAGACGCAGCATCACCAATGGAAATGAGCCGATCCACGGCGATCGCCCGATCATCCGCACGGGTGCTGAAATAGCCAGGAATGTACCCAAAGGTCGCCTTTCGCCAAGTCAGCTTATCAACATCACAGCGGCGATACTCCGGTAGAATATGGAAGAAATCTTCGTACATTTCAAGCAGCGACCCAGGATTGTCGGGATGAATTTCGTGATAGTGAAATAGATAAATGGTGAGTTCATTGTCTCGACCTGGGAAAAGTTCCCAAATGAGCTGCCTTCCCCGCGAGATATCACCGTGGCTATTTAATACATCACCATACTGAGAGTCCCACACACCACGGGGAAAACCACCCGACACCACGGCTCCGACCGTAGGGCATACGCTATCAAATGCCCGTCCTCCATTAATCTGCCATGCAATAGGCGATGCGGTACCCATAGCATCTACCAGTATCCTGCCTTGGGCAATCCGGGGGGTATCCGTAGGGAGATGGCGGGTATAGACGGTGATCTCAGTAGGCGTGACTTCAGTCTTCTCAAATTCCGTTTCGTCCCAAATCTCTCCCCCTGCCGCCTTGAGGCGATCGCCACACATCTGCAACAGCTTCTCAGCATCGATAGCGATATTGAGTACCGTCGGTGTTTTAAGAACTGGAGCCTTGGCCTGGGGTGGGTTATTTGCGTCGAAGAATTTGTTAAATCCATCCACATATTCACGGGCAATGACGGTCTCAAAATCCTCAGCGGTGAACAATCCCAAATCAATCAGGCTTTGAAACTCAGCCCGAGAAATATTCCACTCCCGGTTCATGCGTCCAAAGGGCAACCGCTCGACCAGAAGCACCCGATACCCAAGACGCGCCATTACCGCCGCATGAATGACGCCCAGCGCTCCGCCGACATAGATCAGGTCATACCCTGTGGATAAGCCTTCTGGCTGAGATTCAGAGGAGGATGCTTCTTCCTCAACAGACGACTGCTGCATCGGAAAAACAACCTGCTTAGGCATCTGGGGCGATCGCACCCCTTCACGCCAGCGCTTTTCCCACCAGTACACCCGCGTCAGGTCATAGGCACCATTTGGCATCCTCTGAAAATATTTCACCGTTCTCGGGTAATGTGGCTTCAGTGCCTCAAAAATTGTCTGTTGAGATAAATCAATCTCTGGCGGCTCTGGATATTCGAGGGGAAACTGTTGCCGAACAGCCTTGGTCAATTGTTGGACAAAAGCAGCTTCTCTAGGAACAGGTTGACTCGCCCAGCGAAATACTTTGAGATATGTCGTGCGCTGAACTGACCACACAAATACTGATAATTCAGGCGGCAGCTTGGGGCGCATCGACGCATCGACAGCAATACGTGCGGGCGCGCTTTCAAGCGACACATCTGCCGATGACACGACCGATGGACTCGTCTGATCGGTTGTCCCACATCCATTTAGAGAGGGATAACGCGCCGCCTGTACGGAAGTATCTTGAGAAGCATGATCGGGATTGAGAGCCCGATTCGCTGGTAAATCATGGCTTGACTGTGCTTGCTGGAGGGAAATCTGAGCCTGATTTCCCTGAGTCACTGTAGCTGAGCGGGTGTTGGCCAAGGCAGGATTAACGCTGAGGGAGGATTTAGGGAATGTAATTCGAAACCCATCCGGAGTCGTGTGCTTTATGCCATGCTTAATCTCAAAACTTTCCTGTAGCCACTGGCGTACAGACTGGGTTTGCGGAGTTGGAATTTCGATATACAGGATTTCTCGCATCTATCTCCAGGTAACTCGGCGGCAACTACCTAACATTACGGGTTGACATCGGTTCGGAGTACGTTAGACTCCGATTAGCATATTAAAGCCTTAAGGAATTTTTACGTTTCTTAAAAGAGTTGACAACTTATTAACAAATTATTAACAAAATTATTACCGACATCGCTCGGCATCCGTGAGCAACCATGAATTATTCCATTCAAACGAATCTTAAGCAAAAGAAACAGATTGACAACACATCAATTGATTCTGACACAATGGCAACGGCGATCGCCGGGGTCATTCATGGTGCTCGTCAAAAGGGACAAACTCTCGATGAACTAAGGGCTGAAGTTCTAGCAGACGATCACCTGCTGAAATGGAACGAGCGCTGTCTGCTTAGCGATATTGTTGCAGAAGCGTGGCTAAAGTGGCCTGAATATATCGGGTAAACTCCTCTACTCATCATCATCATCCCGTGGTCTGCCAAGATGTAGCCATAGAAGCCCTCAAAGATTCAGGTGCTTCGTCATCGCCTTTCGCTTCAGAGGATGTTTGAGAAGTCCTCAGTGCTACTTCAGATTCTCCCTTGCCCCCCTTGAAAAGAGGGGAATCACGTTCAAAGTCCCCTTTTCAAGGGGGGTTTAAGGGGGGTCAGTATTGTTCCAGCGTGTTATCAAATACTTTTCAAATATTCTCTCAGGTTCGGGTTTTTACACTGTTACCTACATCGGTTAAGTCGCTACATTGTAAGCACAAGGAACAGGGAGCATTCCACTTTTGCAAATTGATTAATGTTGTTTTGTTGGGTGGGCGGACGCAGCCCGCCCACCCAACAAAAATGGGATGCACCCAAGGAATAAGTAGTTGAGCAAAATTATTTATACAGTTTCCTAGGGGCACACCCCGTCGGGGTGTGCCCCTAGGAAACTTGTTGGCAATTAATTCTGCATAGGTACTTAGCACAGCTAAGTAA
The DNA here is from genome assembly GCA_964465285.1 of uncultured bacterium. GTDB lineage: Bacteria > Cyanobacteriota > Cyanobacteriia > CAKZMO01 > CAKZMO01 > JBCCWF01. The sequence goes on from CAYXJG010000262.1 coordinate 3,382, forward strand.
ACCTCTGGCATGGTTAGCCAACTCACGCTAAACCCGTCCTAGAATCACTCCTTTTCTATACTATGGCTATTCGTTGGGAACAGGTCTTTATCGCAGCTATGATACTGCATGTCACCGCGACTGGATTGTTTTACCTTGGCCAATTGGCTTTTCATCATCACCGCGTTAACACTTATGACGGAACCTGGTGCATGACACTTGGCTCGGATAACACACCTCAATTTCGCTACGGCAAGGCTCAGTGTGGACTCTGATAGCTTGCTGAGCAAACTTTCACGAGTTGTCCGGGGTACGCTTCGCACTCCACTCACGAGACAAAATCTATCATAAAATTCGCGTCAATCTTGAATAATATCCTGCCCTCCTATTTATCTAGTTTGGTAAGGGGGGAGTTCGATGTCTCTTGTGGTTTCTGCTTTATCTGGAGAGATGCCTGGTTAGTGTGGCGATCGCCCATTCCATCATTATATGTGTTCTTACTTTTTACAGGGAGTGATTTGATGTCTGGATCACCCCCCTTTTTTATAGTCTTTTCTTCTAGAGGGGGTGATCCAGGGCTGTGCGGTTTTGATGTCACCGTCTGTTCTTTTGGATCTTGCCAGCGCTCACGCCGATGCTTTCGCCGTTCAAGAATGATGGCGATCGCCTTCCAATGATCTTCATCAATCCGATACAGCTTCTCTTTTTTACCTTCCAGCCCTGGAATAGTTCGTGACCATTTGAACGTCACTTTAATTCCGACTTGACTGAGGAGTTGATGCACAATTTGGACATTACTCATGGTGGGGGTCACGGTGAAATTCAGCCCTAATTGAACGTCGGTTGCTCGTTCACGAATGCGTTGGGCACAGTTCTCTAGGTCAAGTCGGCTCCAGGTTTTGTTAGGATCAATCAATGTTTGGAGGCCAAAATAGGCGCGTAACCATTGCTGGCAAGCTTGGGGAGAAATATCCCAGGGGATAATTTCTTTTGTCCATTCATCTTGTCGCTGAATACTTTTAACCGTTTTTTCAACGGCTTGGGTAGGATATAGAAGACTTTCAAGATTTGTGATTTCCCTCTGCCGCCGACTGCCACCGTCAAACAATACATCCTTAGGAGTGACAGACTCCAGGGCATAAAAGTCCTGAAGGCGAGCTTTTTGTAGCTGTCGCTTCTCCTCTAGAGTAAGATTTTCCTTACTTTCAAGGACTAGTCGCTGCTCCAGGGTGAGATTAGGGGCATGGGCGATCGCCTCTGCTTCTGAGGTTTTCAATCTTTCCTTTGCTTGCTTGAGCAAATTCTGGGCTGCTTTGTCTGTTTCTCGTTCACAGATGATGACGTGGTTGCCTTCGTGCATCAGGCGAATTCGCAAGGCATCCCGCAGGTTTGCCATAGACCGATTGCGCTCGGCTTCGAGATGGACAAATAAATTGAGGTGCGGATCCGTTTGCCAGTCGTAGGCATCTATCCGATTTGCTGTATCTTCCCGTAGAGAACTCCGCACCAAGCTGACTGTGGCAGAGGTACGGGTTTGGAGATGGTGTTTCAGTGTTTCAGCGTAGGGTGATCGGGATATCTTACTGTAGTTACTGCCCCGTTGGTTGCACCAGACAATACGTTCAACAGGTTGCCGGACGCGGCTGAGGGCTTGAGCCATATCAGCATCCGTGAGGGAGACGCCTGAGAAGATGCCATAGACACGGTAAATAATATCCTGAGCTTCGATACTGACGCCCGTTGCCATAGAGGGAGAGACAATGACAGCAGAGTAACGTTTTTGTGTCAATAGCTCATCAGGGTTTTGAATAAAATGCCTTTCTTCTTGTCCATTGCTGGTTTCAGCGTTGATGAGTAAGATTTGTCGAGACGGCTGGTGTTGACTGAGTTGATGGGTTAACAGTTCTGCCAGCATCTTGCTGGAGCGCTTTGAGTCTGTGGTGATCAGTAGAGTTTTGCTGTCCGGCAGGTTTTTTGCGTCCTTAAGAAGTCGGCTTGTGATGTCGGTTTTATCTGGGGCATTGAGTAGGGTAACTGGGTAACCCTTGGGGTGGTAGTCGTTCTGCACCAGGAAAAGGGTCTGTGTTTTGCCTCGCAGGTCTGCTAAGTACTGGAGAGTGGCTGAGTCCAAGTCTGCATCTGCAACAATGACGCGACGGGCAATTTTGATTAGCTCATGGAATCGTGCCAGTAAAGCGGGGCGTTTGCCGTCTTGGGCACAGGTAGATGAGGTCAGCAAGTGGCGAACGACTTGCACAACTTCGTCAATGAATAGATCACAGCCAAAGAACCGCCCTGGGTCGATGGCGAGCAGGGCGTCTACACAGGAGCCAATACCAATGCGGTAAACGCCATCCTCGCTTACACCAAGGGTTTTTGTAGTTAAGATATCGCCCCGATAGTCTAGGCCCATGCGTTCGCACAGGTTGCGGCAGAGAGTGACCCGATGGGAAAGGGCTAGCGCTCCTCTTTCTTCCTGGAGTAAGTTGCACTGGAGTTTTGTTTTTCCAGTTCCTTTAGGAGCGGCGATCGCCACAATGCCCTCCTTAGGAAATATGTTTGTGTCTAGTTCAGACAGGTCTGCTGTGGTGGTTCGCAAGGCAGCAGGATGGGTTAGTCGATGCTCTAGCCTCTGCCATAAATGCCAATCAGACAGGGGTAGCTTGTTTTGAAGAATGTCATTAAGGGCAGTGGCTCCAGCCTGAACGATCACATCATCAATGCCTTTTCCCAGGGATGATTGCCAGTGGGCTACGTTCACATCGCCGCCAGATTCCTTGAGTAAGGTGCCGAAACGGGCGATCGCCCCGGTGACCCGCTGAACCGTTTTGGGTTTCTCGTCTGCGTCAAATGCCAAGATGTGGTGGGTTCCTGCTGTGGCAAACCGATGGGCATCAGGAATCAGGGTTGGGATGTCTGCAACCTTCCGATAGCCACCGTTGACCCCCAGTAACGCAATTCCAACGTATCCTTGGGAGAGTAGCGCCAATGCTTTTTTCCCCCCCTCTGTCCAAATGCGGGGAATCCCAGGATTCTGAGCGATCCAGTCCCAGAAGGAACCGTCCATGGGAACAGAAATGCGGTAGCGGTCAGCAATTCGCTGGCGAATATCTGGGGAGACCGTTGGCAAAAACAGTCTTGCACCATTGCCCACAGGGGTTTCATACTTGACTATCTTATCTTTGGTATCAATGCGGGGATGGCTGAGCTTTGCTTGCCAGCACTCACCCGTTTCATTCAGCAGTAGGATGGCGTAGAGGGATTGCTTTGCCTGGGCTCCGAACCGGGTGTAGCGCCAGTTCAGGGCATCGTGGATAGGAGTGATGGGTTCCCTCCCTAAGCCGTATTCTAGATCGGCGCAGATGGAGGTCGTGGCGTGGAATAGGGACGGGGCGATCGCACTACCTGTGCAAAACTCTTCAGTTATTGCTGCAGAGAAGACTTCTTGAGAAGAATAGCGGATCATATCCTTTCTGCTTTCTGTGTCTTCTGACTGCTGATTGCTGCTGTTGGTGTCTGTGTCATGGGTTGGGAGAACGATCATGGCGGGGAGTTCAATGTGTCAATGTCAACAATGAATTGAGCGGTCGTCGGTTGTCTTGAAGCCTCCGTGGGTGCTGTTTCAGCATCGGCCATCACAAATTCAGCTCCGAAGAATAACCATCGGGCGCTTTGTTTGAGTCAGGCAGGGTTTCTTAAGGGCTTACCGGGAAGCTTTCGCGACGTTTCTTACTGTCAGAATGTGAGAGCTAGGTCATCGTCGTTCAGGCTTTTGGCCGTTCAGGCTTTTGGTTTAGCACGAGCCACTAGACCGATACTCTACTGATAGCGTTCTCCAAAAAATATAGTGTTAAGGAACGCTACAGATAGGTCTGAGGGTCGATTATCTTATAGCAAAGGTTTTGATTACATCAGCCCCTGTGATCACAGGACGTTGTAATCACTTTTAGGATCTGCAAGGGTTCCACACCTCTGGAATGCTTGTGGCATCTTCTTTGGTCTAGAGATTTGAGGGTGGGGGTTTAGATGATTTGGGGGAGGCGTCCTAGATGATCTGGGGGACAGGCTCTAGGAGGTTTTGTAATCATGTGATCGGGCGATTGGGCGATCGGGCGATCGCCCCTGTAATCAGTTTTTTGCCTATACGATTTGGCAAAGTTCTCAAATTCACAACGAAGGAATGAAGGTTTGGGGCGCGCGGGGCACGCCCTAAACCCCTAGTTTTGCGTGAAACTTGCCAAGTTGTGAATTCCATCGTGATGCCTGAAAGGGGGGGCGGTCTAGTCAATGGTGTAATCATCCGCCCCCAATGCCAGGAGTTGTGATCACCAGTTGACTGCATAGCGCTCTGCAAGCGCATTAAGGGATCTGCGGCTAAAAAAGATACCGGCAGAAAAGAGCAGCGGGCGCAGCCCGCTGCTCTTTTCCGGGTACTTTATTTTCTTGCAAGTTCCTTATGTAATCAGGGTGGGGGGTCTGATTTTTTTGTAATCATCTGCCATGGGGC
>CAYXJG010000263.1:0-7829 GCA_964465285.1 uncultured bacterium
ACCCTAGCGTCTGTATATTTCTATCTCACGGATTTAACACCTAGACAGGGATCGGCGATCGCCCTTCAACGGGTGCAACAATTGTTAATTGCTGGAAACATTTATCTAGAGCACACTACACAATCAGATATCTACCAGATGGTGTGGAATCCTGAGACAGGAGAAGAGTCCCGCATTTGGCCTATTTCTTCTGACATCGATACCGCTCCTTTGAATATAAATATACAGAATTTGGATCTGTCCCATCCTCTTTACTGGAGTAGCTTTATAGTTGTTGGTAGCCCCTGGTAACCCCTCTATAAGGGTGTTGCAAGCGTAGCTGCAACGAAGTGCAATAAGGATCTACGTGCGCATTTGCGCAGAGAGTTACGGTTATGAGCTTTCGGTGCATACTACAAGGCACTAAAGGAAGCATACGAGTTGCGATTTGAGTCCATTTAGTTCTTCTGTATTGTTTGGATATTTGCCGCCCCCGCAAATACCCAACGACAAAATGAGCACTTCAGCCGGAAAAAGTCTGCACAATCCGGTGTGTACTATTCGGATTTGAGTAAACTTGAGTCCTCTTTTAGTCTAAAGATGTACTAGTCTGAGTCGCTTCTGGGCAAGGGATTGACGGATAAATGGGCTCAAACCACAGCTTCGCTACTTGAATGCCTTAAAGGCTTTTTTGTTTTGATGCTCATGCAGAAGCCTCCTGATCGGAGTAGTCAACACCGACTGTTTCATTGAACGATCGCACAATCGATACGATATTGTCGGCTTCGGCATCATTGAATACTCCGTCGAGCCCCTCGGAATGACTGTCGGTAAAGGGAGGCTCGTAGAGCAGTCCAGGATCCATGATGCCGTTCTGGGTGAGGAAGTCGATGATGTTCTCAACAAAGCGGATCTGATTAGCGGAGAGATTGTTGCCTTCCAAGTAGCGGGCAAAGGACTGTTTGGCGGCTGTGCGATCGCACCCCACAATTTCCCGAATGAGTCGTTTGAGGCTTTTGGTTGTGCCGAAGACTTCTTCAAATCGCTGACGGCTTTCGATCTCGTTGGCGGAAAACAGCATTGTCTCCAATTCAGACAGGTCAGCATCGGTTAAGGGAACGTTGCGTTTGAGCTTGGCGATCGCCACGTGGTTTTCATGGTCCCGGATGTAGGCTTCCACTTTGCGGCGATATTGATACGGGCTAAAGCCGGTTTGTTGGGTGGGCACATCGACATCCTGCACTTCGCCCATTTCATCCGCAAAGTCGGTGATCACGGTTTCTCGCTTTTTGCGGTCAATGAACTTCACTAGCTCGCGGATGCGGCGGCGGATGTCATCCACCATGGGCAGGGTAACGTCGATCCACCAGCCTTCTGCCTGGGCCTCTTGAATGAAGGCGAGCTGGGAACCAATCATCGGCACATCCGGCTTGGTTTCCAGTTGGCTGAGAATGTCGCGCACCCTGTCGCGCAGACGCTCGTAGCTGTTGGAGGTCTTCAAGATGGCGAGCTGGAGCTTGAGGCAGAGCAGGTCAAATTCCTTTGCCAGTGGGTCTTCATTGGGCAGTCCGTTGGGCAGGCTTGCCAGAGATTCGGCGATGATAGCGGCATCATCGTCGCTGAGGTTGTTCCATCGATCGCGATCGCTAAAGGACTCAACCTGCTGTAGGCGGCGGCGCACCATAAAGTTGTTGCGGGGCATGGTGGCAACGTGCCGATGTAAGTCGTCGAGTAGGCGGGTGCGCAGGTCAGCGGCAGACTCATCAGTTCCCACCCGGTAGGCTCCCGGACTTTCCCCAGCCTTGGGGGTGGCGTTAGCTGGGGAGTGGGTGGGGAGTGCGGCGAGGCGGGTAGCCAACTCCAATCGGTGCTTCACCAGGCGAGTCGTCAGTGTTTCGGGCTGCTTCTGCTCGGTCTCATCAATATCCTGCTCGAAATACTCAAAGTTGCCGCACAGGTCAAAGACCAGAAACTCGTTCTTATCATTGCCTGGGCCAAACAGGTCTGGGCAGAGGCGGGTGCCCCGTCCGATCATCTGGTTGAACTTGACCCGTGAGAAGACGGGCTTGAAAAACACCAGGTTGACCACTTCCGGCACATCAACCCCCGTATCGAGCATGTCTACAGAGATGGCAATGATCGGTTCTTTATTCACCTCGCTAAAGTCGTCGAGCAGGCTTTGGGCGTAGTTATCGTGGCTATCGATAATCTTGGCGAAGTGCCCCTTGTAGTGGGGATAGTTGACGTTGAAGCGCTCTTGGATAAATGTGGCGTGTTCGTGGTTGCGGGCAAAGATGATGGTTTTGCCCAGGCGATCGCCGCTGTTGACTTTCAGTCCCCGTTTCACCAGTAATTCTAGGGCTTGATCAACGGTGTCGATGTTGAACAGCCACTGGTTGAGGGCGGCAGCATTAATTTGGGTGGGCAGCTCGCCGGTGTCTTCGTCGCGAAACTTTTCCTCATATTCCACCTGTTCGTCTGGGGTCAGCTCGCTGTATTTGACGCCCGTGCGCAGAAACTTGAAGGGTACGGTCACCCCTTTGGGAGGCACCAGGTGTCCGTCTTTCACGGCATCATCCAGTTCATAGGCGAAGGTGGGAACGCCCTGTTGCAGCTCAAAGATCCGGTAGGTATCGCGGTCTACCTCGGAGCGGGGGGTGGCGGTGAGTCCCACCAGCAGGGCATCGAAATAGTCGAAGATTTCGCCGTATTTTCGGTAAATCGAACGATGGGCTTCATCGACAATCACCAGGTCAAAGTACCCGACGCCAAACGATCGCTCGTCGCTGTCGATGCGATTGATGGCGTTGAGCATCGTTTTGTAGGTGGACAGAATAACATTGGCTCCTTCTGTGGCTTTGGTGCGGGTAAGATCCACAGGGGTGACGGTGGGGAGGAGGCTCTGAAAAGCGCGATAGGCTTGAGTCAGCAGCGCATTCCGATCGGCTAAAAACAGAACTCGCTGCACCCAGTTGGAGCGCTTGAGTAAGTCCACTAGGGCGATCGCCGTCCGTGTCTTACCTGTGCCTGTCGCCATCACCAGCAGGGCTTTGCGCAGGGACTGTTCTTCAAAATTTTCGGTGATGCGGCGGATGGCTTCTTTCTGGTAGGGGCGGCCTTTGCCCGCGATGTCTTCGTTGATGCGGGTGACGCTGAGGCGCTTGCGATGGCGGCGGCGAAACACCATCCGCTCTAGTTCTTCTTTTTTGAGAAACCCCAGCACGGAGCGAGGCGCATAGTTGAGGTCGTCCCAGAGGTAAGTTTCATAGCCGTTGCTGTAGAAGACGACAGGGCGCTGCCCATAACGCTCTTGCAGGCAGTCGGCATAGAGCTTTGCCTGATGCTGACCCATAGCGGGGCTTTTGCTGGTGCGTTTGGCTTCGACTAACGCCAGGGGCTTACCATCGTCACCCCACAGCACATAGTCCACAAACCCCCGCCCGGTATCGCCCGCTTTTTGAATGGGCATACCCTGGACTTCGGCTTCGGTAGCGTTGGGGGCGCTGGCATCCCATCCGGCTTCTTTGAGCAGCTCATCGATTAGTAGACGGCGGGTGGCAGCTTCGTTGTAGTCGTGGGGGTCAGCGGCAGCTTCGTTCGCTTGGCGGATGGCGGCAATTTCTGCGCGGGCGGCTTCGAGTTCGGCTTCGGTTTTCTGGCGGCGTTCTGCTTCGATGCGCCGCATCTCATCGCTTTTCGAAAGCTGTTCTTCAATGGCTTCGATCTGTTTTTTGGTGAGTGTCTGGTCTTCGGGGCGAGTTGGGCGAGGGACTTTGGTGCGATCGAAGACGAGGTTCGGCAAGGTTCGTCCCTGGCGGCTGTAGCTGCGGGCCAGCCAGTAGAGGATGTGAAACAGTTCTTGCACCAGGCTCAACGCATCGTCTTCGCGCACATTGGTGGACTGGTGGACGGCTTTATTGCCACGTTGTTGGATGAGGCGGATTTTTGGGAAGAGTCCGGGTTTGAGGGTGCGCTGGAAGGTGGGCTCGTGGATCAGGGCACCGAGGCTGTTTTCGTAGGGTAGCCGCAGGTTGGGGTCGTTTTCGTAGAGCCAAAGGACAGTTTGCTCTAGGGCGAAGCGGGTATAGAAACAGCAGGCACGGGGATTGACGAACAGCAAGCCCTCGGCCTGCACCGCGTGGGCATACAGGCTAGGCAACGAGGTGCGGAGGAAGTCGAAGTTGGAGGCCATGGAACCGATGCTTCTAAAAGCTGTTATTTCAGTTTTCCCAGGGAAGTGCTGAAATCTGTCGTTTTTAGAAAGGTACACTCGTTTAAGTGAGGTGTCGCTGTATGAACGCTGAAGAGCTAGAACGTCAATTTGATGCGGGCGAGGATGTCTTAGACTCTTTTGATCTTTCTACCCTAAAGCGCCCTGGTTTAGAGCCAGAATCGGTTGAGATTAACTTTCCTAAGTGGATGGTGGCCGCCATCGATCGCGAAGCCCAACGACTTGGGATTCAGCGAGATGCGGTGATCAAGCTCTGGTTAGCAGAACGGTTAAAGGCGATCGCCGCTGAGTGACCCGCCCCTTTATCCCCTCCTCGGAGAGGTGCCCGTAGGACGGGGTGGGCTTACTTTGACGGGTAAGCCAATATCCAAGCCTTAATCGCCTCCACGACAGCATCAATGTCCCCATGCACCTCAGCCTCTCGAAAGCGAAGAAAACGAACCCCCAACCCCTCTAAACGCGCTTGTCGTTCCCGATCTTTGGCTTGAGCTTGTTCGCTGTCGTGGGAGGAACCGTCAATCTCAATGGCGAGCATGAGTTGTTTGCAGTAGAAATCGACGATGAATTGATCGATGGGGCGCTGGCGATCGAAGTCGTAGCCGAGGAGTTGTTTGCCTTTGAGGTGCTGCCAAAGTTTGACTTCGCCAGGAGTCATGTTTTTGCGAAGCTGGCGGGCGCGTTCTTTGAGGATGGGGTTGTAGGGGATGATGCGGTGGGCCATGGAGCGATCGCGGTAACGTGTGCTTTAGTTTTCCCGATTGGAACCCACCCCTTAATCCCCTCCCAGGAGGGGAGACCGGACAAATCTCTCCCCAGAGGGGAGGCCGGAAAATCCCCTCTGGGGAGGGGTGCCCGAAAAATCCCCTCTGGGGAGGGGTGCCCGCAGGGCGGGGTGGGTCTACCCCCTACAGTTCCCCACGGAAGGCGCGTTGGAGAAGGGAGTTGAAGAGGTTTTCAGAAATCGTTTGCGAATGAACTTGATGCGTTTTCTTGTGCCAAAACTGATTTGCTACAGCTCTGTATTTGGCTTGAAGTTCTGTTGGAGGAACCGGCACTTTCAAAGTGCGAAGTCTAGCTTTAGAAATGTTTGGCATAGAACCAGCTGTTCCTCCAGCCAGTCTGCTCAATTGGAATCGCATCGACCTTTGGCTAAGAGTTTGCCATAGATAGACTGGTTCTATCTCTTCTATCACCTTTAATCTAAAAATTAAGTCCGGCAGCATCAATTTAGGACGAGTTTGCTGGACGAAGGTAGAAGCACCAACTAGCTCATAGGTGTTCTTTCTGGTCACTAATAAATCACCTTTCTTGATTTCTAATTCTGGGCGAGGGCTATTCTCTAGAAGCATTGCTTTATTTTCATGAGAATCAAAATGCCCATAGGTCACAGCACCTAATTTCAAGACACCCCATTCATCAGGATCAGCTTCTCGCGCCTCGCATTTTGGGCTCCAACCAGATTCTATGTTCTGAAGCAGGTCTCCCAGAGGCTTGATTTCCCAGCCTTTGGGGTTGGTGACGGGGTCGCCGAACATGTCGAGGAAGGCCGATCGCAATAACTCCTCAGTGAGCGCGATCGCTTCCTTCCGCTTGCGCCGCACCCCATCCGCCTTGTCCAAAATCGCCGCAATCCGCCGCTGTTCCGCGATCGGCGGGAGAGGGATTTCTAGATTCTTGATGCAGCCAAGACTCAGGTTAGAGATTGTTCCGGTAACCTTTGAGCCTGATATCTGTCTATATGCGTCGCCTGTGTTCAGCCAATGACTTAAATAGCGTGGTGATACGTTTTCTTCGAGTCGAATAATTGCTACTGCTTGATTGCAGTTCATTGCAGGTGCATTATCGGGGACAACAGCAGTTCTTCCGATAGTTCCTGCAATTGATAACAAAACATCTCTTGGTTGAATTCTGGATCTTTTTAGAGCATTATCAGTTTCATCATTGATAAATAGAATGTCGTCAATATCCAGTTCTCCACCCTGAATATTATTTACCCTCAAGAAAGGAATTCCCCGATCTGAAAAATCGTATCCAATTGAGGTTGGAGTCGTTCCTTTCGTCACAGTTTTCGCAATTGAGCCAATGGCAACCCGCTCCCATTTCATCCCAACATCTCCTCCAGCGCATCCCCATCCTGCCCCATCTGCGTCCCTACCCCGCTAATGTCAAAAAAAAGTCTTAAGTTTCTGGTTTCATTAGCCGGGTAAAACCCGCCTGCTCAAAGTGCTTATCTGAGGTAAAAGCAACCGAGAGATGCTGTTCTTGCATAACGATGAAACTTGTGCAATCGGTCAATCCCCAGCTTTTATCAACTCTCTGGCAGTAAAGCGCCCATCCAGCTTGCCAGAGGTGTTGACTGAGATCAATGATCTGAACCATTTTCATGGCTGGCAAACGGTCAATAAAGGCAATCGTTTTTGGCCGCAACTGAGGCTGACTCAAAGCATCAGCAACCTCAAGCATAATGAATTCTGTCGTTATTAACTGACTATTCGATCTCTGTAGAGATTGCATCACCGCAGTCGCTTGATTATGAAGATCGTCATCTTTATTTAACAGGGCAATCCAAGCGGCGGTGTCTACAAACACTGATTGCGGCATTAGTCTAATTCTCGCTTTGGCGAGCCATGTTGATAGTGGTCATGCTGATGAGCTAGGTCAGAGATCCCTGTTTCCATCTGACAATCAGTAATCAGGTTGTTAAACGCTGTCCAATCTGCATTTGGCTGATTTTGCCCAGAGGTATCCTCCTCCTCATCCAGAAAAATGACCAGCACCTTGCTTTCTTTGTATTTGACTGGCTCTGCAAGCTGAATTTGTCCATCTCGATAGGATCCTTTAACTGTAAACATTTTCTTTTTCACCAATCGACAACAATTTTCATATTGACGGAGACATACTCCACCTCTTTTAAGATGTGAGGGCCAATGTAGGGACTTAGAGACTCCTTCGTGACTAGATCAACCTCTCGACCAAAAATTTCTTCTAAGAAAAAGCATAAATTCATAAAGTTATCGAAGTTTTTTTGTTGCGGCTCAAACTCCACCAAAATATCCACATCGCTCTGCTCAGTCATGGCATTTCTGACAAACGACCCAAACAAGCCACAGCGATGCACCCCCAACCGCTGCAAATCCTGACGATGCTGTGCGATCAGGTGCATGACCTGCGCCTTAGTCGTGACGGTCATGATTTCCCCCCCGCCTGTAATACTTGCACTGCCGTCAACGGCTTTTCGGTGCCCAACTCCGTCAGCAGCGGTGAATGGATCACTGCCTCCCCCGCAAACGTGGCTTCCTCATACAGCCCTTCCACCAGGTTTAGCACCGTCACCCGCTGGGTGAGGGGGTCTACAATCCAGTATTCCGCGATCGCTCTGGCCTGATATTGCGATCGCTTGTAGCGATAATCGCGATCGATGTTTTTCTTCCCCGGCGACACCACCTCCACCACCAACCGGGGGGGCGGCATCTCCATCGTGATCGTGGATCGCGTCGCTTCCGCCAGGGCAGCGGCGGCCTCTGCCGACAACACCATCAGATCGGGCAAGCGCACCGTCACCCGTGACCCACTCACCGCGATTTCCGTCTTCTGGGTCAAGCATTCAGGCAAAACCCCG
>CAYXJG010000264.1:0-7802 GCA_964465285.1 uncultured bacterium
GGGTGAAACTTGCCAAGTCGTATAATCAAATTACTGAGTGCTCAACCCTAAGGGGAGGTGGATTCGATAATCGCTAGTGCATCCCGTGCTAGCGGCTGTTCTGGGTTGAGGCTGATGGCTCGCTCTAGAGCCTCTTGCCCCGCTTCCACATCATTCATTTGCACGAGAATGACGCCTAAACTTGCCCAGGCATCAGCGTTCTCTTCTTCCAGCTCAATGGCTCGTTGGTAGCTTTGGCAGGCCGCTTCATACTGGTTGAGCGCGACCAGGGCGGCTCCCCGGTTTTGGAAGGCTTGGGCAGAGGTAGGAGCGAAGTAAAGCGCCTGGTTTGCCGCTGTCAAGGCGTTATCATAGTCCCGCAGAAACCAGTACACAACGCTCTGGTTTGCCCAAAATTGTGCATTGTCGGGATGCAGTTCCAGGGCGCGGGTGTAGGCAGCCAGAGATTGCTGATAATAGCGGGTAGCTGCGTCTGGGTTCCAGTCTGCGGCCCAGAGTTCGCCTAGGCTCCGGTAAATGCGAGCCTGATTCCCCCAGGCTTGGGCAAAATTGGGGTCGAGGGTTAATGCCTGATTCACTGAATCCAGGGCAGATTCGTAGTCTTCCAGATACCACAACACCACACTGCGATCGCTCCAGGCGGCGGCAAACGTAGGGGCAATCCCCACGGCACGATTTGCGGCAGCTAGGGCTTCGTCATAGTTGCCCATCCCTGCTAGGGCATGGCTCTGCTGATTCCATGCCTGAGCGGCTCCCACATCCCACCAGTGACCATCTCCCTGGATGGCGATCTTGCATGCCTCTAACGCTGCTTCGTATTGCTCGGTCTGGTTCAGGGTGGCGCACTGCCCTACCAGGGCGCGGGATGACTCTGGCGCAAGTTCAACGGCACGAGTATAAGAGGTGAGGGCTTCGGTCGGACGGTCGAGCTGTTGCAGTACCCAGCCCTGCTCAATCCAGCTTGGGGCATGGCCGGGGGTCAAGCTCACTGCCCGATCGTAAGCGGCGATCGCCCGATCAGCGTCTCCTAATCGTGTGAAGGCAAGTCCTTGGTAATACCACGCCAGTCCGGGATTTTCTGGTGCCCAGTTACCATCCCCCTCTAGAGCATTCGTGCAATTTTCAATCGCATCTCTATACTCACGAAGATTCACCAGGACTTCACAGCGGTAGAGCCAGGTGAGGGAATCATTCGGTTCGAGCAGCAAGGTACGGTCATAGGCAACCAATGCCTGTTCATACTCGTCGTCCTGGTCGAGAATGATGCCCCGAAATCGCCACGCTAGCGAGGGCGACTGGGTTCCCCAATCTCCATTTAGCCGCAGGGCGGCATTGCATTTGTCCAGCGCGGTCTCATTCTGACCCATTGCTGCGTAGGCCATACATTGGTAAGTCAACGCCAGAGAGTTTTCCTCGTTGAAGGTGAGAGATTGTTCAGCGGAGGCGATCGCCTGGGGATACTGTTCTGAGGCCAGCAATACCCCGCTGTGAACCGCCCATAGTCGAGATTCCTTAGGCTCCAGCTCAATCGCATGTTCACAGGCTGCCAGGGCATCCTCTGTTTCCCCAGAGGCCGCCAGGAGATTGCACAGGTTTTCCCAATAGTCAAAATCCTCAAATTCTTCAAAATTTGCCTGGGCTAAGGAGTCCCCCGATGCGATAGGCAATGCCCGTGCAGGAGACAGTATCATCCCTGAAGCAATACCGATGCCCAGGCATTCTGTCGCCACCAGTCCAGTGACAAGAAGCCAAGGCGTCGGGTTCCATTTGTCCTGATGGCGATCGCCGCTGAACGTAGAGTGTTCTGACACACGAGGGGGGAATCTTGGGCAATGAAAAGATTTCTGAACCATCTGATGCTTACCGGGGGACTCTCGATTCTTATTGTTCCATCGGCTTGGGCAGAAAATCCGGATCATGTAGCCAGACTTCTCGAAACGCGCTACTGTCCCCGCTGCAATCTGCGCGGAGCCGACCTGACAGGGGCTTACCTGCGGCAGGCAAACCTGCGGGGTGCGGATTTGGAGGGCGCCATTCTCAACGGAGCCGACCTCCAAGGCGCATATTTGCTGGGTGCAGACCTGACAAATGCGGACTTTAGGAACGCAAACCTATCAGGTGCCAACCTGGACCAGGTAAGTCTGGAGGGGACTCAATTAGCCCGTGCTATTGTTACTGACGAAACGGTACTATCTGAAGAGGGGCGGCTGATTCATGCCCTGGTCACCGAAGGTGTGGGCGATCGCACCTTAACCGAGGTTGACTTGCAGGGAGCGAACTTGAGTGAAGCCGATTTGCGAAACGCTGACCTCACCGGAGCAAACTTAGATGGGGCCATCCTTGCCGGAGCTAACCTCCGGGGCAGTACCCTGGCAGAAACCAGTTTTGAAGAATCTGATCTATTCATTGCGAACCTGCGAGATACTGATTTGAGTGCAGCTAACTTTCAGGAGTCCACCCTCCGCGCCACTGACCTCCGCAACGCAACCCTAACAGGCACCACTCTCCATGAGGCCGATCTGGTCATGGCATATCTTGGGGAAGCGGATCTGACTAACGCAGACCTCCGCCGCACCGACCTGGAGTCTGCCATTCTCACTGATGCCACCCTAAACACCACCAACCTGGAACGGGCAAACCTTCCTCTGGCGGATCTCGAAGGCACAGATTTATCTGCTGCAAATCTCGAGCGGGCAAACCTTATGGGGGCAAATGTGGGAGGCGTAGCCCTCGCTGATGGCACTCTCCGCCGCGCCAATCTCGAAGGCATTAACATTCGCAATAGCGATCTCCAGGGAGCAGACTTGCGCGGGCAGGATCTCGAAGGAGCCGATCTGCGCGGTTCCAATCTCCAAGGGGCAAATCTGAGCGGCGTCAATCTGCGAGGGGCCAATCTAATGGGTGTGGATTTAGCAGGGGCAAATCTGGTTGATGCCAATTTACGCGAGGTGAACCTAGCGGACGCTAATCTCACCAATGTCAACTTAATCGGGGCAAACTTGTCTGGCGCTAACCTGCAGAGAGCTACGCTTCAGGGCATTCAGGTCAGTGCCACTAATTTTTGCGGTGCGACGATGCCCGATGGCCGTGAAAACCTCTGCGAATGATGCGAGTCTATCGATTAGGCATTTCCCTGCCGATCGGATAAGGCGTGGAGGTTTCCGACTATGAGAACAGTCATCGTCAGCTATGCTGATTTCAGCTTTGTTGAAGGAGCGTTGAATACCAGCTTTTCTCCAGACAGATTAATCGCAATTTATGCCCAGCAGCATAATCGGGGCAGTATCCAGGCAGTATCCATAGCTCCAGTCCAGCAGTCATGATGGCCAGTGAGAATAGGCGATCGCCCGCGCCCAGCCCTACAAATTTGGAAAGGAGGGTGCAGGTTCATGCTGCATCCTCCCGATGAAACGTTTAATGCTCTAGCAAGGCCCTTAGTAGAGAGCTTCTTCTTGGTGAGTGGTGATGGTGCAGTCAGAAGTGGGATAAGCCACACAGGTCAAAACATAACCTGCACCAATCTGGTCATCATCCAAGAAGGACTGGTCAGACTGGTCAATGGTGCCAGCTTCTAACTTGCCTGCACAGGTTGAACATGCACCTGCGCGGCAGGAGTAGGGCAGGTCGAGACCTTGCTCTTCAGCAGCATCAAGAATGTAAGTATCTTCGTCGCAATCAATGGTCTGGTTTAGACCTTCAGTTTCGTTAACTAGTGTGACCTTGTAAGTTGCCATGCGGCGTTCCTCTCGAATATATGAAAACATCATCGTTGAACTGTTGACCTGAAGAACCTCACAGAAACCATTCACCAGCAAGATTCAAACAGCTCTAGTTCACCCATTACTCTTGATACTAGATGAAAATGAAATCTCTGCAACGCTCTCAAGTTGATGTTGCGAAAGGGATTCGTAATCAATAGGTGATTAATGACGTAAAAATACTTATCACTTACGTTGCGAGGGTTACAGTATCAATATAAAAGCTACAGCTAGTATCCTTTGATGCCAATACTTCTAGCGTTTATCTATTGTTACGCTTCCCAGGTTGCTGCCTTGCGTTATAGAGTCTTTTAACGTAAAACCCTAAAGCAATTAGCCGAATTTATAGGCGTGGCATGGTTCATGGACACATAGCGTCATGATTTGCATAGGATTGGCCGGAACTGGATATGCTGCCCAAAAGCGGGCCGAGGCGATCGCCGCCGATCAGCGATCGCACCTTGCTGCTGTCTGTGGTCACCAAGTCGATCGGGTGCGTTCCTTTTGTGAGTCCTACGGGACTCAGGCAGTGGAATCATACCAGGATTTAGTCGCTAAGCCAGACATTGATTTGGTGGTGGTATCGACAATGAACCATCTGCATGGGGCGATCGCCGCCGCTGCCCTACAGGCTGGGAAGCATGTCGTAGTGGAATATCCTCTGGCGCTAGATGTGGAGGAGGCAGAGCGGCTAATTGCCCTCGCCCATCATCATCAGCGGCGGCTTCATGTGGAGCACATTGAGCTACTGAGCGGCATCCATCAAGCGGTCATTAACACGCTTCCGTCCATCGGTGTCCCCTTCTATGCTCAGTCCATCTCCCTAAGAGCCGAATCGTCTGTTCCCCAGAAGTGGTCTTACGACCCCAAGCAGGTAGGATTTCCGCTGGTAGGGGCACTGTCCCGCATTCAGCGGTTGGTGAGTGCCTTCGGGAATGTTAGTACCGTGTCTTGCCAGAGCCGCTTCTGGTCGGTTGAGGGAGATTTATATGACACGCCAGAGATAACGGTTCCTTATCGCTCCTGCCTATGTTCGGCGCAGCTTCGGTTCACCAGTGGACTGATTGCTGATGTGGTGTACGGCAAGGGCGTGGATATCTGGGAGACCGGGCGATCGCTCGACATCCACGGCGAGAAAGGCATGATTCACCTGGAACGTAGCCAAGGATATCTGAAAACGGCAGAAGAACAGCAGAACCTTACCGTTGGCACTCGCCGGGGACTGTTCAATCGGGATACCCAGATGGTGCTGGATGCACTGACTGAGGGGACGTCTCTCTATGTCACGCCAGAGCAGAGCCTTTATGCCCTCAAGGTGGCGGACGCTGCCCGCCGCTCAGCATTGAAAACGGAGATAATCCGTGTAGGCAACCCTCTGTAGGGCCATTACACTAGCCTGGAGACGCTCTACTGCAAAGCTACAGACCCGGTTTCCGGTATCCGAATCAAGTTGGGTTCGGCAGTTATAGCGACGAGGTTTCCTCTTCGGAAGTAGCCACTTCTGGCATGCCTTGCTCACCCTCAGGAACATCTTTCGGTTCCTGCTGAAAAGGCGATGGCACAAATTCACCAGACTCTGTCAAATGGACTGCGATATCTTCATCTTCACCCTCCCCGTCGAGATTCGCTTCCGGTACTGGTTGAAATGGGGCTGGGGCAGATTCTTCCGCGAGGGAATCTGAGAAAATCTTCAGGTCTTCCTCATAGCCATCGGGTAAGTCCATCTGGAGGGTGGAGTCTAACGGCGTCACTCCATTCGTTGATGCATGGGGTAATCCATTGGAGGAGGCGTCATTAGCAACAAACCCAGGAGGAGACAAAGGCTCAATATCTCCTTCTGCATGAGTCCCTGACGTAGCCCATTCCTCGCTGGAACTGTCCTCTGCTGAACCGTTTTGATTTTCGAGACTCGCAGCATAGTCATCCTCAAGGACGCTGCTCAGGGATTCATCAAACGCTGTCGGTGTGTTGAGCCAGTCCCCTCCCTCGGCGTCTTCGTTCGATGCAGCAGTGCTGCCATTTTCGCCTACATCGCCATAGTCTGCGACATTATCGCCATAGGCATGGTCACTGGATGCATCGAGACTGCCGCCACGGTCATCTTCAGCGGTATCGCCATCAATATCGCCGTCTTCCACTCTCCCTTCGTCGGCATACTCTGCACTGGCCCCTAAAGCTTCATCATTCTCATATCCGCTTGCTTCGAAGGATCGAGCCTCTGATTCAGCGGCGCTCTCTGAGCATTCGCCTGTTGAGTTCATGGTCGTGTCCAGATCCAGAACAGTCTGAGTCTCAGACGGTAACTCGCCCGGAGTGGAACCATTAGAAACGGCGTCAGCCCCGACTGTGTTCTCCGGAGTGCCCCCCGCATTTTGGGCTAAGGTCGCCTGCATCGCAGCCAGCCAGCTTCCTCCTTCGCCCCTGGCAACAGACCGAAATGCCGATGATGATGCTGCGGCTGCGTCAGACATCTGGTTGACACTTTCAGGAAGAACGGCGATCGCCGACTTTTCATTTACATCTGCATCTTTCTCATCACCCTCTTCCTCACCGTAGACCTCAGAGAGGGCTTCGCGCATTTCTGTTAGCCAGCTTGCATTCTCGCTTTGAATCACCGCTTCAGCACTCTTCACCAACGTTGCCTTGTTTCCAGTCTGCTGCTTCGCGCTATCCGACAACGCCCGCCACCAAGCACGAATATCGTACAGATCCGACGCAGCCAGGTTCATGCCGATCAGGTTTGTTTCTACTCGCTTGAATTCAAGGAAACTGCCGAGGGCAGCCACAAGGGAACTGGTCACAGCAACCCAGATTTCTAACTGAATGGCAGCCAGCAACGTGCCAAGTCCACCAAAAATATAAATCAACCACTGAGACCGCTGTAGCTCTTTTGCCAGCTTCTTGGCTTTGCTGCGGTAGTAGTCAAACTGGTCTTCAATGCGCCAGTGAATGTATTGGTCAGCCGTTAAGTCAGAAAAGCCATCATCGCCGGGCGCGACGCCGTAAACAGGCGGTAGCCCCTCTTTTTTATAGTCATAAATCTCCAGTTCAGACATATTGACCTGGGTTTCCATAACCCGCTTGCCAATCTGTTTGATGCGGCGAGCCAGGGTGACATCACGGGTCTCAGGTTTACTGCCGCCAGGAGGAACGTAGTCTGGGCTGTAGATCCCAACCTGGGTACGATAGCGGAAAATTTCGTGCTTAATAGACTCAGACGCGCTCCGCAGCATGACCCAGTTGATGCCCATGTTGAACTTGACAGCTCCCGCCACCAAGATGCTGATCAGAATTGGGATAATGATGATGATGATATTCATTATCCGGTCAACCCATGTGGCTATCTCAACTGCCTGCTCCTGGGTTGCTGATAGCTCCAAGATAATCCTGAATAGTAAGCTAGTCTCCTCTACGAGGTCTTGGCTCAGCATCAGATCAACGTCAAGGGCACGGTCAAGCATGAAGTCAACCACAGCCAGGGTCGTCACGATTACCCCTAGCATGATGATCCATTTGCGCTGTTTGAGAAACCGCTTTTGCGCAATATTTGCATTCTTGTCAAAGTCGCCGAACCGCCGCCAGGCATCTTCTAGGGCGGGGCTACAGTACGTAGATGCAGTAGATGTCTTAAACTCTGAATCCATCGGAGGTTCTCCAGGCACGCTGACGATAAGTAAACGAGTAAAGCCGTGAACGAGTCACCGAGTAGAAATGACGAGGGGTGCATCCCATTTTTATCAAGTGGGCGGGCGCAGCCCGCCCACTTGATAAAACAAAATTCATTAATTTGCAAACGTGGGATGCTCCCATAACGAGTGCTCTGTCAAGCCTAGAAAGCAGGCTGAATCTCAGAGAGAGTTGCCCTAATTTCTAATTGTGACGCTGCACTAGCGAGAGAGAAGTCGCTTACGTCGTCGGCTATTTTCATATACAGGTTCATGTTCAGAATGCCCGATTGTTTCAGAAATAAATCAGGACAAATTACAAAAGTTTGGACTTTGGAGTTTTTCAACCCTGAGCAGACACGACTTGGCAAGTTTCACG
>CAYXJG010000265.1:0-7754 GCA_964465285.1 uncultured bacterium
GGTTTGGGGCGCGCTGAGCGCGCCCCAAACCCTTATTCTTGCGTGAAACTTGCCACGTCGTATGTAAGGATGGATAAGGTTAGGCCATTGTGAGCTACTGATTAGAAAGTGCCCGACTTAAAAAAAATTACCAGCTTAAAAAATGCCGATGATCATGCCTGTAAGGAGGATGAAGCCGACCCAGACGTTTTGCCTAAAGATGCGCCCGTAGACTGAGCGATGGGGACGTTTGGGGCGTAAATCCATGTATTGGAGTGCCCAGAAAATGAGGGCGATCGCCACTGTGATGTAAAAGGCGATGTTTAGCTCCAGCGCAGTCCCCGTCAGAACCAACAGCACGGCGGTTCCTGCGAAAAAGGCTCCTACAGCGTCGGTGGCGCGATCGCCGAAGAACAGAGCACTGGAATTCACCCCCAGTTTCCGATCATCCTCCTGGTCTGCCATTGCATACACGGTGTCGAATCCCATCGTCCACAGAATGACCGCCGCCCAAAGCAGCCAGGTGGCAAGGCTGAGGGTTCCGGTCACTGCGGTCCAGCTAATCAGCACCGCAAAGCCCCAGTTCAGCGATAGCACCAGTTGGGGCACGGGAAACACTCGCTTTGCCAGGGGATAAAGCACAATGAAAGGGATAGCTAATACACACAATCTGAAGCTTAGTGGATTAAGGTACAGTGCCAGCACACCTGCACAGGCAAAGGCCACCAGGGCAACCACAATCCCAGTCTTCATCGTCAGGGCACGGGAGGCAAGGGGGCGATCGCGCGTCCTTTCTACATTGGGGTCAATGTTGCGATCCCACAAGTCATTAATGACACAGCCTGCGGCGCTAGTTGCCAGCGTGCCCAGCACAATGACACCAATCAGTAGCAGGGGAGGAAACTGTCCGGGTTGCGCACTATGGGCACCCAGGAAAACTGCCCACAGCGCAGGAATCATTAAAATTAATCGCCCAGCGGGCTTATTCCATCGAAGCAGGCGTACAATTGTACGCCAGGTTGGTTCACGTTTGAGGTCAGACTCCGCCACCATGATTAGACTAAGATTGCTGTACGATGCCCAAATGTCAGGGGAATGCTCCCCACCAGCATCATATCGCTGTTCAAGAATGGGCGCACGGGAGCTTCGGTTGGTACTGAGTAGAACAATAGCGAACGCATGATTATTGCTATTGCCAGCTTCAAAGGAGGCGTTGGCAAAACCACCACCGCCATTCACCTAGCGGCGTATTTTCAGAACGACGCCGACACCGTGCTGATTGACGCCGACCCTAATCGATCAGCCACTGCCTGGGCTGCTCGGGGTGACTTGCCCTTTGATGTAGTGGACGAATGGCAACCTGCCCGCATGAAGCACTATAGCCACGTCATCATCGACACCCAGGCTCGCCCGATTCCCGACGACTTAGCCATCATTGCCGACACCTGCGAGCTCATCATTCTGCCGACTACCCCCGACATTCTCGCCCTGGATGCCCTCACCCTTACCCTAGAACACCTCCAAACCATTGATGCACGGCGCTATCGGGTACTGCTGACCATCATTCCGCCCAAACCCAGCAAAGATGGTCAGCAAACCCGTGAGATGTTGGATTCTGCTAACATTCCTGTATTTAACAGCGGCATCCGGCGGCTGGCCGCATTTCACAAAGCCGCGAGTTCAGGCAAGTTGATTTACGACGTGAAAGATTCGCGATCGCCCCTTGGCTGGGAAGACTACGTGCAGATTGGCGATGAGCTCCAGGGCAAGCCCTCTATTTCCCATAAAACGGGCCGCCCAGGTTTCCCTACCCTGGGACTTGGTGATTGATAACTCTACGTTTCAGAGTGAAGAGGCGATCGCCCATCAGGTCAGAGCCGTGTTGCCTTGAGGAAGGAGCATTGGTAGTCCCAAACAGTTTCCTACACGACTTGGCAAGTTTCAGGCAAAGATAGGGGTTTGGGGCGCGCGGAGCGCGCCCCAAACCCCTGTTTCTTCGTTGTGAATTTGAGAACTTTGCCAAGTCGTGTCGTTCAGGTAGTGATGAACGGTGGCGCGAACGGTGGTCATCGATAAGTTGGTGGGAAAGGTCATGGGCGATCGCCGTCCTATACTGATTTTGCTCCAGCTGCCGCTAAGCATTCTCGCAAGGTCTGCTCCACGGATCGAGGCGTCCATCCCAGCTCTCGATACGCCTTGGAGCCATCAATGCGCACACACCGATCATAAATGTAGTGAACCCGTTCCCGGCTTAGGGGCGGCTGCCAGCTAAAGACTCGTCCGAGGGGATCGAGCGTATTTCCTGCAAGACGTACCAGCCATTCCGGCATTTCCGTTGGCGCGGGTACGCCTGTTTCTCGGCTAAGGATGTCGAACATCTCGCGGGTGGTGAGTTCTCCCGCTGAGAGAATGTAGTGGCTTCCAGCGGGAGCCTGATCCACCGCCAGCAGCATGCCCATCACCAGATCATCAACATGGACAATGCCGGTGATGCGATCGCCCCCAGCCCAGACCTTCAGCTTCCTGTTGCAAAAGGCACGAATCACCGGGCCAAAGTGCGGGTCGTCTGGCCCAAAGATGCCCGACGGCATGACGCTGATGGTGTGAAACCCCGCCTGGGCTGCCCGGTCTACCAACATCTGCGCCTCATACTTGGTGCGATCGTAGGCAGATGAAAAACTTTTCTGAGTGCGCTCAAAGGTCTCGTCCACCACATTGCCCTGGGTGTCGCCATAGACCCCGATGGTGCTGCAATAGAGGAGCTTAGATACACCTGCCTGCTGTGCTGCTTCCAGCACGTTGCGGGTGCCTTCCACGTTGATGCGCTCCATGCGGGCTTCGTCTACAATGCCTAACTCCACATAGGCGGCTGTGTGACACACCACATCTACGCCGCCCATAGCCGCCTGCAAGGAGGGGCGATCGCCCACGTCCCCATAGGCATACGCCACTAAATAGCCTGACAGCCGCGACAGATCACTCGTTTTGCGGACAAACGCCACCACTGAATCCCCTCGATCCAGCAGTGCCTTGACCAGATGGGAGCCTGTAAATCCGTTTGCGCCGGTGACAAGTACTTTCATGGGAGGAGGTGGGTGAATTTTGGATTTTGGATTTTGGATTTTGGATTTTGGATTTTGCGCGATGACTCGAAACTTGGAGTTTAGACTTTCAATCTAAAGGGCTTTTTCGTAAATCCGATAGGTTTTGTAAATCTCGCTGCCTGTGGCTTCGGTGACTTTGCGAGAGGCGGTGTTGTCTTCGTAGACGTAGCCGAGTTCTGCCCGTTTGTAGGAGCGCTTTTTTTGGGCGTTGGTGGTCATCGCCAGGTAAATGAGCGCTAGGGGCACCATGCGGCGGCGCTGTTCTGGGAGGGAGCAGATGACGATGACGCGAGCCTGGTCGATCTGGCGGCGATACCAGAGAACCTTGAGCAGGCCCAGCCAGTTCAGCTTACCGTTGACCCGCTTCAGCACCCTATTATAGTCGGGTAGTGCCATGAAGAAGCCGACCATCTCTCCCTCATGCTCGGCAATCCAGAAAATATCGGGGTCTACGAGGTCTTGCAGGTCTTTCGCCTCTTCAAGAAATTCGGCTTCGGTGCGGGGCGAGGAACTGTAGTTGTTCGCAAAGAGGGTGGTGAACAGGCGATAGATGGCTTTTACGTCTTCCCAGAAGGCATCCCCTTTGAGGTAGAGCTTGCGGAACTGAATGCCGGATTTGACGGCAATGCGGTAGCCCTTTTCGTACTGCGGCGGCAACTCCTCTGCAAATTCCAGCAGGTAGGCATGGGCGTCACGCCCTTTGTGCCAGCCAAGGCGTTCAAAGAACTGAGGATAGTACGGTGGGTTATAGGGCATCATCAGCATGGGTGACGAGTCGAAGCCGTCCACCAGAAACAAGCAGCGGTTGTGGGTTGACAGGTCGATGGGGCCACGGGCAAGGGTCATGCCGTGCGATCGCAGCCAGGCGCAGGCTGCATCCAGCAATGCTTTCGCCACCTCGATATCATCCACACACTCGAAATAGCCGATGAGTCCAACGGATTGGCTCTCCTTCTCAAGCAATCGGCGGTTGATGGCTGCAACAATGCGTCCTACGACGTCCTCTTTTCCGTCAACCTGGTGCTGGTGAACGGCAAGGAACGGCTGGAGCTCTCCATACTCGAAGAAGGAATTGGTGGGGGAGAGTTCTTTGGCGATGCTGTTCCGCAGTGGAGGCACCCAGTTTGGATCATTGCGATACACGTGCCAGGGAACATCTAGAAATGCTTCTTGGTCTGCATCGGTAGTGACGGGGCGAATGGTGATCGTGGTAGAGGGGGAGGCAGTTTCGACCATCAGTGATTGTCTGAATGAGGCGATCGCCCTCTAGCTTATATCAATTTTAGATTTTAGATTTTGGATTGGGGACAGTTGCTAGCAATTCTCAGTATGGAACTTTAGGGGCAAAAAGGTCGCCTGAGGCGACCTTTTTGCCCCTAAAGTTTGTACAAATGAGCGACTACAGGGCGCGAAGTTTCCCAAAATGAGAATTGCTGGGACAGTTGCTGAGGGGAGGGGTGATTTTCCGCAGATGATGCAGAGCAGGGAATAGCCCCATTCGCAAATTGGATTTGGTTTATAGTTGCTTCACTCTTTTTCAACGATCGCCCCTTTTTCAACTAATGCGCCTCTCACATCATCGGATAGTCCTGTGTTGTGACCAAAAATTGCCCCTTCAACGTGAACACCGTTGAGGTTTGCTTGGCTTAGATTGGTGTCTCGCAGATTTGCGTGGGTTAAATCGGCACCGCTTAAGTTGGCCAGGGCAAGGCTTGCCCGATGCAGGTCAGCATTGCGGAGATTGGCGCTGCCCAGGTCGGCACCACTCAGGTCTGCGCCGCCGAGCTTCGTATCGCTGAGGTTGGCTTCGCTCAGTTCCGCATCCGTCAGGTCAGCACCCCGGAGGTTGGCAGCACTTAGGTCCACACTGCTGAGGTCGAGGCCACTGAGGCTGGCTCCCCGGAACTGTGCTCCCGCCAGATCAGTGTCGATCACTAACCCAGCTTCTTTTGCCAGGTCGAGAATATTGCTGGTGCGGGCGTGGATGACGGTGTCGATGCTCTTTTTTAAGGCTCCCTCGTCTAGGGTACGGGACTGATGCTGGAGGCGATCGCACGGGTTGGGGCAGCGATAGCATAGCTGGATATAGCTCAGGTGGGAGGCTAGGGCCGTTTCGGCGATCGACCATGCCAGTTTCCGCTCGATAATGCCGTGTTTGTTGGGGGTGATGTCGTGTCGCCATAGCCCTTCCGCATCCACAATGCGAATATTCCGTGGGGCGATCGCTACGGTGAATGCTACAGAACTGGGGCCGTCTCCCATGTGCAGGGTTCCCAACGCCAGGTTCTTGATGTCGGCATCCAGTGTTGTCTCCTCAGACGGTGCCATCTCAAAGCGGGGAATGGAGTTGGGAAAGCAACGCAGCACAATCCCATCTACTGACCCGCCTTCATCAACCGTAACGCTAAATGTAGCGTTTTGAAGCTCCAGCGTCAGGTGTGCCTGGGCGATCGCCACTTGCACCCGTCCCCCAGCAATGTCAAACCAGTGGGTTCCTGCGGAAAAAGACATCATCACCGTCCACTGGTCAGCGTTCTGATCCGTAGACGGCACTGGGGTGAGTTGAACATCCAGAGCAAACAGGTCAGGATAAGGAATGTCGGTCTCAACTAATTTAGGGGGCGATGAGACAGGCTGGTGCATAACGACTCCAACAAATGACAGGCAGATAGAATACCCCTAGGGGCGATCGCTCTTATCCTACCACCGCATAGGTTAGCCGCCTCCGCTGGGGCCGGTTTCTCATATAAAGCGATACAAATATAGCGCGGTGCAAGCGCGTTAAGTACGGTTTGTTGAGTGGCGACGCTCTGCGCCGCCACTCAACAAATTTGGGTGTGCTTAACCAATTTGCACACCGCAATAAGATTTATGCATTTTTGTGGAGGGACGGGGTGCAGCACCCCCCCCGGAAATGCGCTCGATAAGTAGATGGTCACAGTTAACGATAAAACCTATAAATCCTGCGCTGCCCGCTGCGCGGGCAGCGCAGGATTTTAAGCTGGTTTCTAATTATGCCGAGATACTTTATGCCGAGATACTTATAGAGGACTTGCGTAACCTGACAAAACACGACTTGGCAAGTTTCACGAAAAAAATAGGGGTTTGGCGCGCGCTCAGCGCGCGCCAAACCCCTATTTTTGCATTGTGAATTTGAGAACTTTGCCAAGTCGTCACAAAAATGACGAAGTTATGTCCACAGCAAGAGGTTTCATCCCGCAAGATTCGATATACATCGTGAATGTATGCTGCCACAGGCTACGATTTTAATTTTTGAATTCGTGAAATCCTCCGCTCAGCGGAGGATTTCACGAATTCAAAAATTAAGTTTATGACCTGGCAGGGTATATGATTGCCTCGGTATAGCAATGATCCTTGTCAGCCCACGCTAGTGTGTGAAACCTTGGCTCCCAATAAGGTTCGGGCTAAATTAACGTTAAGCTTATCAGGAGAAAGAAATCTGTGGTTCCTTTGCGCGACGAAAACCCAACGAAGATTACTCCCTACGTTACCTATGGATTGATAGCTGCTAATCTGTTGGTTTTCGTCATTGAGATGGCGGTTTCATCCACATCTCCAACCGCCCTTGAAGCCTTCTTCTATCAGTGGGCTGTCGTTCCCAAACAGTTGACCATCAGCTTTCTGCGAGACTTTTCCGCCTACAGCCTGTTGGAATGGGGTACCCTGATTACCGCCCAGTTCCTTCATGCCGGTTTTTTTCATGTGGGCGGCAACATGCTGTACCTGTGGATTTTCGGCAACAATGTTGAGGAAGAAATGGGGCGAGTCCGCTTTCTCATCTTCTACCTGGGATGTGGTGTGTTGGCTACCCTTGCCCAATGGTTTGTCGCACCAGACTCAACAATTCCGTCCCTAGGAGCCAGTGGAGCGATCGCCGGAGTCATGGGAGCCTACATCTTCCGCTACCCCAAAGTCCGCATCCTCACCTTTATCCCGTTTGGCTTCTTCTTCATCACCCCTCGTATCCCCGCCTATTTATTCTTAGGCATTTGGTTCTTGCAGCAGGCCGCCTATGGTATTGCTGGCCTCGGCGTGTCTACCAACGTGGGTATGGAAAGTGGTGGTGTTGCTTACTGGGCACACGCTGGAGGATTTGTGTTCGGGGCAGTGTTAGGCCCACTGTTTGGCTTGTTTGAAAAGCGGGGCGAAGCAGAGAGCCTTCAGCTGGGCGATCGCCAGACAGACATCGAGCAGAATTCATAGAGCCTTGACGAATTTTTGTGGAGGGTATGGGTTACTGCGATCAGCGGCGGGTAATGCCGTGAATGCCAATCGCCGCCAAAATGGCACTTAACAACGTCCAAACCCCATCGGCAAACACATTGATCCGGTGAATCATCTGCTGGGCATTTGCCGCGAACAGTGCAAATAGATCTGTTCTGCTCTGTCGAACCGAATCATATTCCTCATAGGCAGCATCCAGCACAGCCCAATCCACCAGCGTGTAGTACGCAAAGACGACTACGCCCGCAATGCCTGGAATGATTACAAATTAAGCGATACGTAGAGTACTCGCGTCAGTACTATAGCAACGAAAGAGTTCGTGAAACCAAAACCATTTTAGGGAGCCCGCGCGGAACACGGGTTCCCTAAAATAGTTTTGCCCTAAGGGATCTGCGGCTAAAAAGGATACCGGAAGAAAAGAGCAGC
>CAYXJG010000266.1:0-7751 GCA_964465285.1 uncultured bacterium
AGCAGCGGGCGCAGCCCGCTGCTCTTTTCCGGGTACTTTATTTTCTTGCAAGTTCTTTAATCTGGAATGGGTCAGTCACCAGTTGAGCCATTTACGTCCCTATGCCGCTACCCTGGGTGCTTGGGTTGCGTCCCAAGCAAGATAACTCTTACTTATTGCTGGGACAGCCACTCCGCAATGCCCTGCATAGGTAGGGCGATCGCCCTATGTAACGCTCCAAGGGCGATCGCCATGTTGGCGTGGATATTTATCGCAGATTTTCATCCCCTCATCTTAGCGAAACTGACTCGCAGAGAGAACTAGCGTCCATATCAGTGACCCCAATGCAAAGAGTGCCACATGCTGGGGGAACAGCTTTACAAGTGGCTGCCGCGCTATTTTCTGCGTTAGAAACACGCTGAGCCACACCGATATGATTAATGTTACCCCTTGAAGAAAAGCAAGCACAGCAGGATGTGCCACAGCGATGGGCAGCCCATTGCCTTCCATGCCAAACGTGGCAAACGTCACGGGCAGCACTCGTCCCCCTTCCATTAGTCCTAATTCCAGGTAATGGGCGAGGTTTGCCCCCAGCACGAGGGGGAGGTAGCCATAGGCGAGATCGATAAAGGGTCGGGATTTGATGGCGGGCCTAACCAGGCGCATGATCCCATAGGTGAGAAGGGCGATCGCCCCCGGCAAGGCAAGAGCGAGGATTGAAACGCCTGCATGGGCGGCAAAATTCTCCAGATGCAGGGGGATGCCCAGGACGGCCTCGAGTTCCGGCAAACGGTGGAGAACGACCGCCCCCAGCAGCAGAAACAGCAGGGCGACTTCGTGGCGGGTGGGTTTGTGGCTTGTCCAGAGTTCGATGCCGGGAGGCCGCAGGTTAAATTCCACAGAGCGATGGGGGCAGGCTTTCAGGCAGGTCATGCACAGGACGCAGTCCCGGTTTTCCTGGAGCTGGGCGGGGTGGGAGTAAATGGGACAGCCGTTAGTTTCCTGCCCTTCACCCTTTGCGGGGCCGCCTTTATAGCACTGGTAGGTGGTGCAGGTAGCGGAGCAGATGCCCTGCTGTGCCCGCAGTTCCGTCATGGACAGCTTGGCGAAGAGGCCGTTCATACCGCCGATGGGGCAGAGATAGCGGCACCAAAACCGCCGCTCAAACAGAGCGGAGAAAATCATCGCTCCAGCGGTGATTAGCAGCAGCAGACACGCTGACAGATAGGCGACGTTTTCCAAATTCCAAAGTTCTTCCCAGAGTAGGATCAGGGCAAAGAGGCCGAAGAGGTACCAGCCGCCCCACCGTTCGGCTTGCTGGCGGGGCCAGGGCAAGAGGTCTCTGGGAAACAGCCAGAGGGAGAGCTTTTGGGTGACTTCGCCGTAAATCATAAACGGACACACAGCACACCAGATGCGTCCCAAAAACGGAAAGATAATCAGCACTAGGGGCCACCACCCCGCCCAGAAGAGGGTGAGGGCGATGTTTTCATGGCGGGTCTGGGGGCCAAGGAACAGCAAACCCACGACAATGGCGAAGGCGGTGAGGGTGACCCCGTAGTTGAGGCGATCAGGCCACCAGGGACTGCGGAGGAAGCGGCGCAGGGCAGGATAGGCGTTCAGCAAATTGAGCCGGAACCGTTGGGTTTTGGTGCTGTCTGACCAGAAGATTTCCTCGGTGAGAACGGCTTCGCCGCTCGCCTGAATCAAGGCACGCTCCACCATGCTCTCCAGTTCTGAAATGTTGCCCGGAAAGTCGTACCCCTGGAGGCTACGGATGGCCTGGGGGTCTACGGTGGGCTTGGAGAAGCCGCGATCGCGGCACACCAGGCTGATGTAGTAGTTCACCTGGTCTTTGATGTCCGCCTTTCGCACCCGCAGGGGCGGCACTTTAATCGAATGGGCAATGACGCCCCGCCGTTCAATGTCGGGCAGGGTGCGCTCGGAGGTGAGGATCATGCGGGCGGCGCAGCGCTTCGGGGAGGCAGGGGTTTCAGGATCTCGCTGAATGGGGATGTAGTCCCCTGTTTCCAGCAAACGGATGAGCCGTTCCTGGAGGTGTTTGGGAAATTCCTGGGCGTTGTTGAAGATGATGGTGCCGTTCCCCACCCAGTCCAGCAGTCCCGCTTTGCCTCCCGCCCTGCCAAAGAGTTCTGCCCCGCTGGTTTGAATGGTGTCGCAGTTGATCTGAATCAGAGGCTGGCGGCGAGAATCTGACCCGAAGTGAATCAGAGCAGCGGCGTTGTCTTTGCCCAGTCCTGGTTCTCCAAAGATGAGCACAGGTTGGCGATCGCCCGACGCCTTCCGAATGGACTGCCGCAGCCGCACTGCATAGCGGCTAGAGCCGATAATGCCTCGGCGCACCCGTGGCACAAGATAGGGCCGCAGGGCAACCTGCCGTTCCTGCTCAAAGGCAAGCTGGGCAGACACCGCATCCAGTTGGGCGGCAAGTTGGCGGGAGATAATGCGGTTAACTTCGGGATACTCCGCGATAATGCGCTGGGCATCCTCACGGGAAATGCGCCACAGTTCACAGTCCGACAGGGTAATGACCGTGTGCTCCGCAGGCAGATCCAACAGCATTTCTTGCAGATAGAGAATGGAACCGGGGAGGAGGCTAGTGGCTTCAGCCAGGCTATCAGTGCTGGTGCGATAGCTTTCCATCCGGCCTGCTTTGAGCACATAGACTGCCGGAGGCAGAGTGTCCTCCAGAACGAGGCGGCGATTTTCCTGAATGAACTCGGGTTGAACGGCAGCGGCGATCGCCCCCAACACCTCATCACTCAGTACGGCAAGGGACGTATTGTTCCTAAGCCACTGTATTCGGTCTACGTGTTCCATATCTTATGCCATTTTGAATTTTAGATTTTGGATTTTAGATTTTGGATGCCGTGACTGCTGCCCAGCGTCTTGTGCCTCCGGCACACAGGGGGCAGAGCTTCCCTGGTGGTTGTCTAGGCAGGGCCTAAGCAACAGAAACACCTCCTTCTCCTTTTCCCCTTTCCTCTTCTCTCTTCCCGCCTCCCGCCACAATCAACCAGCCTGAACCAACGTACTATAAAGCGATCGCAACTTTAGCTCAATCTCGGCTAATTCCTGCTGGGGATTCGACCCCTGGACGATGCCTGCCCCTGCGTAGAGCCGCACGGTGTTGCCGTCTAGGAGCGCTGACCGGATGCCCACCAAAAACTCACTGTCTCCCTGGGCGTCAATCCACCCTATCGGTGCTGCGTAGAGCGACCGCTCGAAGGACTCGTGCTGCTGAATCAAGGCACACGCCCGGTCACGGGGGACGCCAGCAACGGCGGGGGTAGGGTGGAGCGCGGCCACCAGATCCAAGGGATGGAGATGGGCAGGCAGGGTGCCTACAATGGGGGTCTGGAGGTGCTGGATAGTGCTGAGGGGTAGGAGGCAGGGCACGGGCGATCGCTGGATTTCCAATCCTAGCGCAGCAAGCTGCTGGCTGATGAAGTCTACGACCAACTGGTGCTCATACCGTTCTTTGCGGTTGTTCAGCAGGGCGTTGGCGTAGCGGGCATCGTCGGCGGGGGTGCGGCCTCGGGGGGCAGAACCGGCGATCGCCTCGGTTGCTAGGTAGTTTCCCTGGGTGCTGACTAGCTTTTCGGGACTGGCACACAGAAAGGTTTGTCCCCGGTCATTTTGCGTGGCGAACAAATAGCAGTCTGAGTGGCACTGGCGCAGGGTTTGTAGAGACGACAACGCATCCACGGTCGAGATATTACGATGACCGTTGAATGCCCCATCAAGCTGTACATCCAGGGCGCGGGCTAATACCACTTTGTTCAGTTCGGTGGTCTCTAGGGTGTGCAGCAGGGATGTCACGGTTTCGACGACCTGGCGCTGGGCGGTTTGGGGTAGTTTGGGCAGGACGAGATCAGGGCACTGATCCGGTTTGTGGCCTGGATGGCTGGGCTTGGAACGAATCCCTCTGGTAGAGAAGCTCGACCAAGGTTTTCCAAAGGAGCGCGTGATCAGATTGGATGCGGCGGATCGACGATCAGGAGCTTGATGCGGAGTCGCTTGAGGGGATGATGGATCGCCAGGGCAATCTCCTGGGTAACTTTGGGAGGAGCGGATACGGGGGAGTGAATCGAACGGCTTTCCGTGAAGCCGGGATAAGGTGTCCCAGATGGTGCGGCAGGTTTCTTGGAGGGTGTGGTGGGTCGGCAGGGGAACATTGGCAACGAAACTGCCTGTGGTACCATCAGTGGCAATTTGCCAATGGGGAAGAATAAGGGTAGCAGGGGAAAAGGGAGCCTGAGAGTCCACTTGGTCAAAAAAGGTGAAGCGGCAAAATACCCGTGGCCCCGAAAAAGGCGCACTCTGGTCGCCGATGGGCAAGGTGCGCTCAAACACGTCCTGAACCGCCTGCTTGGATGATAAGAAGCGCTGGTATCCCGATAGTTCCATTGTCTGGGCACAGCCGATAGCGGCGATCGCCTCTCCAGTGCGTCCGTTTTCCCAGTAGAAATAATTTTGGTCGGAAGGGGCGATCGCCCGGAGTGCTTCCAGGGGATCCACATCATCCAGGGGTATGGACAGGCTTAAGAACTGTTGCGGATTATCAACGCCGACGGCTCGCATCGTTACAGATTTGGCGTGGATAGCGGCATTCAGTTCTGCGCGAACAACGGTCAAAAACTCATCAAACGATTGAACGTAACGGAGGCTTAAAAACGGATCTTCGCGGTAGGACGTAACAATCATGGGGATCTTAGCAGCACTGTTTAATCACGGTGCGTGAAACTCTTCCGTCAATGGCTGACACGAAGGGTTCAGCAGCGACAGAGGCATAACGCATTTTGAGAGCATCCAATGAATGTGGGAGGGCGGCTACAGCTCGCGTTCCCAACAGACTGCCCCTTCTATTGCAGAGGGTCGATGCTCTCTACTTCTGATTGTTCAGTGTAAATCAGCAAGGAATGCCTGACCGCTGAAAGCCCGCCAGGATGGAGTGATGTTGAAATACACGGTAATGTTTCGTAATAATTTGAGGCATTACTCAGCAGCAGGCTGAGAAATCGATCGATCCGCTGGAGGAGAGGATATCGGGGTAGATGACGTGCCGTTAGTAGGCGTGCCGTTCGTGGAGGGTTGGATGTTAGCGGCTGAAGGGGATGGTGACGCTGCTGATTTTTCTCGGGGAGTAACGGTTGGCATCGGTATCTCCTCTACCGCAGGCAGCTTTTCTAGGGACAAGCGCCCTGGTGTGATGCCACCAGAGAGCCGTCGCAACAGTTTAGGTCGGGGGTCGTGCAGCAGGTAGATGATGCGATCGCCCGCTTGCCATTCTTCCGCTGCCTGAACCACATAAAGCCGATTACTCCGTTCCAGCAGAATGGGCATGAGCTCCCCTGCGCGGGTAAGTGCGCGGAGATGAGCTTGCTGAAAGAGCAGCCCTGTCGCTCGCAGAGTTGTTTCTCCTAGCTTCACGGCACCATCTTGAATAAACCCATTCCATTTCTTCAACGGAATCTGCTCAGTAAAGGCAGCTTGAACCTTGGGCGAGGCAGGTTTGGGCTTCGCCGCTTTTGCGCTAGCTACTCCTATCTTTTCCTTAGGCAGCCCTTCAACGGGAGCTTTTGAGTCTGGATTTTTTGGGGCAGAGTTTTTGGGCGGCGAGTTTTTGGGTTCTACAGGAGATACTGCCAGCACACGGGGCGGGTTGAACTCCTCCGTAGCGCGCTGAGCAAGCACAACATTCACTTCACCATTGTTCGTCATGGCCAAAAAGGTTCCAGATGAACCCAGCCCCGCCTCTTCCAACACATCCATATCCAGGGCGCTGCTTGTGAATACGGGGATACCCTCTTGCTTGGCTTCTTCACAGGCATCCTGGTTCGTGTCAATGAGCACAACCGACTCATTGTTGTCCTTAAACAGACGGGCAATCAAGCAGCTCAGGGAATTACAGCCTACGATGACAGCTCCCGTCGCCTGCATCGAGGTAATGTTGAGCCAGCGAGCCACCAAGCCAGCCGTTAATCCCTGCAAGGCAACCGTGGAAATAATGGTCAAAAACACCAGGGCTTTGATGGCATCGCCGCCGCTAATGCCTCGTTCTGTCAAGAGAATAGCGAACAGGGACGCGACCGATGCAGACACAATGCCCTTAGGAGCTACCCATGCCAGAAACAGCTTTTGTCGCCAGTTTAAGGTACTGTTCCAGGTGCACAGCCATACGTTGATGGGACGAACGACAAACATTAGCATGGCGACAGTAACCAGTGCCCCTCGGCCCAAGGCAAAGAGACTCGCAATAGATAAATCTGCCGACAGCAGAATGAAGAGTACAGAGACAGCCAGGATTGTTAATTGGCTTTTGAAACGTCGCAAAAGCCGCTCTTCAGGAACGGATGCTGCTCGCAAGACAATCCCTGCGACCACTGTTGCCATCAGCCCTGATTCACCGCGAATAAGCTGAGATACCCCAAAAAGCCCCCAAACTCCTGCGAGAACAACTAAATTCTTCAGTTCCTCCGATAAAAAATTAGCGCGTTTAAGAAAAAAGCCCAGCAGCCACCCTCCGGCAGCGCCAATCGCTCCTCCAATACTCAGACGTAAAACCAGTCCACTGACGACCGACAGGGGCGCGGTATCTCCATTAAGAATGACATCGAGAACCACAACGGCGAGGATGGCACCGACTGGATCTACCAATACTCCTTCTCCCTCCAGCAAGGTTGCCACTTGCCGATCAACATTCACCTGTTTTAGCAACGGCCCAATGACCGTCGGCCCGGTCACGACCACCAAGGACGCATATAAAAAAGCTAGTGGCCAGGGGAATTCACTAAACCAGTGAGCGGCCATGCCGCCACCAACGAGCGTGAGGAGTGTTCCGAAAGTGACTAAATTTTGCAAGCTTCCTGATACACGGCCTAGGTCTCGTAGCTCTAGACTAAGCCCGCCTTCAAAAAGAATTAGCGCGACCGACAGGGCAACAAGCACTTCGAGTCCGGTGCCAAGCATCGTAGGATGCAGGATCCCCAACCCATCTGGCCCAATCAGAATACCAAAGAGCAGTAAAAAAACAATGCTCGGTACCTTAAGAAAATCGCCCAAAACCTGAGCACTAATACCAGCAATGGTTGCTGCGACAATCTGCAGCGTAATCTCAAATGGGGTATCCATAAAATCTATCTGGATGCAATCACCATTCGCTCCATTCCCAGTGCTCCACAGAACGCATTAAATGTAAGCAGGGCTGCGAATTAACGTGCCTGAATGGCAAAAGCCGATGGCACGCCACACCAGTTACTAAAACACAGTCTATCAAGCATAACATCAACTCAAGGACTAATGCGCTAGTCAGGATTGAACTGCTTTGAGAATCGAAACTTCAAAGGGATCAGGGGTTTTGGGAAGTTTGATCACTGCTCCGGATTGGTGGCAGGGCCATTTCATTCTCAAGGGGGCCTAAAGATGCCAGAGCTTTAGGCTAATCCCAATGGTTCTAGCGATTATGCGTCTGCCCCCCACCCCCACCCCTGCCGTTATCGACTCACGGCCTAAGCCCGCTGTAGAGCGGATCGAGATTCTCGAAGCCTTCGTTGAGCTGTCCGATGTCCGTAAGGTCTCTGGCAAACGGCATCAGATGGCCCTATGCCTGGCGCTCTTCACCCTGGCGGTGACGGCTGGTAATCGAGGGTTCCTGGCCATTGGCGACTGGCTCAAAAGCTACCGCAGTGAAAGGTGAAGATGCCTCTCGCATTCGCATGCATCAGTTACCGCAAATCTTCGCGGTCGCT
>CAYXJG010000267.1:0-7750 GCA_964465285.1 uncultured bacterium
CGTTGCGCTCAACCGTTGCGCTCAACCGTTGCGCTTAACAGGCTGCATCTTATCTGAACGACAGAACGAAAATTAAGTAACATGACTTGGCAAAGTTCTCAAATTCACAACGCAAAACAGGGGTTTGGCGTGAAACCTGCCAAGTCGTGTCTGATTGCTCCATATATAGCGCTATGCGAGCACATTAAGTACAGTGTGTTGAGTGGCGGCGCTCTGCGTCGCCACTCAACACATTTGGGCGTGCTTAACCAATTTGCACACCGCTATAATGGGCTGGACATCATTCAGTAAGCTCTGGTGTGCCCGGCTTCGTGCCTCAACTGAGTTAACGTTTAGTGTGTGTTTTGAACATCGATCTAAAGAATCCATGTGAAAACCAATGATTGGGTTGGCTAAAACGCGCCCTTTTTTGCCATGCTGTAATGACGACATCTAGAGGTTAGCTCTGGATTGCCCGTTTCAAGACGTGTAACTGATGGTTACTCCTCCGTGCTCATGGTTATTTTAAAGCTATGCCGTCCACCATTCGCTCGGCTGCTCAGCAGCCTAACTGGGAACAGCTTTCCCTCTCTGAACAACCCAATCCGTCTCAGCTTGACAACATCAAAGCGCAGCTTGATCTAATTTTGCTTGCGCTGGAAGCGTTGACAGGCATTGGCTCTGAGGCGATGTTGCAAGCCGCTGAGGATCTGAATCTAGCTAACGTGGTTGCAGACCGGGTAGCGCTCTGGCGGTTGCGTCAGTCAAGTCCCCTGAGAAAAGGCCAGGGACGAAAGCGGCTCGATGTAGAAGAGGCGCGATCGCTCGTGCTAATTATCTGCTATTTGGCGCAGGAACACCAAGAGTTACTGCGGCGGGCAGTGGCACTGCTGGAGAGGGTGGCGGAAGAGGGGAAGGAACCTCACCGTACAGCACTGCTGGGGGACTATCTGGACAACTTCAGCAACTTCTACCAGGAGCGCATGGACGAGGATGCCATGCTCTCCGGCGATGCCCTTGCCCACCTTGCTTGGAAGTTGCTGATTGACCTGTTCTTCTACGGCTCTCCCCAGGGGACTCGACGGTTGTGGATGGCACTGCTTGACCGTTCCCACGCAGAGGGGCGGCGATCGCCCAACTCCTCGCCCCCATCCACTGCCCGCTCTCACCGAGCATCTAGCCGAAAACGCCGCCGCAATGGTTAGGTCACTGGGGAGCATCCCACTTTTGTTGGGTAGGCGGGCTGCGCCCGCCTACCCAACAAAACAAAATTAATCAATTTGCAAAAGTGGGATGCTCCCGGTCACTGTGATGAAAGACCTGATCAGCCTCTTGTACGGGGTCTGCATAAGCGAAGCGTCTGAGTTAAGGCATTATTTAAGACATTGGGAACACTCAACAATTATGCCGGCTTGATGTTCCGCCCGATCTACCCCTCACAACTCTACATCCGTCCCACATCCGTCTTACATCCGTCCTACACCCTGACACTGTTATGGCTGTTTCCGTCCTCCGGCGATATACGCCGCCCACCTGCACCCTCGAAATCATGGCAAAGCGATCGCCCCTCTCCCAGTGGATGAACCGGACGGTGCTGAACAATGTCCGGTTTCGGCTTGCCTTTGATGGCCCTCACCTACCCGCTGAGCAGCATGTGAGAGTCCAGGGCGATCGCCACCAGCTCGAAATCTTGTGTGATGTGGTGGATGCCTATGTGCAGCAGATGTTGACCCAATCTACAGCCCAGTTCAACAGCAGTGTCTTTCAGGCATCGCCAGAACCGGAGGACGATTCATCGGTGATCCCCATTCATGCCAAGCGTCGCCCGTCCCCCCTGCCCCACACACAGCTTGAGCCGGGGCGATCGCTTGTCCCCCCTGAGGTGATCATGGAACCCCACCACCCCGCCCCTTCTATGCCTGAGGCGAGTAGCGTAAACCAGGCTGGCGGATTGGGTATTGTCATCCCATCAGGACTGGCGCTGCTACCGGGCGGGCTACTGACGCATCGCCTTTGGCTGGGTTCCCTGGCGACAGACGACTCTGGCACCTCTAAAACCCTCAGCACCACCGAACTGTTTGACCTGGCGAATGCCCTGGATGAGTACAAAGGGGAGCATCTGGCCATGCCTGACTTGCAGGAGAAAGGCTGGTTCCGGTCTACGCCGCCCTGGATGAAAGCCGTTGCTGTGGTGGTCTTTGCTGTCGGTATGACCACGGCAGTCACAGAGATGCTCCAGCAGTCCAATTCCGGCATCCGCGATGTAGAAAGCGCAGACACCCAGCAGGCACAGCAGCAAGATGAACGTGCATCCATTGAGCGGTTGGATAATGCTGAGCTGGCTGATCCTTCCCAGGCCCGCAGCCGTGCAGACCGTGTTCGGCAGATTCCTGATGGCAATGGGTTAGCTCTAGAGGCTGCGCCTGAGGGGGAAAATCCTGGGGCAGCCGCCGATGCTGATGCTGATGCAAACGCAGAAGCGGATACTTCCCCAAATGGCACAGGCAATCAGACGAATGCCGATGGTGCAGTGGCCGAGGGCGATCGCACCATTCCCCCAGAACTGGCAGCGTTGCCTCCGGTGACAGAACGGCAGCGTGCCCCAGAGGAGAGTGCAGAGGAGGGTGATGAACAGGCTGGGATGCTAGATGACGAGGCGATTGCCCCTGCCCCGTCGGCTGCCTCCCCTGCTGTCCCCTCTTCGACTAACCAGCGCAGTGCTGCCGACTCCCAGTTTTCCGCTGACATCGTTCCTGAAACAGCATCAGAATCCGAGAGGGCTACGGCAGCGCCTTCCACCCCCACATCCCTCCCGCAGGTGAATGAAATTCGTGCTTACTTCCAGCAGTCCTGGCAGCCACCAGAAGATCTCGACCGGGCTGTGGAGTATCGCCTGGTGCTTAATTCTGATGGATCCCTGGCGCAAGTTGATCCGCTGGGGTCAACGGCGCGCCTGTATGCGAGCCAAGCGAATATGCCGGCCATTGGAACTCCGTTTGTCTCGCCCCTGGAAGCTGAGGGCGTCATGCCCAAAGTCCGTCTGGTTTTGCAACCAAACGGTAGCGTGCGGGCATTTCTTGAATCCTGGAATTAAGGGTTAAGAGTCACGACTCAGCCTCTTAGTTCAGCTCTCATTCCCGTTCAGCTCTCATCCCCTAGCTCCTGCTCCCAACACGACTTGGCAAGTTTCACGCAAAAACAGGGGGGATGGGGCGCGCTGAGCGCGCCCCATCCCCCCTGTTTTTGCGTTGTGAATTTGAGAACTTTGCCAAGTCGTGATATGTGAAGTTTTTGGGTAAAAGCATTGACATTTTGGAGCATGTTGTAGACTAGGTTGCAAATGGATCTCGGAATCCTTCCGGAAAGCAAACCACTCCTGCAAGGGTTATTGATCTTGTTCTGTCCTTCTCTGTCATTAAGGGAGAACACCTGGTTCAAGTTAATCTGTGGAGCCAGCTACCAGCATCTCCCTGCCATTCGAAGCCTTGTCTTAGCCTATACGTTAGCGGGTGCCGATTGTATTGATGTTGCCGCTGACCCTACAATTGTCGCTGCTTCCCGAGAGGCGCTGGACGTGGCGGCAAAGCTACAGGCGGTAAAGCTACAGGCGGCAAAGCTACAGAATGATGATACCCTCGCATCTTTGGCACCACACCATTCTCTTCAATTCTCTCGTCAGAATCTGCCTCGGCGAAAGTACCCGTGGCTTATGGTGAGTCTGAATGATGGCGACGACCCCCACTTTCGTAAAGCCACATTCAATCCTGCATACTGTCCCCATGACTGTCCCCGTCCGTGTGAGCAGATTTGTCCTGCCAATGCGATCGCCCTTTCCCCTGCTGTGCAAGGTGTTCCTGGTATGGATTCCCCTGGCGTCATTGCCGAGCGCTGCTACGGCTGTGGGCGCTGTGTTCCAGTGTGTCCCCTTCAGCACATCATCACTCAGTCTTACACCACAAACCTGGAGACGCTGGTGTCATCAGTGTTGCCCCATGTGGATGCTGTAGAAATTCACACCCAGATTGGTCGGCTGGAGGCATTTTTGCGGGTATGGCGGGCGATCGCCCCTTTTGTTCCTCGCCTCAAGCTCATTGCCGTGAGCTGTCCCGATGGTGAGGGGTTGGTGCCCTATCTCAATGCCTTGCATCAGACGATGACACCCGTTCCCCAGGTTGTGATCTGGCAGACCGATGGACGGCCCATGAGTGGAGACATTGGTGCAGGAACGACCCGTGCCGCCATTCGTTTGGCGCAAAAAGTGCTTGCTGCCGGGCTGCCGGGATATGTTCAGCTGGCAGGAGGAACTAACGGCCATACGGTTCCGACGCTGCGGCGCATGGGTCTACTGGGTACTCACCCTCAGCTTGCAGGCGTTGCCTACGGCAGTTACGCGCGATCGCACCTGTCTCCAGTGCTCAACGCCCTCGAAACACTCACCCAATCCGGTGAATCGCCTTACCTTGAAGACCATCCCGCCCTGCTGCTACAGGGGGTTGAGCGGGCATCCCAACTAGTGTCCCAACTAAAAGGCTCTGGTTCGTCCCTAAATGTGTCGGGGGGGCTATCTCCCCAGGCATCATCACCCGGCTCCTCCTCTCAATGCGAAGCTCAAAGCCAAGGTAACCGCCAATTCACCAGCCAATCTACAAGCCGTTACGGGCGATCGCCCCTGTCGCCTACGTCCCCCTCTCCCATCCCCTGCTCCACTGATTTGCCTGACGATAGCCCCCTGTCTTTCCCCGTCGATCCCCGCTCGGTGATCCGACACCCCTCCGTTAGTTAATTTGTGCTAATGATAGATTATGACGAAACTCGCTCAACGATCAGCCTTACTAGTCGTCCTTTTTCGGTACATCGCCATGATGATATGGAATGCGTTCACTTCGACTGCCTGTCACAGCTTCTATCCCCTAGCGCAGTCTCATTTCTACTAACTGCTCCAGATCAAGATTTCGTCTAATTTCTCTTCACTTATATGACGCTTAATAATCGTAACTTTTCCCTGTCTCGCCCCCAACTCTCTGTTTCATCTGCGCAAGACCCAGCCCTTCCCAACACCCTGACCGTCAATGAGTGGGTTGCGGCGGATGATCTGACAGAGCTTTTGGATATCCTGCCACAGTCTATCTGCGATCGCCTCTTAGCCCATCCCCAGCGTGAGTCCCTGATTGAAATCGTGATGGATCTGGGGCGACAACCCGAAGCCCGCTTCTCCGATCAAACCGAATATCTCATCAACGATCCGATTGCAGAATCCGATATTCAGCACTGCATTGACCGCATCGGTGACTTCAGTGGCGACAATCGCGCAGGCATTGAAAAGACCCTGCACCGCATCAGCGCCATGCGAAACCGCTCTGGCAAGGTTATCGGCCTGACGTGTCGGGTAGGGCGGGCTATTTTTGGCACCATTGGTATGATCCGCGATTTGGTGAGCAGAGGCGAGTCAATTCTCATGCTGGGGCGGCCTGGTGTCGGAAAAACAACGGCTCTGCGCGAAATTGCTCGGGTGCTCGCCGATGAATTCGACAAGCGGGTTGTGATTATCGATACGTCGAATGAGATTGCTGGGGATGGCGATGTCCCCCACCCTGCCATTGGCCGGGCGCGGCGAATGCAGGTTGCCCGACCCGAACTGCAGCATCAGGTGATGATTGAGGCGGTGGAGAACCACATGCCCGAAGTGATTGTCATTGATGAAATCGGGACTGAGTTGGAAGCCCTGGCAGCCCGCACCATCGCTGAGCGGGGCGTGCAGTTGGTGGGGACGGCCCACGGCAACCGCATTGATAATCTGATGAAGAACCCCACCCTGTCTGACTTGGTGGGCGGCATTCAGTCGGTGACGCTGGGCGACGACGAAGCCCGTCGCCGGGGAAGCCAAAAGAGTGTGCTAGAGCGCAAAGCGCCCCCCACCTTCGACATTGCCATCGAGATGTTAGAACGGCACAAGTGGGCTGTTCATGAAAACGTGTCGGAAACCGTTGACTATCGACTGAGGGGCCACCAACCCAACCCTCAGGTTCGTACGGTTATGGATGATGGCGCGGTGAAAATTACCCACGAGGCGATCGATCCCTCCCCTCAACGAGCCGTTCCCCTCCGTCCTTTGGGCGGGAGTGACCAGTTTGGCCTGGGAGGATGGCGGGCAACGGGCAGAATGCCCCCTGTACCTGGAGGGAACAGCAAGAAATCAAAGCGCTCCAGTCGTGCATTTGCAGCCCAAGCCCCTGTGACTCCCGAAGCCCAGACGTTTAGCGAGATGCTGGATGCAACCCTGGCGACGGACTCCACGGGCTATGCGGCTGATCTGGATGCCTGCCAACCGGGGTTCGGGCTGAATGGGGAAGACATGCCCGTTCGCATCTACCCCTACGGCGTGAGCCGTCAGAACATGGAGCAGGTGATTTACACCCTGAATTTGCCAGTGGTGCTGACAAAAGATATTGACAGTGCCCACGGCGTTTTAGCGCTGCGATCGCACGTTAAGAACCACTCCAAGCTCCGCCACATGGCGAAAGTGCGTCAGTTGCCGATCCACACCGTCAAGTCCAACAGCGTTCCTCAAATCATCCGAGGGCTGCAACGGTTGCTCAGCATCGATGGCGCTACGGAAGACGCCGTTGACCTGAATATCTTCTCCCGCAGCGGTGATGATGATGAGCTAGAAGCTCTAGAAGAGGCCCGACTCGCGGTTGAGCAGATCGTGATTCCGAAGGGGCAACCCGTCGAGCTACTGCCCCGCTCGGCAACCGTCCGCAAAATGCAGCATGAGCTAGTCGAACACTATCGGCTTAAATCAACAAGCCTGGGCGACGAACCCAACCGCCGCCTGCGCATCTACCCCGCCTAAGGTCATACCGGAATACAGCCGCGCGTCGTTCACTGCACGGCTACATTTTCGCGTTACTGGGCGATCGCCAGTTCCTCAGCCAGCATATTTTTATAAATTCTCGGCAGGACAGGGCTGATAGTGTTTGTTTCAATGCCATATCCGAGGCTTGTCCAGGTTCCCGACAATCGCTTCAGCACGATTTCCAGATCGCCCTGCCTCAGCTCTTCAGCCACATCTATTCCCCAGGCATCGGTATCGGTCAACCAGTGATAGACAACAGCATCCTGAAATTCAGGCATAAACCGATACTCGTTCCGAATCCACAGTTGCGATCGCTCAGGATGATATTTTTCAGCCTTCTCTAGCCAGGTTCCAATAAGGAACTGGTAGCGCCCCGCCGCCGTTGTGCAGTCTCCTTTGTTGGGGCCCATAGTGATAGGAACGCACTGATTAGGATGGGCGCTCAGATCACGGATATGCTTTCCCCCATAGAGAACAGAGTAGGGTCGGATATCGCTGGCTTCGCTGGCAGAAATAGTCCGCATAAGGGCACGAACATAGGGGTCACCCCCGTCCATTGCTAGGGGCGGCGACTGGTACATCCAGGAGGACAACAAATGCATTTGGGGCTTGGAAGCGGTCAGTCTTCCCCGCGTGAGCACCAGCAGAGCACCCAGCATCAGCCAAACAGGAAGCCAATTCCTTTTACGCTGTCGCGGTCGGCGGCGAGATTTTGACATTGATGGGGGACTGATGCTTTTGGGGATAAGAGACACAGGCACTCCAGTATTGAAAGCCTCATTCCGTTTGGGTCTTCAGCTTAGCAAGCTAAACCTCCAGGCGTATTCCTCAAGGCAGGAAGTTTTTCCCAGGATAGAATTCAGGAGACAGGAGACAGGAGACAGGAGACAGGAGACAGGAGACAGGAGACAGGAG
>CAYXJG010000268.1:0-7720 GCA_964465285.1 uncultured bacterium
CGCAGCCCGCTGCTCTTTTCTTCCGGTATCTTTTTTAGCCGTAGATCCCTAACTAACGTCAATTCGGGATAAGCTCAAAACTGCATTCTGTCCTTTGCAACGCGGACGACAAAATGCAGTTTTTGGGAGCAGACGCACTGCGTCCGCCCCCAAAAACCGCTTGATCCGAACCCAGGTTAACTACTCAGTCCGGCTCAAAAGCTGAACTGGCTCTCACACTAAATCTCTTTCCCTGTTTAGGCTGCTGCTTATACATAAGTTCCTGACTGACTGCTTTAGACCATCTAGCCCCCTACATCCTCCAAGTTTGGGGGACTTTGAACTCCGGTCTCCCCCCAGAATTGGGGGGACTAAGGGGGGCGAATGCAGCATGTTGAGGTAGTAATCGAGCTGT
The DNA here is from genome assembly GCA_964465285.1 of uncultured bacterium. Taxonomy (GTDB): domain Bacteria; phylum Cyanobacteriota; class Cyanobacteriia; order CAKZMO01; family CAKZMO01; genus JBCCWF01. Next base: position 395 of record CAYXJG010000268.1, read on the forward strand.
GTATAAGCCGTAGCCCTGTTTAGGAGAGGGACGTTAAGGTGGTTCGGTTGCCCTCCTCCTAAACTTGGGAGTAGACCGGAGGGCGTGCGAAGCGGGGGCTAAGGGATGGGAGCTAAGCTAAGGGACTGAGTGGTCAATAAAGTTAGGAACGACGATTAAATAAAATCCCTTTTTATTAGGGCGGCGCGACATCGCCGCGCCGCCCTAATAAAAATTTGGTTCACGTTATTTAATTATCGGTCCTTAATCAATTTGCAAAAGAATGATGCTCCCACGTTGATGGTTAGCGGGCCAGTTTCAAGAGTTCCTTGGGAGATGCCAGGAGATCGATCGCCACGAAATAAATTTTGCCCTGGGGATCAAGCAGAAAACGCCACGCGATGTTCATCCCCACATTTGCTCCAAACCAGGGGGTCTGCACTTTGCCCGTAATCTTAATCTGAGTGTAGCCTTCATCTGCCGGCTCAGATACGCCCTGCTCCGGCAACAGCTTTAGATTCTGGCATTCTTCTCTGAAGAACCGGAGAATTGCATCTTTGCCAATGATGGGGCGCTGGAAAGGAGGCTGGAGTGCGCCATCGGGCAAAAATAGCTCAATGAGCGCATCGAAATCATTAGCATTTAGATTGTTCATGTAGCTGAGAACAGTGGGATTCGTGACTCCAGCGATCGCCACTTCGATGCGCTGGTTCATATCCTGAGGGGGAACGACGGGTTCCGCGACGGTTTGGGTAGTGCCAGAGGCAAATCCCATATCTGTAACAGCGTTGCGTAGCACTGTAATTTGCTGACCTGGATCGAGGTTTTGAATCGCTTGCAGCACTGATGAGGCATTGGCAGAGAGCCGATATCCTTCTGGAATGGGGGCTACGGCTCCCTGCTCCATCCATTCGCCCAGACGATACCAGAAACCCAGCTTGATGTTCACTGACCAGGCCGCATAGGTGCGGCAGATTGGCGTGTCTGCCCGGTTTGCTAAATCACACATGGCCTGGGACTGTTCTTGGAAGGACATTTGCCGAATTTCATTCAGAGCTTTTTCAGCAAACTGCATATTTGCGGCCCCTGGAGCTGCGATGGTCAATGTCTTGCCCATCTCAAGATAGGCGAACCAAATTAATGCAAGCTGGTCTTCAGCGCTGAGTTGGTTGAAGCGGGCAATTGTAGCGGGTACAACATCGGCTGACAGAGTATCTGGAAAGATCCCTCGAGCTGAATCGATCGTGAATGGCATAAAACAGATCTCCCTAAAGTGTATTAATGTAAACAGATTTTTCTAAGATCAGTCTAAATTTAAATCTGTTCTTGGAACATGTTTTTACATTACTTTTTTCTAGAGGTTCCATAGGAGAAGCATCCCACGTTTGCAAATTGATTAATTTTGCTTTGTTGGGCGAGCGCGCGTTGCCCCCCCCGCTTAAAAATGGGATGCATCCTTTCACAGATGCTCTAAAGATAAGTAACCCAACATATATAGGCTCAAAACCTAAAAACCGGGGGAGCACCCCTCCAGGGTGCTCCCCCGGTTTTTAGGCTGAGTTTATTAATACCGACCTACTTATTATCTACTATAGATAGTTTCTAGAGATATTTTCTAGTGGCTAAAGCTTGCGCGCGTTTTGGCGAGAGTGAGACGAGTCCCCTCAATCAGGCAGCAGTCGTCAGTCTGTCGGTTTGTCAGAGTAGCAAATTGTCAGAGTGGCAAAAGCGAGCGATTCACACCCAGACCATCACGACGTAAATGAAGTAGGCAATGTAGGAACCGCCAATGGTACTGATCATTGCTTTGCCTGCGAGGGATTCACTGTTCAAGAAGAGTACTACGCAGCAGGCAATGACCCCTGCGATTTCGATGGGAGCAACCACCTGTCCATAATGCTTCGGATCCCAATATGAAACAGGGCTGATGAAGCGCCAATTAGAGAAGGGAAAAAAGTGGCGGTGGGCATCGTCATGGTGCAGTGGTAAATCTCCAGCGACATGCAGCATCATGCTCAGAAAAAGGGCGATCGCCACTGTCGATTTTGTCCATAGGGACAGGGCAAGGCCCAGCACCATCAGCGGCAGTGAGTTGAACAGGTCGATGAAGTTTTGCCAGTGTTCCTGGAAGTAGGCCTGCGACCAGATAACTCGCTCTGGCGTGCCCCGCATCACTTTTTCCACAAAGTAGAACAGAAAAATCGGCGCGTCTGGCAAAACCGCTCCCGCCAAAACAGCGAGCTGGACAGCAATTCCCTGTTGCCGCCCTATAACCAACAAATTGACTATCACATGGGCAGGGGTATTCATGGCATGTATTATGGCATCAATTGAATATCATTTCATTGCGAAGCCTGAAGATATGTAAGGGAACGGTAAGATGGATAATGATGCAGGTTTCTAGAGGAAGCCGCATCAGGACAGGATGAGCGATAATTTTTTAGGATTGATTCATGACGGTTGATACCAGCGCAGTGCTTGAGGTTTTAAAACCTGTTCAAGACCCGGAGTTGCAGAAAAGCCTTGTCGAACTCAACATGATCCGCAACGTCGAAGTGGAGGGTGGAAACGTTAGTTTTACACTTGTGCTCACGACCCCTGCCTGTCCATTGCGGGAATTTATCGTTGAAGATTGCGAGAAGGCAGTCAAAACGCTCCCTGGTATTGAATCTGTGAATGTCGAGGTAACGGCAGAAACGCCTCAACAAAAGGCATCGTTACCGGATCAACAGGGTATTGAGGGCGTCAAGAACATCATTGCGGTGTCTAGCGGCAAAGGTGGCGTTGGCAAAAGCACAGTTGCCGTCAACATCGCCGTGGCTCTGGCGGAGGCCGGGGCGAAGGTCGGTCTGATGGATGCAGATATCTATGGCCCCAACGCACCCACCATGCTGGGATTAGCTAACGCAAAGGTGCTGGTGCAGGAAGGCTCCCAGGGTCAAGTGCTTGAACCTGCTTTCAACTATGGCGTGAAGCTGGTGTCGATGGGATTCTTAATTGATCCAGATCAGCCTGTCATCTGGCGGGGGCCGATGTTAAACGGCATTATCCGCCAGTTCCTCTATCAGGTGCAGTGGGGCGAGTTGGACTACTTGATTGTGGACATGCCGCCAGGAACGGGGGATGCCCAGTTGACTATGGCTCAGGCGGTTCCCATGGCAGGCGTAGTAATCGTCACCACACCTCAGAACGTATCCCTCCAGGATGCCCGCCGGGGGTTGAAAATGTTCCAGCAGCTTAATGTCAAAGTGCTGGGCATTGCCGAGAACATGAGCTATTTCATTCCGCCGGATGCGCCGGATCGCCAGTACGACATCTTCGGTTCCGGGGGCGGGCAGAAGACGTCTGAAGAATTGCAGCTACCGCTATTGGGCTGCGTGCCTCTGGAGATGCATTTGCGAGAAGGGGGCGACCAGGGCATTCCTGTGGTGATTAACAAACCAGAGTCCGTCTCTGCCCAGGCATTGCGGGCGATCGCCCAGCAGGTTGCCGCACGGGTTTCCGTTGCTGCCCTGGCTTAAGCCATGCGTGTTAAATGAAGCGCCTTCTCAACCAATGGAAGAACGTCATTAATTTGCTCCCGGCTGACCATCAGGCAGGTAGCGGCACGGAGTCGGTGGGCACCGGTGGGCTATTCGACACCCATTTCTGCCACGGGTGCATCCCAGTTTTGAAAGCAATACAGATGTTTATTTAAAGCGCAGAGGAAACGGGTGCATTCAGCTCTCTGAATGAGTTTCTTGCTCTGTCCGCAGATCAATCGCGGGCTATCAGGAAAACTTACTGAAATGGGTTCACAGCCCTTACAAGGGGGCGTTGAGTCCTAAGTCCACTGAGTGGACTTGATGAATTAACCCACAGCTTACTTGCGGGACGGGTGTGCAACTGACTAACCTGTACTATTCATGACTTCCCTGACAAGCTACCTGTCATTACGACTTGGCAAGTTTCAGGAAGCAACAGGGGTTTGGGGCGCGCTCAGCGCGCCCCAAACCCCTGTTGCTTCCTTGTGAATTTGAGAGAATGTTTGAAAAGTATTTGATAACACGCTGGAACAATACTGATCCCCCTAAATCCCCCTTGAAAAGGGGGACTTTGAACGTGATTCTCCCCTTTTCAAGGAAGGCAAGGGGGGATCTGAAGTAGCACTGATGATTTCTCAAACATCCTCTGAGAACTTTGCCAAATCGTGTTAATAAAAGGGTTAACAGTGCCTAGCACTGTTTGGCACAACCCATCTCGCCGCTTTCTCGCCTATTGAGTGTTGGAGTCTTGTGAATCCTGGGCCTTATGCCCATGAAAGCGGATACCCAGGAAAATGTCGTAGACAAAATTCACAAAGTCTCGGACGCGCAACAGCCCTAAGGATTGGTGACACCCTTTCTGGTCAAGCAAAGGCTGGGTTGCCCGATAGGCCGTCTGGTAGTGATACCAGGGAATTGATGGCCAGAGGTGGTGAATCAAGTGATAGTTCTGGCCCATGATGAGAATGTTGAGAATCGGGCTGGGATAAACCCGTGCATTCTTCCACCGATCCCGTTCCTTAAATGGACGGTGGGGCAAGTAGTCGAAGAACAAACCCAGCGCTAGCCCAACGACCAGGGCAGGGGAAAACCAGAAGTTGAAAATGTAGCCCAGGAAATCATATTGAATGGCAAGGTAGACGACGGACGCGACTGCCAGTCGGCCTAAAAACCACTCTAATAGCTCATATTTTCGCCACAGCCTACGCTTGAAAAAGAAGATTTCGTGATAAAAAAAGCGAGCCGCAATCATCCACAGGGGGCCACCTGTGGAAACAAAGTGGTCGGGATCATTGGCGGGGTCATTCACGTTGGCGTGGTGCTGCATGTGAACCCGCGTAAACACAGGGAAAGAAAAGCCCAGCATGAGAGCGCTGCCGTGACCGAGGGCCGCGTTGAGCATACGGTTGCGATGGGCTACGTTGTGGGACGCATCGTGAATGACGGTTCCCACAGCGTGGAGTGCCAGTACATTTAAACTAAAAACAATCCAACTAGGCCAGGACCAGAGCCAATAGCCTAGGGTGGATATGCAGACCATGCCGACAGCGGCAAGGAACATCAAGAGATTGGGGTTGATGAAGCTTTGAGTAGGCCCTAGCAAATCTTTGGGCACCCGTATCTTCTTTTCGGCCAAGGCCAGAGGCTGCGCTGCCGCCGACATCTACACACTCCTAATTAATCATCCTTGAGCAGTATATAACGAAGGATAAAGTTTTATGAAATCATCTCATTTCATGACGTGACAACTCCCTTAATTCTGCACCGATAAAACCATAGGTTGGGGCGATCGCCCCGCGCACCAAACCTTACGCCTTCTCTAAAAGGAGGACCTCTAAAAAGGAGGACTTTACCAACCCTGCCATTTTACGCTGTGGTGGCGATCGCCAAATATCGTTCTACCAGCAAAATTGCCACAATATCATCCACAGGGCGAGAAATCTGGCGAAACTCTTTAGGAATGAGCCGCTGGATGCCTCGAGGTGGGTAAAGTGACCAGTAGCGATCGCGCGCTTCGAGAGTGGTGTATCGTTCGTCTACAAAGCTAATAGGCACAGGGATGAGAAGTTCCTGCTCGAGGCGTCGTTTCCAGGCTGATGAAGTAGTCTGGTCGCCAAGGATCAGGTGCTGAATCGAAAAGTCTCGCAGGAGGGCGTGGAGGGTGGCGATCGCTTGCTCCGACGCAACCACTGCCTGGTAGTGAGGGGTGCATTGGACATCGACCACTGCAACACCGCATTTATCACGGCCAGGGTCAAACCCTAGGAAATATCCCCCAGGTGCTTGAGCGTCGGGGGTGATCGCATCATTCATTCATCGGTATCCTCATCCTCATTTACTACATCTTCCGTGCTGAATAGTATCTCATTACCTCGGACAGCCGTTAGCTTAATCGAGAGGGGGCCTGTGGTAAAAATGGGGGCGGTGGCGATCGCCTGCAAGTTGAGCGCCATAGCACTGATGTCTTGATAGTCCCGAAGCTCATTAAAAAAATAGGTGATTGCGTCTTCCTGATTCTCAGAAATTTGAACAGAATCGCTGAGCACCCCCGCTTGGCGGGCGCGGAACTGGGTTGCTGCAATCAGGAGTTCGAGCTTTTCCGCAAGGTCTTCCTGGGACTGAACCGTGGGAGGCACGGTGGTGGCGGCAATGACTTCCTCGGGCTGAAAAATAAGCTCATTGGGAATGGCTTCAGCAATAACCTGGATGCAGGGCTGACCTGCTAGCACACAGGGCTCTCCCACCAGGTAGTTCCCCCCCGACAAAATCCTGACCACATAGTCCTCTCCCACCTGGAGCCGTTCAACCAGGCTTTCCACTTCGACATTGGTAATCTGCACCACCTGGGTTTGCACCAGAGACGTTCCTGGCAAAATCTCTTGCAGAACCACTCGGTTGGCTCGTCGAAGCAGTTGGTCAACCACCTGCCGTGCTCCCTCTGGTTCCACAATGCGCACGACCCCAGCAGTAAGAAGCTGATTGTTGAGCAACACCACGTTGCCTTCCCGGAGGGACTGGATTTCCTGCTCTAGAGCTAGTAATTCCTGGGTGAGTTCCGTGCGCTGAAGCTCTAGAGCTTGAAGCTGGGCTTCCTTGTCTACAATTTCTTGCTCACGGGCGGCAATCTGGCGATCGCGCTCTTCCACAAGCTGCTGGCTCTCTTGCTGTAATGCCGACAGTTCTGCCTGAAGTTCCTGAGTCTCCTGGGATACTTGCTGCAATCGCTGCTGGGCGGCCTCAAAGTTCGCCTCCACCCGCTCTAGCTCAACCTCCGTTTGCTTTTGGCGAGTGACCGCCTGCCGCAGGGTTCGGTTAATGGATCGCAGTTCCTGGCGGGCTTCCCTCCGCTCACTACGCGCTTCCGCCAGCTCATTTTCGATGCGCCGTTTCTCGACCTCAACACTGGTTAGTTCTTCCCGCGCCTCTTCCAAGTTATCCTGAATTTCCCCTAGCTCAAACACTCCAGTGCGGAGCTGTTCGCTAACGGCAAAGAGAATGCCTAGGGTGGTGGCAGAAATGACGCCCCCCGTGAGGATGGTGATAATAGTAGCGGTTTGCCGGGGACGCAGATGAAACAGGCTGAGCCGGGCTTTTCCCACTTTCATGCCGATGCGATCGCCTGCTGTGGCAATCACACCTCCCAGAATGAGGATTGAAAGTACGAGAATTAAGCCAGTGGTCATCGCCGCCAGGAAGGAGTTTACTTAAGCCTACCGCATCCTACATGAGGGACTTGCAAAAAAATAAAGTACCCGGAAAAGAGCAGCAGGCTGCGCCCGCTGCTCTTTTCTTCCGGTCTCTTTTTTAGCTGCAGATCCCTTAC
>CAYXJG010000269.1:0-7673 GCA_964465285.1 uncultured bacterium
TCGATTGCTCTATCCTCTCGGCAGGTACTCAAAACTATCAAATTCTGAATTTACATTTGCTGTCTAGCACCTGAGGGACTTTAAATACTGTTAATTAGGTTGTGGTTAGCTTGAGCCCACACATCAAGTATTGTTGCCAAGGCTAAAGCCTACAGTCAGCTTGAGGGCCTAGGTTGAAATCACAACGACTCAAGCCCATGTAGCATTACCGAGGGCAATTCGATGAATCATTCCCACTCTCATCATTCCACCCAAACTGATCAGCGGGAAGCGGATGCCGCCCAGCAGCATCACCATGACCCTCACGCATCCGGGGGCCACGGTCATCACGGTGGCCATGGCGGTCATAGCGGTCACGGGCATCACAGTCCGGCCATGTTCAAGCAGCGGTTTTTCGTCTCGCTGATTCTGACCCTGCCGATTCTCTACTTTTCGCCGCAGTTGCAGAGTTGGTTGGGATACGGAGCAGTTGCTTTCCCGGGTTCTGGATGGATCAGCCCAATACTGGGAATTGCCCTCTATTTCTACGGCGGTTGGCCCTTTTTGCAAGGGGCGTGGCACGAATTCCAGAGCAAAATCGGCATGATGACGCTGATTGCCCTAGCGATCAGCGTGGCCTTTATCTACAGCCTTGCCGTATCCCTGGGCCTGGCGGGCATGCCCTTCTACTGGGAACTGGCAACCCTGATCGACATTATGCTGCTGGGTCACTGGGTGGAGATGGCCTCGGTGCAGGGAGCCAGCCAAGCCCTGGAAGAACTCTCGACCCTGGTACCGAATGAAGCTCATCGCATGCGGGATGGAGACATTGAAGATGTCCCTGTCGATCAGATCCAGGTGGAGGATGTCATCCTGATTCGCCCCGGTGAGCAGATTCCCAACGACGGTGAGGTGATTGAAGGGAGCACCAGCGTCAATGAGTCGTTTCTGACGGGGGAATCCAAGCCCGTTTCTAAGCAAATTAGCGATGAAGTGGTGGCTGGTTCCGTCAATACGGACGGTTCGGTGCAGGTCAAGGTCACCCGCGTCGGCGACGACACCGCCATCAGCCAGATCATGCGGCTGGTGGAAGAGGCCCAGTCGTCTCGCAGTCGCTACCAGGCATTGGCGGATAAGGTAGCCTACTGGCTAACGATTGTTGCGATCGCAATTGGCACCCTTACCTTCATTGTCTGGCTGACTTTAGAAGATCTGGTCTTTTCCATTAACCGAGCCGTGACGGTACTGGTGATTACCTGCCCCCACGCGTTAGGATTGGCGATTCCCCTGGTGATTGCCAACTCCACCGGACTGGCGGCCCGCAATGGCATTCTGGTGCGCAATCGCGATGCCCTGGAGCGGGCTAAGGATATCAAAATTGTCGCCTTTGATAAAACCGGCACCCTCACTCAAGGCAAGTTTGGGGTGCAGCACGTCGCTGCCGAGGGCATGGATGAGGAGCAGGCACTGGCGATCGCCGCTGCCCTGGAAACCCCCTCCGAACATCCCCTGGCCAAAGCGATCGTCGATTCTGCCAAACAACGCCAGCTTGACCTGCCCCCGATGAAAGACTTCCAGACCGTGACCGGACGGGGGGTCGAAGGCACTATTGACGGGCAGACCTACCGGGTGGGTCGTCCCGAGTGGGTGAAGGAGGAAAACCTGTCTCTCTCTGACTCGCTACAGCAAGCGTTGGATCGAGCCGACGATCGCGGTGAAAGTGCTGTCGTGCTGATGACGCAAGAGCGGGCGATCGCCGTCATCGCTATGGCCGACCAGGTGCGAGAACGGGCCCGCACCACCATCGATCGCCTCCACGAAATGGACATCCAGGCCGTGATGATTACGGGAGATGCCGAAGCCGTGGCCCGCTCTGTGGCTGAGGACCTGGGCATTGACCGCTACTACGCCCGCGTGCTGCCGGAAGACAAGGTGAACCGCATCAAAGAACTGAAAAAAGAAGCCCCCACCGCCTTTGTGGGAGACGGCATCAACGATGCGGCAGCGTTGCTGGAAGCCAACATGGGACTGGCGATCGGGGCAGGGACGAACGTGGCGATCGAATCGGCTGACCTGGTGCTGGTGGAAGACGACCCGCTGGATGCGGTGAAAGCCCTGGTGCTGGCGAAAAAGACCTACGGCAAGATGCTGCAAAACCTGTTCTGGGCCACGGGGTATAACGTCATTGCCATTCCCCTGGCGGCAGGTGTGCTGTCAGCCTGGGGCTTTGTGCTCTCGCCTGCGGTGGGCGCACTGCTGATGAGCCTTTCTACCGTGATTGTCGCGATTAACGCGGTAATGCTGCGGCGCGCCAAGCTGGCCTAACCCTCCAGAATTGCAGTCATCTAAGCCTGCTTCGTGACACGGGTGGAACGAAGGTGCAGCAAAGATAAAAACTCTGCCAGCTCCACTAATCCCTCTGCTTCCTGACGTTCGGCTTGAGAGAGGACAGTGCCCTCATCCTGGCGATTTAGTAAATGCTCCAATCTTGCCTGAACTGCCTGGGGAAGCTGGAACTGGGCAAGTTCAATGGGAATTTCGACGATTTCGGGCATAGGGGTAAGCCGCTCCGTTAGAAAATGCTTGATAGTTTGATTTTACGTGACTGGCAAGACAGAGATGTGTTTTTCCCGATGAAGCGTATTGGTGTGAGAACGCATTCGCTGGTAAGCCTTTCCACGGTGATTGTGGCAATTAACGCGGTGATGCTGCGACGGGCCAAGCTGGCTTGACGGATAATATCTCGATTGAGGGGGTTATCTGTCACCAATGACGGATAACGCCTCTATGGTCTAGAATTAGCTGTCAAATCTGACGGATAAGACCGCAGTACTGGGTGTTATCCAGCAGATCTGACGTTGAATTAGTAGTTATCCTTCAGTGATCACCCTGCATCCTCTCTGGCAGTCTCGAGCTTTTGAGCAATATCAAGGCGCAACTTTCTTAGGTTGGGAATAATATACTTAACCACTCCTGTTCTATGACTATTGTGAAAAAGCTTACCCATCTCCCTAGTCTTGCAAATTGGCTTGTAAATACAATCCAGAAATCTACTGATAAAAAATATTATCATCGTTGTTTAGAAGAAAACTTATCTATCCGAACTGCTATACATCAAGAGCTACAAAATCTTGTTCATCAAGCTCATGAGGATGCAAGACAGAAATTGAGAAAACTTGCAGGAATTTCTCAATCACTGGACTTGCTTGATGTACAAGAAACACCAGGTATTGATACTAAATTCATTAATGATTTCCCCCGATATTTAGAGTTAAAAACGTTAAAGGGTTACTTCGGCGAAATCATGGCGGCAGTCGTCGCAGAACACTTTAATCCACTTGATGAAGATTGGCAGGTTTTTGCATTTCCCTTTCGTCTGCACCAGACGGCTTATCATGCGCTAGAGAAGGTGAGGCAAGAAGGTGGTTCTGCTCCCACAATTATTGGGCGACTGGGTGATGATATGCTGGCATTCCAATGCAATGATCAGGGGCACATTACGCGTGTTTTATTTTGTGAGGCAAAATGTACAGCTCACCATAATAAGAATTTGATTGCAGAGGCTCATAAGAAATCAAGTGACAACAAAATAGTTCCTGTTGATTGCTTATTTCTGGTTGATATTCTTCAAGATTATTCATCTCCAGGATCTGATGAAGAAAAATGGATACATGCACTTCGTAGACTATATTTATCCACTAACAGTCCCACTCATGAACGGTGTGATCTTGTTGTTTATAACTGTGGCTTACCACCAGTTAAAGCAGGCACACTAATAATTCCGACTTCTATCCCTCACGCAGAATATACAGCTAGGCGGCGATTGGAAGCTGTGGAAATTCATTTACATGACGTGAATGGGTTAATTGAAGAAGCTTATCAAGTTTTAACTCAACCCATTGCATGTGCTCTTAGTGAAACAGAGCTATCCACCCTATGGGATAAAGTTATTTTTCATATTTCTAGACAGCATCAAGAGGTTATTCGAGAAAATTGTCGATTATTAGCTTTTGATGGCAGTACCGTTGTTATTGGCGTGAATCTCTTAGAAAGATTTAGGGATATTCAACGAAAAACTTCTATCATTCAAAAAGCTTTTCAAGCATCTGGGAATTTTATAAGTAGTGAAACACAGAGAAAAATTGACATAAGGCTTAAAGTTGAATATGCAAGAGCATCTATTGACCAGATGGAACAGATGCCAATTGAAAGATCTATGATTCAGCCTGATGAAGAAACCGTTGCTCTAGCATCACAGCTGGCTGAATCTTTAGCAGGTGGATTACCTCCTGATTTAGCTCGGCTCTATAGCCACCATACAAGACTCCGAGAGAACCAACCAGGTTTACGGACATGGAGCCAAGATGAGGCTAACAGTCGCCTTGAGGATGTAATGCGACTTCTTGAGGCAGCTTCAATTCAAAGACAGGTGGAGAATCATCAATGGCAGAAAGCTGTACTACGAGCTGGGGAAATTTTAGAATGGCTACCAGTCAGTGACATTGATAGCAATGAAATATCGACGCGACTACTTTCTGCTGCTTGCTATCAGTTAGCCGGGTATCCGGCAAGGGCATTAGGTCTTTTAAGTGAGGAAAATAGTCTGAATAATGAGTCTAGAATTCTGATTGCTTTGCTAAAAGCTGACTTTGTTGAGTTATGGCATCAAATAAGTAGCTACTGGTCACAAATAGTACCAGAGGTTCAAAACTCCTCTCAGTCAGACATCCAGGGTGATCATGTAATAGAGACAATGATTATCCGGGAAACAGTTAGTGCACTAGGTGTGCTGTGTGCTGTAATGCGCTGGGGTATTGACTCACGGATTCAGAAAGCCCTGGACAAACTCACTGCTGTTAGCAAAGTTGTCCTTCATGGGCGAAATCCTTACTCCTGGATTTTATCTAAGCTCTGTGCTGAAGTTGCTGCTACTTACGTCGCAAACAGTATGCGACAGAACCTTACCATCCTGCTTCAGGACATGGACTCAGATGGAAGAGCCATCTTTGAGCGTTACTTAAGATATGGCTTTCGATCAGGAAGATCGATGGCATGGCCGTCTCAAATCAGTGGAATTGAGGCACTGTCTAGACAGGAATCTTTTGCACTTTGCACACCTACAGGATCGGGTAAGACAACAGTTGCAGAGTTGGCTATCCTGCAAAGTCTTTTCCCCTCTAATTCAGATGCAGATCAGCCTTATTCGCAAGCTCCCCTAGTGATTTATTTAGTCCCTTCCCGTGCATTAGCAACAGAGGTGGAAGCCAAACTGTCACGTGTCTTAAAGCGATCAACACCTCCTCATCAGCAAATCACTGTAACGGGTTTATATGGCGGTACAGATTGGGGACCAACAGACGCATGGTTGACCGCTGATGAGAAAACAGTTCTGATCTGCACCTACGAGAAGGCAGAAGCATTGATGAAATTCTTGGGCAGTTTCTTTCTTCCCAGAACCACATTAGTGGTCGTAGATGAAGCTCATGCTGTTCAGTTTACTGGAACAAAAGAATCATTACAGAAATCTGAAAATCGATCATTGAGATTAGAATCTCTAGGTGCTAGATTATTCAGTTACTTGCAGCAAGATCGTTGTCGTGTTATTGCTTTGTCTGCTGTAGCTGTGAGTATAGAAAATGTACTTGCTAGATGGGTAACTCATGAAAATAACGCAATTCCTATCAAAACCTTTTATAAAAGTACTCGTCAACTTATTGGACGCTTAGAATGCCAACCAGGACGAAGATTTGAAATTCGTTATGATCTGCTAGATAATTCTTCTTTAGATTTCTCTAGGCGAGATAGAGAAGATAGTCCATACATTCCAAATCCTTTCCCTCCACATCCGCCTGCTCCTAGCTTTGAGCAGAAAAAATTTACAACTAGAGTTCGTCCCTATATTCTTTGGGCTGCAATACATTTAGCGGCCCCTAATGAGAGAGGGCAGCAACGTTCTGTTCTCATTTCTATCAGTCAGGGTATTAGCGGTTATGCTAAGGACTTTCTACAATTGCTTAACAAAACTTGGGCTGATGTCTCCCAAACTCCAGTTTTCTTTGAAGAGCCATTAGATGCTAAGAAGCAGACGCTTTGGCGAAGATGTCTGCAATCGTGCGAAGACTACTACACAACAGAGTCTCGCGAGTATAAGCTCTTGACAAAAGGTATCGTTGTACATCATGGCAAAATGCCAGGACTAATGGCTCGTCTTTTAGTTGAGGTGATTGAAGAAAAGATTGTTCGCCTAGTCATGGCAACTTCCACTCTTTCTGAGGGAGTCAACCTGCCATTTGAAACTGTTTTAATTCCCAGTTTACAGCGCTGGAGAGTCAACGAAAATGCTCCAATCGATTTTAGTTCCAGTGAATTCAAGAACCTTGTTGGACGTGCTGGTAGACCGGGCTTTGGTACAGAGGGACGTAGCCTAGTTCTTCTTCCAGAACTAACCAGTAACAGAACGGATAGAAATGTTCGCGAGCTATATTTTTCACTTATTAACGATTTCAAAAAGCAGCAAACTGATGCAAACAGTGGCGCAATAAGCCCACTTGCTGAGCTAATTAATCATTTACGAGATCAATGGCGAAAGCTGGTGCGAAATGGGAGCAATGCAGATTTTTTGACATGGTTAGAACAAACAGCACCCATCACTGCACAATCAAGAAACGAGACGGAAAAGAGAGCAATCGAAAGCTTAGACTCCCTAGATAATGTGTTGCTTGCTGCCATTGTTGAGGTTGAACAAATTTCTGAACGCGAAATGGAACCCAATGAATTAGAGGCAGAATTACGCAGAGTATGGCAGCAAACTTATGCTTACTATGCCAGCCAAAATCAAGCTCAATTGCAAGCATTCTTTGTTCATCGAGGCAAAGCATTGAAATCAAACATCTATCCAGTCTATAGCGAACGAAAGCGTCTGTACAAAACAAGCTTACCGCCTCGATCAGGAAATCAGCTTTTAACTCTTTACCGCACAATTAGAGATCATTTGGAGACAGGCGAAGATTATCTATCTCATCAAGAAGATCAAAAAATTGCCTACATACGGGATGCAATTCAGCTAATTGGTGAAGTGAACACATTTAGCATTGCTGATCTAAAAGGCAGAGGTAGAGGAGCAGCTACCAGTTGGGAAAATATTCTGTACTGGTGGCTTTGCCATCAGCGTTCACCTCACCAACCACGAGAAACGCAAATTTCTGATTGGCATAAGTTTATCAACAGCAACTTTAATTATCGATTTAATTGGGGTCTTGGAAGCGTTTTAGCTTTAGCTATCGATGAGGCTTTTGATAAGATGCCTCTTGAGCCGTTTTCGTTGGAAAACTGGCCTAGAATTGGACTCCCTTGGATTGTGTTCTGGATGAAAGAACTGGTTGTTTGGGGAACCCTAGATCCAGTTGCTGCATATCTGCTAGCCAGAATTGATGGTGTAACAACTCGTAGGCAAGCTGAAGAGTTATCACAAGGCTACTACCAATCCGTTAGCAGCTTAACTGCTAATGATCAACTTAGCCCCATAACCATCAGAAATTGGGCACAGCAGGCATTTGCCCCAATTGAACAAAAACCTGCTCAACTCCGACCGAGCAACAGGATTGAAGTTACTCTGCTTCGGAACTTCAGTCAGTTGCCTGATCAAACGTTGCGAGTTATCCCTGTAGAAGTCGGAGATGAAGTTCATTGGTTTG
>CAYXJG010000270.1:0-7660 GCA_964465285.1 uncultured bacterium
TCACACCTAGCTACTGTTGCGGATAGGGATCAAAGATTACAGAAAATCAAATTATTTCATTCTCGCTCCTAGGGAATGGTCTCTAATATTCCAGGGTGATCGTTTTAAATTGTCCAGCTTGTTCAGACTGTGAGGAGTACGTTGCTCGGTGCTGAGGCATGCCCTCGGATGCTCGATCACTTGGTGCCTCGCGGAGTTCATGGGCCTTGTTTTCGAGGGCTTGAATTTGGCTCTCTAGAACGGCTAACCGATTGTGGATTTGCCCACGCCGCTGCTCAATGCTGTCTAGCTCTTGCTGGAGGCGCTTTTTCTCGACCACTAGCTTGTAAATGTCTAAATACGCCGCTGCTTCTGACTTTTGCCGAGGCATACTGCTAATCTTAGGGCGAATATTACTGCGAATAGGGGAATGGCGCATGATGTGTAATTTTCTCGCTAGTCAATTGGGGATCTCTTGCTTCAGTATTCCCCGCAACGGCTCAAAATCCCGAATACCCTCTAAAATAATGCGGCAATTTCATAGCACCCGTGGTAAACGCCATAGATGGCAAGCCATTGACTGCTTAAACGAATTGTTACATCGTCCGTTTGGCTACAGTCTGATTTGGGTGACACACCCATGATGGTGAACTAGGAAATTTTCTATAAAACCGCGAACTTCGGGTTCACGTCGTCCAAATGATTGTCTGAGCAGGTTGCATGAGCACACTGATGAAATCCCGCGTGATTGTTTGTGGCATGGGCCGCACTGGATTTAAAATTTTCTGCCTGTTGAAGGAGCAGGATGCAGACGTGGTCGGCATTTGCGATCGCCCTCTCCAATCGCAGCAGGAGTGCTTTGCTGAAAACATCATCATTGGCAATCTGCGATCACCTCAAACGTTGATTAATGCTGGGGTACACGATGCTCACACGCTCGTTTTAGCAGGCGGCGATGATGCCCTAAACCTCGCCATTCTCACCCAGGCTCGGGTGCTTAATCCTTCCATTCGCATTGTGAACCGATTGTTTAACAGCAGTTTGGGGTGCCGTCTCGACCGCACCCTGCCTGACCATGTTTCCATGAGCGTGGCGGAACTGGCGGCTCCTGTCTTTGCATTTGCAGCCCTCGGAAGCCGTGCTATTGGCCACTTGCGGCTCTACCGCCGACCCTGGCCTATTCAAGAAGAGGTGATTGATGCCCATCATCCGTGGTTGGGCCGTCCCTTGCATGATCTGTGGGAAAACCGGGGGCGCATGTTCATCTACTACCTGCCCGCCCAAAATCCTACCGATCTGGTGTCTGCCATCTATGAAGGGCGGCGCATCGAACGGGGCGATCGCCTGATTTTGGCAATCCAGCCCAACATCCAGTCGTCCCAGCAGACCATTGTGCAAGCTGTGCAGGGAGTCCTGACTAGTCTTAATCATCTACAGCAGCAGGTACGCCCTACAATTTTGGTGCTATTTGCCCTCCTGCTTACCATCGTCACCGCTACTTTGACCTATGTGATGGTGAGCTTTAGTGTGTCCATCGTGGATGCGCTCTATTTTTCCGTGGGGATGATTACAGGAGCCGGAGGCAACGAGGAGGTTGCCGAGCAAGCTCCTGAACTCATCAAAATCTTCACCGTGATGATGATGTTGCTAGGGACAGGCGTCATTGGAGTCTGCTACGCCTTACTGAATGATTTCGTGCTGGGCACACGCTTTCGCCGATTGTGGAACACAACTCGGATACCTCAGCGGAACCATTACATTGTTTGTGGACTAGGCGGCATTGGTATCAAAGTCGTGAACCAGTTGCGGGAAAACGGTTGCGCAGTGGTGGTGATTGAGAATGACTTCAGCAATCGGTTTCTGGACATGGTGCGATCGCTCAAAGTTCCCGTTATTCAAGGGGATGCAAGCCTTTCCACAACCCTCCAAACCGCCAACATTCAAAATGCCTCAGCCCTCATTACCGTCACCAGCGATGATGTCACCAATTTAGAAATTGCTCTGAGTGCCAAGGGGTTAGTGCCTAGGCTCCCAGTCATTATGCGCACCCAAGATCCAGACTTCGCGCCCCTAGCTCAGAAGGTATTTGAGTTTGAGGCCATTTTTAGCCCTGCAGATCTGGCGTCACCAGCCTTCGCCGCCGCCGCCCTCGGAGGACGCATTCTCGGTAACGGCATCACAGGCAATACTCTGTGGGTGGCGATCGCCACGATTATCACCCCCGGACACCCTTTCTGTGGACGACGGGTCAAAGAGGCTGCGATGGAGGTCGATTTTGTGCCTCTCCACATCGAAACGATGCATCAGTCCATTCACGGGTGGGATGTACTGGAGTACAACCTGAGTGCAGGAGATGTCCTCTACATGACGCTTCCTGCCAAGAACTTGCAGATGCTATGGCGATCGCACCCCACACCGCTGGCCATTCCCTTACAAATGTGATGTAGCAATCCTAATTACAGTGACACTTTGGGAAAAACTGTATTAGAAAAACCAACCATAGCTGTGCAGCCCTTTGCCCAGAATATTGACGCCGAGATAGCAGATCCATACCACCAGGAAGCCCGATGCCGCCAAAATGGCTGGACGACGCCCCTGCCAACCTTTTGTAATGCGGGCGTGGAGGTAGGCCGCGAAGACCAGCCAGGTAATAAGCGCCCAGGTTTCTTTGGGATCCCAGCTCCAGTAAGATCCCCAAGCTTCATTTGCCCAGACCGCTCCGGCAATGATGCCAATGGTCAGCAGCGGAAAGCCCAGGCCAATGATACGGTAGCTGATGTTGTCCAACGTATCTGCCAGGGTCAATCGCTGAGGAGAAAGGTGAGGAGTCGCAGCGTGAGATGCAGTGCGTTGAGTCTTGGGTTCGTCAGAAAGGACCGTTTGGGTCTGGGCTGGCGGTGCAGCTAACACTGCCGTTCCTGCCGATGCTTGGGCAAGTGAAGCCTGGGCGACCAGAGCTTGGGGAGTCTTTGACGTCAGAGACGCTTGAGAGGCTTCGCAATGATCATCAGAAACGTTGATACCCGTTTCCTCGGGCAAGGTAATGGGCTTTAATTTCTCGCGTCCTGTGCGGAAGCCCCCCGTGCCAACGGAACTGCCCTTGAGTTCCACCGCTTGACCCCGCGTGACGACCAGGAAGGCGATCGCCATCAATGCACCCACCATGAGTGCCGCGTAGCTAAGAAGCATGACGCTGACGTGCATCATCAGCCAGTTGGACTTGAGGGCAGGTACCAGAGGTTCTGAGTGCTGCATGGCATCGGGTAGCGACAGGGCTGCAAAAGCGGTAATGCCCATCGCTACGGGTGCCGTTGCCGTCCCCACCAATCGACTCTGGCTCATGCGTTCGGCCAACAGGTGAACGGCTGTGATGCCCCAGGCGACAAAGAAGAGAGATTCATACAGGTTACTGAGGGGAAAGTAGCCGCCCTCAATCCACCGAGCCGTGAGCAGGGCTGCAATCAGCAAGTTGGCGATCGCCATTCCAGTCGTTCCCAGGGTACGTAGCAGCGCCATCCCTGGAAAGGCTGCCCCCAGCCAGTACACCAGCATAGTGATGAAGAGAACAGCAAATGATGCATTATCCAGCCAGCCTTGAAGCGTAATGAGATCCATCAATGTCAGATAATTGTTGTAACCGCATCTACTATCCTATAGCAGCATCACCAATCGTGCGATCGCCCGCGTTCGTTGCCGCCCCCCTTAAACCTGAGCGGGTTCGCGGAAGCGGATTTTGAGGAAGTCATCTTCCATTTTTGCGCCTGCGGGCTGGAGGGCTGCCAATGCTTGGGGCAATACCAAGTTGCGGCGATGGTTGCCAATGCGGATATTTAACTCATCCCCAGACTTGCTCAGGTCAATGCGACTCTTGGGAATGCCCGGTAAGTAGACCTCCAGACTATAGTTTTCCTGCTCTTGAATGACCCGCAGAGTCGTTTCTTTGTAATACACCTGGCTGGGGTCTTCGTCAGCATACAGGGTGTCCTTTAGCCGATTCAGCGCGTCCATGCCGCACATTTCCTCTGAAAACAGCGGCACTTCTTTGACCGGAAGGGGATGGAAATTTTCGTGGATTTCATGGCGATACTGCTGCTGGTTTTCTTTCCAGCGCTGGAAAAATGGGTCAGCAACGGACTCTGGAATAATGCGATTTGCAACCACCATATCAGTCGCTACGTTGTAGAGGCTGAGATAAGCGTGGGCACGGAGAGATTCTTTAATGACCATCTTTTCAGGATTGGTCACCAGCCGCACAGAGGTTTTGGTATTGTCTACCAGCACCCGCTCCAGGGCTTCAATCTGCTCATAGAACTCGTAAGGGGCATCCATCACCTGCTGGTCGGGCAGAGAGAACCCTGCGATGGGCCGGAACAGAGGTTCCACTAAGGGGCGCAGGGCGACGGACATGGCTTGCAGCGGTTTGTAGAAGCGGCGCATGTACCAGCCTGCCACTTCAGGCAAGCTGAGCAACCGCAGAGCCGTCCCTGTCGGTGCAGAGTCGATGATCAGCACGTCGAACTCGCCCTCGTCGTAGTGGCGCTTCATGCGCACCAGGCTAAAAATCTCGTCCATGCCAGGAAGAATCGCTAATTCTTCAGCCTCAACCCCTTCTAGGCCACGGGCTTGAAGCACCTGGGTGATGTAGCGCTTGACGGCTCCCCAGTTGTTTTCCAATTCCATCAGGGCGTCCAGTTCCGCGCCCCAGAGATTTGGCTTCACTTGCTTGGGAGCGTGCTCTAGCTCCATATCAAAGCTATCTGCGAGGGAGTGGGCTGGGTCGGTGCTAAGCACCAGGGTCTTGTGTCCCAATTCGGCACAGCGTAGCCCTGTCGCTGCGGCCACCGATGTTTTTCCAACGCCGCCTTTACCCGTCATCAAAATTACGCGCATGAATCCTCTGCTCTGTTTTGGTGTAAGTTCTGCTTGGTGTAAATCTTGATACTCTTTTAGGCTTATAACTTAAGCCGGGAATGATTTAACGGGATACTGGGGCGCTCAGCACCCCAGTATCCCGCCTTAAAACATAAGCTCCCTTTTACTTTATCGAGTTATTTGAGTGTCAGGGGCGATCGCCCCGCAAATTTGGTCATTCTCTGGAGGCTTCATATTCACGACGCAACATTGACATCAATACCAGAGACTCGAAGCGATCGCCTACTTTCATCGCATCTCGCATAATGCCCTCGACTACAAATCCCTCTGACTGATAGAGCCGCTGTGCTCGGTCGTTGTAGGTCAACACATCCAAATAGAGCCGATGCACGCCCAGGGTCTCAAACACAAGCTGTTTTGCCAACTGGAGGGCTTTGCGCCCGTACCCTCTACTTTTTTCGCTAACGACGATGCGCCGAATTTGAACCGCGTAGCCAGGGTCTGCCAAGCCGCAAAAAATGAGATAGCCTACGCGTTTTTGGTCATCGCTGCGTTCGATGATGCAATGCCGATAGCTGGGGTCAGCCAGGGATGCCTGATGTTGTTCCCGCGACCACTGGCCAATGAAGGGGCGGTTTTCTTCAGCCGTTTCAACCAGGGTCACAAAGTCCAGATCCGGTTCCTGGGTCAGCCGCAGGGCAATCATCGGATGAACACCAGGCCACTGTAGAGATGAAATGCAGGATCCCAGGTGGTGGGTTCCTTACGGAAAATTTCGATGTGGGTGTCGAAGTGTTCCAGCAAATCCAAATGGTCGAAGGCAGTTTGGGCGAAGGTGTTGAAGTCTTCCCAAACGGGGCGATCGCCCATCTGCTGGGTCAACCGTGCGATCAATTGATTCCACTGGAGACGGATACTGCTCTGGGACTTACTCAAGACAGAGGAGGACCCATTGGCAGGAGACACACCCTTTTGAAACTGGTAGGTGCGATCGCAAAATCGCAGAATGCTCTGCCGTCCGGGTAAGTGCAAGTCATACATCTGGGTATAGTCCTGGGTCTGTTCCTTGCGCTTGAGGCGCTTAAAGGCATCCAGGTCAATCACCTGCTCAAAGATCGGCAAGCGCCCTCTCACCACCTGGGTCACTTCTCGCCAGTCAAAGGCAAGGCTACCCACCTGATCAGCATCGTTGCGGCAGACCACCGTAGGCTGGCCGTCAATGGCCTGCATATAGTCCGCCTTAAACACGTTGATGGCTTTAATGGCAGGCAACGATCCGCAAAATACGTTGAGTCCTGCCTGCCGCAGTTCTCTGCCGTACACCTGGATCTCCGCATAGGGGCCAGTTCGGTAGAGCCGCCATCCCCGACTGGGCAGTTGAAATTGGGCAGAATAGATATCCAGCTTCAGAATTTTTGCCAGGGTTTTCGCGGCGATCGCCCGTTTCTCTCCAGTAATGGCTTCGAGGACCAAAAACCCTGTTCCTGCATTGGTGGGATCGGACTGGGCCTGGGCGATCGCCGCCTGCCGTTTTTCCTCGGCTGATGCTTCCAGACGGTCTAAGCCACGCCTTGCCTGGAGGGCGACCTTGGGATTTTCCGCCCCTTTGAGCAACGTCAGGTAAACCCGCTCCGCCGCTTCTGACTTCCCTGCCGCTTCTTGAAGTTGTCCTAGATGGAGTTTCACCCAGGGATCGTTGGGAGACGACTGAAGGAGGAGCTTAAGCAGTTTAGAAGCGGTCTTGTAATCTTTCCGCTCAATCGCAGCGGCAACCTGGTCAATCATGGTGGTAACGGTAAGGGGGACTTGAGCGTTAGTAGGACGTTGATTGGGCGTGCTACGCGCTACTCGAATCTACTCTCTAATTTGCCCATTTTTAAGGAAAACTATTCAAGAGAATTTCGGCTATCCATCGCCAAGATGAGATTCAAGCACAGACGGAGATTCGAGGACGGATGAAATAAGTGATAGGGCAACAATGGGAGCTGTAACAGCCCGTAAGATCCTAGTCCCCAGGGAAACGGGCTGGTAGCCCAGGGCGATCGCCCGTTCCAGTTCATCTTCTGTCCAACCTCCTTCTGGCCCGATGGCAATGACATATTCCCGCGACGTTTTCGGCTCATTCCCGTCTCTCTCAACCTGCTGCTGTCCCTGCCAGAGTCGCTGAAGTAGCGGGACAGCATCCTGGCGGGCAGTACCGATATAGGCTGTCCGATGGAGGGCAGGATGCCACTGTTCAACAGCACCGAGGAACGGCAAGGGAGCCAAGATGGAGGGAATGACCTGCCGCTCGGACTGCTCCGCCGCTTCCTGGGCAATGCGCTGCCACCGCTCTATTTTAGTAGGGCTGGGCTTCAGCACTGTGCGATCGCCAACGACGGGCTGAATCACAGCCACTCCCAACTCGGTACTTTGCCGCACCATATCATCCATGCCCTGCTTAGGCATCGCCGTCAGCAAAATCACCTGGGCAGGCAATTCCGTTTGTCCACCGTAGGCTTTAGCCTCTACTTTCTCCAGAACAGTGGCATGGGCCGATGATGAGGTTAACTCGCTGAGGAACCAATCGCCTGCCCCGTCCAACGCGATGAAGCGATCGCCTGCCTGGAGCCGCAGCACCCGCCGCAGATAATGCTGCTGGGCATCCGTGAGGACAATGTGGCGATCGCTCATTTGAGATGGCTCTATGGCTAAGCGCTGCAAGTGTTTCGCCATAATTACCTCCAGACATCAAGGTTACAAATAGGAACCCTACACGACTTGGCAAAGTTCTCAAATTCACAACGCAAGAATAAGGGTTTGGCGCGCG
>CAYXJG010000271.1:0-7643 GCA_964465285.1 uncultured bacterium
CTAAAGTATGCCAGAGTCTTCCCTAGATTTAGGGAAGGTTTAGGGAAGTCCAAAGATGGCAAGCAGATCTGCCTCTCAACTTCAATGTTCAAGACTACGCAGGTGGCTATTCCAGCACGAAGGCGAAGGAACGAAAACGACCTGATGACGAAACAATGGTTGAGTGGCGAGAGAAAATCCCGAATCCTTCCTGGCAATGGCTCTAAAGCCCGTAGGGTTATAGAGGCGATCGCAAACAGTTTCTTAAAAATTTCGGAAGGAGACGCAGGTCAGATGAATTTTATGGATAACCTTGATGGACAATTAGTTCATTAGCTGGACAATTTATCGACTACCTAGTGCAGAAAGGCAGAAGTAAGAAGGCAGAAGGCAGAAAGGGAATTTTGTGTCACACAAGGGTTTCCGATTTAGCAAATGGGTGCGTTATTTATGCCACAGAGGACTAGGGTAAGTCGTTCAATGTTGGCCCCCCTTTGAGCGAACCAGGATGAATACTATTCCAGAACAACAAAATGAATCTTATCAACTGGAAAGATTAGGAGCTTTTAGCCAACTTTACGTCCAGGCAAAGCGTATGCTGGCTGTAAACGTTCTGTTAAGTATTCCCCTGGTTATTGTCTGGGCTTTTTTGGTAGCTGTGTGGTCTTCTTTAGAGGTCTATGCTGCGCTGTGGGGAATTGCGGTTACTCTGCTAAGCCTACTCGTGATTACACCTCGACAGAAGAAGCTTCAAGTCACTGCTGCGAAAGTTCAACAACTTTTTGACTGTGACCTCTTCCAACTGAATTGGAACGACTTTAATATCGGTTCTCCACCGAGTCCGGAAATCATCATCAGAACTAATCGGCAGTATATCAAGCGAGAGAAAAACTACAACCGCTTAGAGGACTGGTATCCCTCTGCAATTAAGCCTTTACCGCTCGAACTCGCCCGGTTGGTTTGTCAGCGGACAAATTGCTGGTGGGATGCTGATCTTCGGCGACGATATTCGGGGTGGGTCATTACTTTTCTATCTCTCCTGACGATTGGAGTGCTACTCATCGGTTTTATTGGAGGGCTGACGTTGCAGAAATTCCTTCTGGCGGTGGTTGCCCCGCTTTCCCCTGCTCTGATTCTTGGCATTACGCAGTATCGAGAAAATATGCAAGCCGCTGAAACCCTTGACCGATTGAGGGAGAAAGTTCAAGATGTCTGGACCTCTGCTTTGTCTAAAAATGAGACCCCAGAGCAACTCTATGAGTCCTCTGTTAAGTTACAGGATGCAATTTTTGATAACCGAGCTAACAGCCCCTTAATTTTCAATTGGTTCTACAACTTGCTAAGAACCGATAACCAGCAGTTGATGAACAAGAGTGCAGAGACTCTAGTTGAAGATGCGATGAAAGCGAAGTGACCTTTCAATGGGCAAATTATTCCGCTTAATTTAGCCGTGCATCAGATGTTACTCATTGCCCTACTCGTCTTTAGGTTCGTTGTCCCTTACGTAGTTCAATCCTGATGGAAGAAACCATTTTTACAGCGATTACTTTTTCTCCTGTCACCGAGTTTATTGAGAAAACTCGTAAATTAAGGGATCTGTACGGTAGTTCATTTATTCTCTCGTATCTGGCTGACTCTGTTTGTAGCAAGGTGCAAGAACACGCTAAAGAGTTAAAGCTAGAACTTGTTTCACCCGTCAGCCTCAACATTGCGATGGGAACTCCAGATCAGATTGTGATCAAGGGGCATTTTCCTAAGGATATGGCAAGAGAAGCCTTTTTTTCTGCATGGGGCAATATTATGGATGCCTGCAAAATGTGGATTGAAGAGAGTTGCGAGGCATGGATCAGTGAGGTTTCCAGGAGTTGGGTTTCAAATGGTGAGTGGAATCGGACTTGGCAGCAGTGGAAAACCCATGCATGGGAATTCTTCTGGGTTACCGCCGATACAATTCCAGAAGTTCTGGATGCTTTGGCAGAAGCTGAGGGGAATCGCAATTGGGTGGGAATCAACTGGATGGGGGAAAGCTCTACGCTTTCTGGTGCTGATGCGATCGCCTGGCCAGGGCTCGACCGTGATATTCCTGCAAAACAACGCAGTATGTCAGAGGCGGACACTGAAATTCGTTCGTTCTACAGGACGCTAAATCGGAAAATCGGGGAAGCCATTCTGGATGATGACTTAGGCGATCCTCGGAGCGATCGCAATCGTCGCCGAGCGAAATTGATGGAGCGCTATGGGGTTGACCCAACGCAGCGTGAGCCGTTTGATATCTCAGAGATTGAGCTGGCGCAACAAGCTGACCTTTCTGACGATGACTATATTCAACTAAAACTGGTTCAAAAGCTGGGTGAGCCAATTGTGGGTGAGCGAGAGCAACTTAGCATTCCAGAACTAACGAAGCGGTTATCTACGTTGAAGGCTGTCGCTCAAGACACGCGCATTCAGAAAGAACTACCCGAAAGCTTTCGCGACGTGAATCTTTGGACGACTGACTGCCCGATGGGCTGGTTTCGGGGCGATGGTGATAATGCAGGAAAATATATCCGCAAGATTACAAACGATCCTGCAACTGCGGCATGTAAGTTAAAAGACTTCAGTGGTCAAATGCGGCGGTGGGCGAGAGAACTGATGCGAGACTTCGATCAGGAGCATGGGCGCATCGTTTTTGCTGGAGGGGATGACTTTTTAGGGGTGTTTTATCCGTCTCCAATGCCCACCCATGCGATTCAGTGGCTGTGTGATTTCAAAGAAACCACTTGGCACGAAGGAGAGACAGACCCTCGACGACGTAAGCCTGTAACTCCCAGTGTCGGGTTTGTTTGGGCGTCTTCACAGGTGCCGCAACGCGATGTTTTACAACATTGTGAACAGGCAGAACGTGTTGCAAAAGATAGTGGACGCGATCGCCTCTGTCTACGGGTTCTCTTCGCG
Source organism: uncultured bacterium (assembly GCA_964465285.1). GTDB lineage: Bacteria > Cyanobacteriota > Cyanobacteriia > CAKZMO01 > CAKZMO01 > JBCCWF01. Next base: position 2,914 of record CAYXJG010000271.1, read on the forward strand.
AGTGGGACTCATGTGGACTGGACGTGTCCCTGGTGGTTTTTACCGAAAGTGGTGCATGGATACCGCGATCGCAACGGAAAACAGGACTGGACTCACTTTTACAAAGATGTGGCTGCACTTCGAGCCCGTCATGCATTTCGAGATAATCATCACATTGCATTAGCACTGTTCAATCTATTTTTTCGCGATCCAGAAACAGGAGCAGTTTTACTACCGAAAAAAGGAGAAGAATTATTTAACGACGGCAGTCCCATTTGGACCCAAACGGGCACACCTGAGAACTTAACGGGGATTCTGAATGAGGACTTGAAACAGGTATCTCGCGAAAAGCAACAAATATCTCGCGAAAAGCAACAAATATCTCGCGAAAAGCAACAAAAAGCCTTCAATGACTGGGTGATCGACCTTGCCGAAGTTGGTTTTCAGCTATTCAACTCAAGCGACCGTTGATAAATCTCTTGTTGGGGCCTGTTCATGACTGAAACACACACCTTTACTCATCGTATTTTGATTCAGCCGTTGGGCTTGCTCTATGGCAGTAAGGGCCGCTTTCTGTCACCAGAAAATTTGGTTGGGCGATCGGGTTCTCATTTTCCACCGGATACACCGACCTTATCGGGTCTCTATGCCGCCTGCTATGAGGGCGATCGCAGCGTCCTCAACCCACTCATGCTGGCGGGGCCATTTTGGGCAGAGCGTCAGCAGGCAGATGATTTTTATGTACAGACTCCGTTTCACTGCTGGGTTGAAGATAGTCAGGTTAAATACTTTCTGTCTTGGCAGGGCGATCGCTGGCAACCTGACCGCAACATTCCCCCAGATGACTACAAGAAGCGTCAGTACGGCACCTGGATGGCTCTGTCGAATTGGGACAACGTGCGATCGCTCGACACCTTCCAAACGCTTCAAAATGCACACGGGGAAATTCCTGTGAAATCTGCGCCCTGGAAACCGCTGCCACACCTGCACCCCCGACTCCGCAATGGTGAACGGCGAAGTGTAGGGCCAAACGATTCTCAAGGGAGCCTTTTCCTGGAATACGGCATTCAGCTTGATCCGAATGTTTGTTTGGTTTACCTCTCTAACCTGGAACTGCCGAGTGGGTGTTATCGGTTTGGAGGAGAAGGGCACATGGCACAGGTAACATCTGAACGGATTGATGAAAAAGAACCCATTCGTCACTTGTTAGATACTCCAGCAGAGCTGGGCAGAAGTTTTGCGATCGCCTGTCCGGGGGTATGGGGGTCTAATCGTCTTTCGTACCGAGCACCGTTTCGACATAAGGATACGGGTGAGTTGGGTTGGCCTAATAACCCGGTGGAAGCCCTGCTGACCCAACGCCCAAGCCCGTTTCGATTTCGACTTGGCAATCAACAGGATGATCAAAAGCAAGACGTTCACAAACCAAGCCAGCCCAAACTGTTGTCGCGTGGACGCTATGCCGTTCCGGCTGGCAGCGTTTATGTGTTGCAAGAGCCCTTGGGACTCCGCTGGCTCCAGTGGCCGAGTGGTAAACGGCATGAAGGGGGCTGGTTTCCATACGAAGGCTATTCGTTCAAACGCTGGGGCTGCTCCCTGGCCTTACCCCTTGAGCTTACCTCTTAGCGATGATCCCGATTGCGCGATGATCCCGATTGCCCATTAAGTAACTCCCTATTTAAAAAACTTGCTTATGTACAACACCGCTTTTGGCATTATTGAAACCCTGGCCCCTCTGCATGTGGGAGCCAGCGCTGGTGAGGAAACCGGAAATTTGAACCTAGTGTTTCGAGACCAGTTTACGCAGACTGGGATTGTGCCCGGTAGCTCGATTCGCGGTCGCTTTCGGGCAGATATGCGGAGCAAGCGTCAGGCTTGGCTAGAAGAGCAACTCGCTCAGCAAAAGGTTGAAATTCCCGACCCTTTCAAATCCGAGATTGAAGTTCTCGATGAGGACGGAAAACCTATCGTTGACAATGGGAAGCCAAAGAAAATTGATCGCCTGAAATGGCTAGAACAGCAGCCTAAAGCTAAACATCTATCTCCCGAAGACCTCATCAATGAACGTCGCTGGTATGGCCACGAAGCTGTAGACGGTCAATCTGACGGTGGAACGACGGAAGCCATCGTGAAGTTTGAGTATGCGTCGTTGTTGTGGCTGCCAGTGTTTTGTCCGGGACAACCCGTGGTTTGGGTTAGCAGCCCTCGGCTTCTGGAGCGCTATAAATTGATGAATCCAAAGATTCTCAACGATCCGAATCTACCGGATGAATGGAAAACGGAGCCTGTGAAACCCTATACAGCGGCAAAATCCTTAGACGGCAAAACGATTCCAGGCACGGGGGAAACCTCGAATAGTAAGCTGCTGTTCTTCAACCTGGGCTATATCCAAATTCCAAATTTAGTAGAGGAAGTGAATCTACAGCCGTTTATTCCCAACGGTTGTCGGCTCAAGCCCAAAAACCTGGTGATTGTTGATGATAACGACATCGCCATGATTCATGATATGGCGCTGTTTCGGCAGAGTCGGGTGAAGCTGGAGGATAGCCAAAAGAAGGTAGCTGGAAGTGCTTTCTTTAATGTGGAAGCCCTGCCTGAAGGCAGTTATTTAGCGTTTCCCATTGCGCTCAAATTATCGGATTGGATGCCGTTTGGCACCGTAAAGGAAGACGATAAAACCGTGAGGAAACTGACCCAGGAGCTATATTTTGGTGGACTGGAGTCGATTGGTTTTGGCCATTGTCGAGTGACCTTGGGAGGGTTTGAGTCATGACCTGGAATACCTACAAGTTAGATGAAACGGCTCAAGAACTGGTTTTAAATGCATTAGCATTAGATCGATCAGCAGAGTCGCTTAAACAGTCCTATAAAATGCGGACAAATGTTTCGTTTGGCTTAGAGCGATTTTGGGGCGAACATATTCGGCTGCTGGCGAAGAACCGATCCTCTGATGACTATCAAAAAGGGCTGTATTGGCACGACACATGGAAAGCGTTTCAAGAAACGATGAAAGAGGCTCATGTCTTCTTACCAGAACCGCTAATGAAGGTGAATGACACAGAGGTGATCAAAATAGCAACGAAGCAATTTTGGGGAGAGGCAGCCATCCAGGTTGATGGAGCCGATGTGTATTTGACACTGGAAGATCGGCGCATTGCTCAGGCTGTGTTAACTCAGCTGTGTGACTGTCTGGTGTGGTGGACTCAGCGCTATAAAGACTTGGGAGAAAAACGCAGACAACCGATAGCAAAGGGAGCGAGTTCCTCTCCGCCAGTGAAAAAGATATGAGGACGCAAGTCCCTGTACTCCTACGAAGGAGGGTCGGCGATCGCCCTCTGACTCCTAAATCAAACTTCCTCACGTGCAAACCCTGGATCACCCCAACGAAGGTTAATTATGACTCGAAGCCCTTTTAACTCTAAAAGCATCCCCATGATGTTTCGGGCGCAAATTGATGGCCGTTGTCAGTTGCAGCGGCTCATTCCAAAGGCTGATGAGCAAGATGCAGAGCGCTGGGCCGGAGAATGGATTGAGCGGACGTATCCAGAAGCACCGGAGTTCTCAGATGGAGTACACACTCGCATTTATCAGTTGAGCTGGCGATTTGTGACGAATAGTGGGCAGGATGACGGCATTATTCGCCCGGTGATTGGAGCGAGGGGATGGCCGTTTTATCCGGGCAGCAGTATGAAGGGGGTTTTTCGACAGGCGTGCAAAGATCACCCAAATTGCGATCGCTACTGTGGCAGTGCTGATGATTTATCTCCTGGCATCTTGCGGTTTCATGGGGGCTATCCGACGGATGGTTCCTGGACAGAAGGACTGGTGGATATCGTTCATCCTCAGCAAGACCGACAGGTCAAAGATGACGGACGATCCGCTGCCTTTATCCAGATGTCGATTTACAAGCCTGAACTAAAGTTTGGGATTTCGAGCACGGTTCCGCTGCCGGATGAAGAATGGGAGACCATTTGGCAGCTTTGGGAAAAGGCTATTGCCCTGGGGTTGGGCTGTCGCGTGAGTGCGGGGTATGGTCAACCCCAAGATCAGTCTGGCGAGGTCATTTACTATACACGGCTCAAGGGGCAGGGGCAGGCCGCTAAGCTGATTGATGAGACAGGAGAGTTTCGCCCCAATATTTTTCGAGCAGGGATTCGAGGCCATGCGCTGCGGATCTTTGGCGGGTTAACGGATGCTGACTCGGCTGAGGATCTGGTCGATACGCTATTTGGCGGCATTCGACGGGGCAACACAAAGGTGGGGCTGCTGAGTATGGCGTTTCAAGAGGATGAAGCCCGATCAGAGATCGATAGCTTTGGGCAAAAAAGCTATGAGCAGCCGACCTATGAGATTGAAGGTAAGTTAATGTGGATGCTGACGCAACCGCTGCCTGAGCTAAAGCAGCAGGCACTAACGAAACTCATTGAAGCGCTGACTCGCTTTGCAATGGTGTTTGGCGGGTTTGGGAAGTCGTGGCGACGGGCTGATCATCGGTTGGTCTATCCTGATTATTACGACCAGGGATACAAGCCGTTGATTGGGTGTCATTGGGAATGGTTGGGTAAACGGGCACAGGTACGGGATGTTCGGGTGCGTAAACTCGATAAATTCACCTCATTCATCGAAGATGTACAGCAAGCGGCTCAAGACTGGATGCAGTTGCAGGGTGTTGTGCCTGATCCAAGTCAATGTGCAGACTGGAGAGAAGCTTGGCATCGTGACAATGTAGAGGTTTGGGGACGAGAAGCTGA
>CAYXJG010000272.1:0-7609 GCA_964465285.1 uncultured bacterium
TAGCCGTAGATCCCTAACTAGCCGTAGATCCCTAAGCTCTATTCGCTAGAAAAACAGGGCAAGCAGGCGATAAATCAGCAGGAACACAATGGATGCTGCTATCAACACGAGCCCTCCCATCACTGGCAGCAGCAGCAGCAGTAGAACAGGAGAAGCTCCCGTTTGCAGCAGGGTAAAGTTGCCGAAGACCTCAATGGCGATCGCAATCAGCAAGGACAGGACGGCGAAAATCACCAGATCCATTTTTTCAATGGTGCGCATCACCAGCAACGTCCCTAATCCCAACACAGCACAGGCCCAGATGATGGCACTGAAGGCGGAAATTCCCATGACGCTGAATAGGGCGATCGCCAGCAGAGTGACCTCAAACCCCAAAAAATAACTGCCTGCTAGCAACGCAAAGGTATCGTCAAAGAAGGACGGGGGCGGCGGTGTGGCTGGGAGAGGTCGCGCTGAGGGCTGAGATGGCGGGCGTGGCGCTGGCGATGCTGCGGGAGGAGGAGCAGCGGGCCGTGGAGTAGGCCGTGGAGTAGGCCGTGGAGGGGGCGGTGGCGACGACGATGGAGAGGGCGGCGGCGGGGGTGGCGGGAGTGATGATGGCGGTTGTCCCGGTGGCACGCGGCGAGAACGAGAGGGGGAAGCAGCGGGTGGTCGCGAAGCCTGTCCCCTGGAGAATTGCCCCCCCAGCGCATTGATGGCTTCTTCCGCCGATTGAAAACGAGCGCTTGGTGTTGGTTGCAGCATCTGGTTTAGCACCGCCTCAAGCCAGTCATCTACCTGGGCATAGGCACGCCAGTTCCAGGTGTTGCTATAGGCGTCAAAGAGTTCCATGGGCTGTTTGCCTGTTAGCAAGGTGATGCAAGTCACTCCCAGGGCATAGAGATCGGTCGCAGGGTAAACCACGCCCCCTGACATCTGCTCTGGGGGCGCAAACCCCATTGAGTAAATCCCCGTCGAACGCTTGGCAACCGCCCCCTGGGCGGAGGTGACCTGCTTCACAGCACCAAAATCCAGAAGATAAATGCGCCCCTGGCGATCGCGCATAATGTTTGACGGCTTGATGTCCCGATGAATCGATCCGTTCTCATGAACAAAGGTGAGAATCTCGAGGACTTCACGGAGCACTTCCAGCGCTTCGGCCTGAGAGAATTTTCCACGTCTCTCCATTTCCTCTTCCATATTCTCGCCATCAATAAATTCCTGAACCAGATAGAAAAACTGGCTGGGCTGATGGGCGGTTGCCGACGGCACCTCAAGCTCAAAAAAGGCAAGCAAGTTGGGAATCTGGGGATGGGGATTGCCCAACTGCTCCAGGGCTTCCGCTTCCCGCTCAAACAGTTTTTGCGCAAGCGCAAGCTGGTCAGGAGTCAAATTACCAGAGGGAAGAAATTGTTTGACTACACAGTGGCGCATGGTTGGCGTATAGCGATCCACCGCCAAAAAAGCAGCACCAAAGCCACCCCTCCCCAGCATCTTGACAGGCATATATCGACCAATCAAAATTTGTGGCATCCCGCACGTCGTGCAAAACTTTTGCTGCACTGTTCTGAGCACGTTTCTGTTGTCTAAATCAGGGAAAACGTTGTTAGGCCGAGGACAGGACGGGCGTGTGCAGTAAGTTTCCATAGACCGACGAACGAAAATCTCAGCTTAAGCCTAGCAGCCTATCAATTGTTAATCCCAGGGCATCACGCAATTAATCATTAAGATTGCAGCATTCACGGGGGATTTGCCCTTTACAGCCTATCCAAAAACTCGCTAGAGAGTTCGGAATCAACACCCCCTGACCGGGTTTTCAGACAGATTTTTAATCGGAGTTGGCTCCGCAGATAGGGGCGAGGTGGCTGAAACAGAAGGCTCTGTGGGTAACGGTGCTGTTCTGGCATTAATGCTTTCCGGGTCAGGCCCCTCTTTATCAGGTCGATAGTTGCTGAACATAGGTAAAACTTCTTTGATGAAAGCCTCAGCAGCCTTTGACCGATAGCGGTTTGGGTTCACAATGACCGATAACATTCGGTCAATGACGACGCCCTCTACCCGTGCCCGGTGCAAGACGCCCATCTGAAGCTCTTTCTCAATGGCTGACACGGACACAAATGCAGCACCAATGCCAGACTGTACGGCATTTTTGATGGCTTCAATGGAATTAAGCTCCATTTCAATTTTGAGGCGGCGGGGTTCGATCCCGCTGCGGCTCAGGACTTGATCAATCACCTTACGAATCGTGGACTGAGAGTCAAGTGCAATAAACTGTAACTTGTAGAGATCCTCTTTTTGAATTGTTGTTACCCGAGACAACGCATGAAAAACGGGCAGGATCAATGCAAGTTCATCTTCAGCATAGGGAATAATTTCAAGAGAGTCGTGTAGCTCAGGAGGCACTTCACCGCCGATAATGGCAAGGTCAATTTGGCCATTAGCAACACTCCACGCTGTTCGTCGGGTGGAATGAACATGGAGCTGCACCGCAACATCGGGATACTGTTGCCGGAAACGACCAATCATTCGAGGTAATAAGTAAGTACCCGTCGTTTGGCTAGCGCCGACAATCAGCGTTCCCCCCTGTAGATTTTGCAAATCGTCGATAGCTCGACACGTTTCTTCACATAATGACAAAATGCGATCGCCGTATTCAAGCAGCAAGTGTCCAGCCTCTGTTAACTGAGCGCGTCTGCCACCCCGATCAAATAACGGGACATCAAGCTGACGCTCCAAGTTTTGCACCTGCAAACTGACTGCTGGTTGCGAGACATAGAGGCTATCTGCGGCACGCTTGAAACTTCCCTCGGCGGCGATCGCTTTCAGAATGCGCAATTGGTCGAGTGTGAATGGAAGATCAGACATGATAGTCGGTTCCAGCCGTGTAGAAGGGCAAAAGGTCAGTATAAATATAAGCAGCCATAAATGACTCTAGAGAATTTTTGTTAAAACAAATCATAAGAATCATAAATCGTGTTGGAGAAACTGGGAAATCGATGCAGCCTGAGGAGAGCAAAAAGCGATGGCAGAAACCATATAGCAAAGAACCGACAGATAGCCATCTTGATAGGAATCAGAAGAAAAGTGCATCACGTTCGACGGTAGCATGTAAGCGGATATATTAGATTATCTTATGAAACGGGAAGTTGTCCGCGACTTTCTGAATTTACCAGGAATTGTCGGCATTGCCTTGATGGATGGGCGATCCCGTCCATTTTTTCTTGGTATTGATCAGATTTTGAACTTTCAGCAAAAGGAAGCGCTCTCTCAAGGTATTCAGCAGGTCGTTGAAACAACGCCCGCTAATTTTGAGTTTTTTGAATTTCAGTTCAGCGGATACCGGGCGTATATTTACAAACTGGCGAATGATGTCATTCTTCTGGTTCTTACCAATAATGCACTGGTCTATGCCAATTTCTCACTGATTCTGTCGCTGCTGCGGGATGAGCTGCAAGAGGACACGAGTAATGCGATCGCCAACTTTCGGCTTGCTGCCGGCAATGTCACCCTTAGTGGGCAATCCTACTGGAAGCGAGAGTCTGATACATCTGATACAACGGCGGCCTCTTCCACATCAATGCCGTCATCCTCAGATTCAGGGCCAGTGCCGTCATCTCCGCCCCTAGAATCGGCCTCCGCCTCTTCCCCCTCCACTATCAACGGCCATGGGCCCGCACCCCCTCCACCACGTACTCAACAGTCTCAGAAATCAGCGCCCACTGTGCCGCCACCGCCATCGAAACCCGCGGCATCGTCCCCCCCCTCTCCAAAGTCACCGTCAGGCGCTAGCCGCTCAAGTTCACAGGCGCGTTCCTCTCGATCGGCTAAAAAACCTGCGGATAGCGTCTCAAATGGAGCGAAAACTGGGAATACTGCTGATACAGCAGCCAGTCCAACCCGACAGGTATCCCTTAAAGACATGCTTGTTGCGCTCAATGAATTGAGCAAAACAACGACCCATTATCTAGGGGCGACAATCGTTTCCAATTATTGGAAATCAAGTCGTCCTGCAGTTGAATGGTTAAGCTACCTTGAAGTCGATCGAGCGGGTCAAATTACCTGTTCCACGTCCATGCCTGCGGAAGCCTCTCAGCCGCTCACTCCAGAGCAACTGAAATGGCTTCGGGAATGGGTGGAAGCTTTTATTAAGAAATGTTCTAGAGTCATCCGGGATTTTCCTTCGGTGATTCAGAAAATGGAGCTGAATGCCAACCAACGCAGCCTGTTGCTGCCTGACAAACGTTAGTTTTTTATTCAATCCCTGGAGGTTAGTCCGTAATGGCTAAAATTGTTCGGTTAGAACCCATCGGTCAACAGTCTTCGATTGAAACGAATGGGAACTTACTCTCTGTCCTGCTTAACAAGGAGCTTGATGTTCTTAAAGAGTGTGGTGGGCGAGGCATGTGCGCAACCTGTCACATTTATGTGAAGGAGGGCATGGAGTCGTTATCTCCCATCAGCCGTCGCGAACAACGCACCCTTGAGGTCATTACATCCTGTAAGCCGAGTTCGCGTCTTGCCTGTCAGTCCCGCGTATTGGCAGAAGGTGTTGTCGTTGAGCTACCCCCTGGTATGTACGTCAACTCTCTCCAAGACATCGAAGCGCTCATCGGTCGCCGGGCGGATCAAAATATGTTGCACCCGATTACAGGTCAGGTGCTTGTCGAAGAAGGCAAGTTGATTACCCGGTCGATGCTGAAGCAGTTGGAAGAAACGCCTAGTTTCCAGGTGGGTACCTTCTTTGCAAACACGACAGATGCTTAAGACTGGATAGAGTGTCTTTAGAGCTGGGTGTAGACGCGAGCGGAATGCGCGCTTTTGCACCCAGTTCTGCACAGGACTGGGCAAGTTTTACGAAAAAATAGGGGTTTGGGGCGCGCTCCAAACTCCTATTTTTTCGTTGTGAATTTGAGAACGTTGCCACGTCGTGTGCTGTACTCATAGCGGTGTGTAATTGGTTCAACACACTGTACTTAATGCGCTTGCACAGCGCTATGGTGCGTTTGCAAAGCGCTATGGTTTTTTTGTTTAGGAACGAGAATTAAATCCTTTGAATCCAATTTTGGTGGCGCGGCGCGGCATCGCTGCGCCACTAAGGACTTGCAAGAAAATAAAGTACCTGGAAAAGAGCAGCGGGCACAGCCCGCTGCTCTTTTCTTCCGGTATCTTTTTTAGCCGCAGATCCCTAAGTATTGGATTTTAGTGTTGGATTTTAATTAATTTAATATTAGATTTTATTTAATCCTTCATCTTTAGAGAGGGTTTCTGGGCTGTTTTGCTTCAAAAATTCTGTTACGGCGTCATGTTTCTGCTGGGCTGTATATGCCCGGTATGTCACAGCGATTCCACCCGCCAAGAGCGCGGCGATCGCCGGAGCAATGACCGGAATCCACGCTTGCTGAGCAAACATAAAAAATGCGGTTCCTGATATGGCAAGCACCAACACCATACTGCCAATGCCCAGGGTAATGGGGTGGCGCAGGAAGAGTGCTACCATGCCGCCGCCCGCCGCACAGACAATAATCCACATCATTTCCCCCCACTCTGGCAGAAACCAGATGAGCGATCGTTCCTGTAGCGCTACGTCAAGCAGTTGGCTGACCATATGGGTGTGGACGATCACCCCCGCCATCTCAAAGTTCTCATCCCGGCCTGCACTATAGGGCGTGGGGAAAAAGTCTCGGCTGCTTTGCGCTACAGTGCCAATCACCACGATTTTATCTTCAATCAGCTCAGGATTAACATTATCCTCCAGCACATCGGTCAATGAAGTAAAGGGGGCAACCCGGTAGGGAGAACGGTAGTCCAGAATAATTTGGTAGCCCGCGGCATCTTCCCGGTCATAACCTCCGGCATAGGGTGTTAGACGGGGAATAGGCACATCCCCAAGCTGAATCTCATCGGGGGCATCGGGATTGTTCTGAAGATAGATGTCCAGTGGCGCAAGATAGGTCATTGCCATTCGTAGGGCAAAGGAGTGGTGAGTCCTATTGTCGTCAGTCGTGCCAATCAGCAGACTGCGGCGCACGACGCTGTCTGCATCAATGGGAAAGTCGTTGAACCCAATGCGTTCTTCAGGGACGCCTGGCGGAGCGGGGATCACATCGTTGGTAGACGACCCCAAATTCATGATGGCAATGACGTTCTGGGCCTCTAGAGCTTGCAGTAGGACTTCATGACCCGGCTCTTGGGGTAAATCTCGGTAGAGGTCAAGACCAATGACGCGGGGATCATACTGCTGGAGATTTTCGATAGCGTTGGCGAGGGATGCGTCTGATGGGGTTCCTCGCTGGAGTTCCCGCAGATTTTCTTCTGTAATGCCCACTACCAACAGCCGCGAGTCTGGCCCCCGATCAGCCGAAAGCTGCACCATGCGGTCATAAGCCACTAGCTCAGGTCGTTGAAGCCACCCCAGTTGGCGAATGCCTAAGACAACCCCCGATGCAGCAATAGTGGCGATCGCCACGGCCTTTGCTCCCTGGACAACGCGTTCTCTAAGGGAACCCGGATACCGCGCTCTGGGGCGTCCACGGTTTGGGGCATCAATGCCCAGGGTTTCGTAGAGCTGTGAGTCGGGAATGCTGGTGATGTCCGTGGGAAGGTTGGACAGATTATCAAAGGCTTGGAGAACTTCGGAAGCGGTCTGGTAGCGGTTGCTAAAGTGAAACCGAACCATCCGGTCAAGAATGAGAGAAAAGCCGATGCTGGTAGAAGCGCGATCGCGCCAGATGATTTCTCCCGTTTGCAGGTCTTCTTGAAATTGGTAGGGCTGTAGCCCAGTCACAGCCTGCACCGCTGTAATGCCGAGGGCATAGATGTCGCTGCAATAGCGGGGTTTGCCACCCAACTGTTCAGACGGTGTATAGCCTTCCGTGCCAATGCCCACCGTCAGGCGAGTATGCCCCGATTCATCAATAATTTGGGTTTGAATTTCTTTGACTGCGCCGAAATCAATCAGCACAAACTTACCGTCTTTTTTGCGGCGAATCAGGTTCTCTGGTTTGATGTCTCGGTGAATCACCCGTTGGGAGTGGACAAACTTTAGAATTGTCAGCACATCCCGAATCATGGCGATGGTATCGGTTTCTGAAAGCTGGTGAACCTGCTCCAGCTCATCGCTCAAGGCGGTGCCGTCTACGAATTCTTGAACAAAATAAAACTCAAAATTTTCTTCAAATGCGCCATAAAACGAGGGAATCTGGTTATGCAGGCCGAGGCGCTCGAGGACATCAACCTCTGTCTCAAACAGGCGTCGGGCCACTTGCAAAAACTTTGGGTCTCGGCTGGCAGGCTTGAACTGTTTAATCACGCAGGGAGAAATTTCGGGCCGCTGGATATCTTCTGCCAGATAGGTCTGACCGAATCCACCCGAGCCCAGAACTCGGATAATTTTGTAGCGACCACTCAATACGGTGCCTTGCATTCGTTTAGAAAGTCAGACTCCCTTGCAATCTGATTGTGACATACAGCTCCCTGAACCGTTATACCCCATCGGTGTGACTGATCTGAACACTCTCACCAGATTGTCCTGATGGCATCCATATCTCATCACTTTATCGTTGATTCCGCTGTATACACGACTTGGCAAGTTTCACGCAAAAATAGGAGTTTGGGGCGCGCGGAGCGCGCC
>CAYXJG010000273.1:0-7568 GCA_964465285.1 uncultured bacterium
CAAATCCATCCTAATCTTTTTCACGAAGTTGTTTCAAAGTCCTTGACACATACCGGTACCAACCCTATTTAGGGAGACTACCCAAAAATGGGTTTTCTGGTATGATGCCCTTGTTGAAAGACACACATTACTAGAAAACCCACCATTTTCATGTCGCATTTTGGCGAAGGTATTATCCCAACTTCAGGGATAAATTATGTTCGCATGTGGTTTCAGAGACCGTCGAACCAGTTTACTCTTCTGTTTCAGCAGCAAACGCACGCAACTCAAGAACACCGTTGAAGGCTGTCGGTGCTTCTTCGGGAAGCAGCGCCGCAAGGCTTTCTGCCACGAAATCAGCCGCCTGTTCGTTGGAGGCAAGGGCAGCTTCTTCGTTGTCGAATACACTGATAGCGACCCACTGGCTGTCCTCTAGTTCGCCGTTCATGTAGGCCACGAAGCTTTCGGACTCCTGCATGATCGGCAGGAAGCCGTCGTTAACAATCTGGACGAATTCCGTGCGGTTCTCGGAATCCACACCCCCATAGATGCGAATGGCGACGTAGCTAGCGTCTGCCACATCTTCGGCAAAAAACACGTCATTGCCTTCTTCTGCACAAAAGTTGAATGAACGCAACTCAAGAACGCCGTTGAAGGCTGTCGGTGCTTCTTCAGGAAGCAGCGCCGCAAGGCTTTCTGCTACGAAATCAGCCGCCTGTTCGTTGGAGGCGAGGGCAGCTTCTTCGTTGTCGAAGACACTGATAGCGACCCATTGGCTATCCTCTAGTTCGCCGTTCATGTAGGCCACAAAGCCGTCGGCCGCTTCCATAATCGGCAGGAAGCCGTCGTTCACAATCTGGATGAACTCAGCACGGTTCTCGGGATCCACGCCTTCATAGATGCGAATGGCGACGTAGGCGGGTTGGGCGTCGTCCATTGCGGGGTCGGCAAACGTTGTTGCTATATTGCAGGTAGCCTCTTCATCCTGCGCCTGGACCGCGACCACCGACAAAGACAAGATGGTCATGACGAGAATAGCTAACCGTTTGAAAGACATCATTTGTTTCTCCTTTTTGAAGTATACAGACAACCTAAGTCTAAAAATGGGCCGTAAAAGCGAGCGAAAATTTCAGGCCAGGGAACGTAAAATATGTTAAATTTTAGTTAACAATAAGTTAAATACAGTCCATAAAGTCAGGAGGAGGTTTCATACAGCCATGAACCGCTGGATTTACCCTCTGGAGAAGCCTTAACAACTGTGTGCCAATGTTTCATCGGGCGTGTCCGTCGTGGTCCTTTTGACATACCCCCTAGTCTTGTTGAATCTGAGACGTCACAAAAATAAGTTTGATGATTCTATCTGTAGGGATTGGCGTAACGCTTACAATGTCGATAAAATGATCGAGACTATTGCTTCACGAGCAAAGGTTTCGGATTTCAGCATGACCATAACCATTCACTTGTTCGGTGAGCCTCAAATCTACTATGACCAAACGCCCGTCCAGTTGCGTATGAAAAAGGCACTTGCGCTTGTTGCGTATTTGGTCACGACGGGAAAGACACATCCCCGGGAGCGAGTTGCCACGCTGTTATGGCCTGACTCCAGTGCAAGTGTTGCACGGACGAGCCTCCGGCAAGCCATCCAAGCCATCAAACAGACGCCCCTTGCTAGCGTGTTAAAGACTACCCGCGACACAATTTCGCTCAGCGAAGAGGTACAGAGCGATGTCAAACGCTTTCAGGAGCTAATGGCTTACAACGATTACTCGCGGTCGAACCTGTCAACGGAGGCTGTCGCTCGGCTGCAAACTGCACAAGTGCTCTACAAAGGGGAGTTCTTGGCAGGTTTTCTTGTTCCAGAAAGTGTCGAGTGGGAAGACTGGCAGGGGTTTCGGCAAATCGAGTTTAATCAACAGATTACGGAGACCGTTTCAGCGCTCACGCGGCATTACCTACTGAACAACTTGCCGAATTCCGGGTTGAAAATGGTGCGGTGGTGGCTTGATATGGACTCACTCAACGAGGAAGCACATCATTTTGCATTGCATCTCTATATGCTTGCCGGGCAAGCTGAGCGTGCCATTGAGCAGTATCATCTCCTCGTTCGTATTCTGGAGCGAGAACAACATCGGCTGCCGGACGAGGAAATTCAACAAACATATTCTCAGATTCGCCAGGGGGCCTACCACACACCGAAGCATAAGGCCGTTAAACCGTTCCAGAAGGTGGTACGGTCTTTGTTACCGAAGCCACCGTCCCCCAACAAGCATTTCCAACAGGAGTGCGCGGCTATTTACAACTTGCTTCACACCAACCCCTCTGCATCCTTGATTGTCGTGCAAGACAGTGCCCATCAAGATACCTCGAAGCTGATTTCTTATATCGCTTATAATGAGCGGACAAAGTTCTTTTTCCCCGACGGTATTTTGTGGGCGGCCCTTGAGTCTGAAGATGACTTTGAGGCTGTCCTGCGCCTGTGGATGGACGCTATGCGGATTAGTGTGTTGAAAAGTACAAGCAAGCTTGAGCATCTCGCCTGGCAGTTTCACAACGGGCTGCGGGGGAAGCGCCTGCTGTTTTTGCTGGAGGGGTCCACGAGTACGCAACAGGTTGAACTGATCTTGCCTGCCTATAAGGGGTGTGTGCTTATCGCAACGACCCCGCAACCCGCAACCGCCGAAGCACTCCGGCCCAAAGCTGACCTCTTACTTGATATATTTACAGAAACGCAATTTTAGCCGACAAAGTTAGGGGGATTGAATTGGATGACACGCTATCACATTTTGAATCTCGTTGGCGCAGGGGGCATGGGTACGGTTTACCAGGCGTTGGACCGCTTGACAAACGAGCATGTCGCACTTAAGCGCATCGAACAGATCAATGGGCTAAAGATAAATAGTGCAACCGACAGGTCAATTTTGCAAAACCTCGCGCATGAGTTCAGTGTTCTCGCCGGGATACGTCACCCACACATCATCTCTGTCCTTGATTACGGGTTTGACGAGGAAATGCGCCCGTACCTCGCTATGGAGTTTGTGAGAGACGCACAGCCAATAACGGAGGCAGCGCAAACGGCTCCTTTTGAAAAGCGAGTTGATTTGATGGCGCAGTTACTTCAGGCACTGGACTATCTGCATCGGCAGGGCATTTTACACCGAGACTTGAAACCGGCGAATGTTTTAGTGAGTCATGGCAAGGTGCGTCTTTTGGACTTCGGCCTGGCTGCATTGGGGGAAACCAGGGGAGAGTTCGCTGGAACGACGGCGTGTATGCCGCCAGAAATGCTACAGGAGCAACAATATGTTCCAGCTTCTGACCTATATTCAGCGGGCGTGCTGTTCGCTGAGATGCTAACTGGGCAGTTGCCATTACCGGAGGGGGATGTGTTAGCCATCTTAAACGATCCACCAGATTTAATTGGCTTGGAAACCACACCTGTTTACGATTTCCTGGTCCAGATGCTGCAAAAAACCCCCGCTGCACGCTATCCAGATGCCACCGTCGCTCTAACCGAGCTATCGAGAGCCTGCGATATAACGACACATAACCTGTCTCGCGTCTGGGAGAGCCATCTGGTGACTGCACCATTTGTGGGGCGCGAAGATGAGATGGCTCAACTTAGCGAAGCTCTCCAGAATACTGTGGACGGTCAAGGGACGGCGATCCTAATTGGGGGGGAGTCCGGGGTCGGCAAATCGCGGTTGCTCAATGAAGTTCGCACATCAGCGTTGACGAGGGGAGCCTATGTGCTGCATGGGCAAGCCCTGCAAGAAGGCAGTTTACCCTACCAACTCTGGCATGAGCCACTTGCGCATCTAGCTGTGACCACGACACTCACGGATACAGAGGCAGCGATTGTCAAGGTATTACTCCCAGAAAAACCCTGGTTGATCGATCAACAAACGACACCTGTCCCACTGCTCCAAAAGGAAGCGGAGCAGCAGCGTCTCGCGTACACGTTAGTAAACTTGATTTATCGCTTAGGCCGCCCGGTGGTTTTACTGCTGGAGGACTTGCAATGGGCGCAGGAAAGCCTGGACGTTTTGCAGCGCCTGGTGAACACGGCACCGTCTCTGCCGCTGATGATTGTCGGCACCTTCCGCACGGATGCGGTTTTTGATGTGACCGAACAATTTCCGAGTACCACAACGCTGATGCTGCCGCGCCTTTCCCGGCAGTCAGTCGAGGCACTCTGCAACGCTGTATTGGGGGCTAAAGCGAAAGATCAACGGCTTGTAAAGCACCTATACCAAGAGAGTGAGGGCAATGCTTTCTTCTTGACAGAGGCCCTGCACATGCTCGTTGAACAAGCACACACGCGGACGGAAATTGCAGCGGATGATCTCTACAACACATTGTTTTCTAAGGGAATGGCAGAAGTGGTGCGAAGGCGACTGGAATTTGCACCTGCGTGGGCACAACCGCTCTTGAACTTGGCCGCAGTAGCGGGCAGACAGATCGACCCTATTTTGCTAGACACAGCATCAGGGGGGGCGGGCAATGTTGACAAGTGGCTCTACACCTGCGCACAAGCCAAACTGTTAGAGGCACACGGGAACCAGTGGCGCTTTGCCCATGATAAACTGCGCGATTCGCTTTTAGCAGCACTAGCCCCTGATGAAAAAGCCGAACTCCACCGGCATATTGCGGAAGCACTGGAGGCTCGACACGGTGCAGATTTAGCCTATGCGAAGCAACTATCAGATCATTGGTTTGATGCAGGAAACATCGACAAGGCACTGCTTTACACTCAGGCTGCTGGCGAGTACCTGCGCCGAATTGGCGCTTTTACAGAATTACAGACCCTAGCGCAGCGTAACCTAGACCTACTTCGTCCAACCGATGATGATCGACTCCGCGCATTGTTGTGGGAATATATGGGGGATGCCTGTCTCTACAATGATATGGAAGCAGCCCGAGCAGCCTACCAGAAAGTACTTGACCTGTACGAGCGGCATAACTGGGATTTGTCACAAACCAGTGCGCTGCGTGGTCTATCAGTCATCTACCGCGACCAGGGAGATATAGACACAGCGGAACAACTCACGGATCGCCTGCTTGACCAGGCGAGCCAACATGAGAATGAGAACCAGGGGCTAATGTCTGCCCTGTCACTTAAAGCACGCTTTTATCTGTTTCGCGGTGAATACAAGCAAGCTCAGTTGACATATGAACAGTGCCTAGCCACTGCCCGACATCAAGCAGACGACATTCAAATTGCCAAGCAGTTAATGAATCTTGGAGCGGTCGCCTGTATGCAAGGGCAGTTTGATGTTGGGCGTCGCACTTTTCATGAAGCGGAACAAATCGCTGAAGCTGTGGGTGCGGTAGACATCACGATTTACTGCCTACTAAATGAGGCCAACCTCGCGTCAGACTTTATGGAATATAAGGTCGCCGAGTCCTATTTTGACCGCTGCATCCCGATGATTGAGTCCCTTGGGGAATACATTTTGCTAGCGGGGGCTTGCTACGACTATGGTGACCTCATGCTGAGACAAGGTAAGTTCAAAGCCGCCCATGGCTGGTACGAGAAAAGCCGTAACCTTGCAGCGCAACTGCAAAATTCTCGTAAGCTGAGCGACTGCCTGCATGGTCTTGGGAAAGTTGCTTACCTTCAGCGTGATTACACCAGTGCAGAACGCTACATACAAAGCAGCCAACAACATGCTGTTGATCTAAATCTACTGCCAGACCAAATCTCTAACTTGCACTATCTTACAAATATCTACCTGAATTTAGGAAACCAGGCTGCGGCACTGGATGCGCTGCAACAAGGACTACGATTGGCACAAAAAATAGAATCTAGTCTACCACAATTGGAAATATTGACCGCTGCTGCGTTTTTTTTCTTGTTTACGGAACGCCCACAGCAAGCAGCAGAGGTGTGGGGGACAATACGCCATCATCCAGAAACGTTGCCTAGAAGTATCGAAGCACTACAAACAGTTTATGCGGAGTTGGAGGAGAACCTCACACCCGATGAGCTGGTCAACGCAGTCAATCACGGCAGAAACCAGGTACTTCCACAGGTAATTAAAAAAGTTTTAGTAACTATTAAAATAATGCAACATTTAACATAACTTTCTGGCTCTATGGGATTTCGCGTGGAAAGTGCGAAAAGTTAGGTGAATCGGGCAAAGCCTGTTAAATCAAGTGAAATCCTATGGAACAAATGACCGACATGGGTGATGCCATATCATCGGCGCTTGATCGTTTTGAGAAAAGCGTTGAAACACGTGAGACCGCTGCGCCTCACTTTTGCCTGCCAGGCATCGAGACGCTTAAGCGCCTCCGCCCATGAGAGGCGCATTTCGAACAGAGCTGTCAGTTTCTCACGTAGCGTGTAGGCCAGCTTGAGTTCAGGGTCACAGTCGAGAAATAATCGCAGTTGGCGACGTTGGTCGTCATGCAGATCACCATTGTTCTTGCGGAACACCGTCAGCACGCTCTTCAACTCGGCATAGGCCTCAGCAGAGATCTGCTGCTTGAGGCGCTTGTGGACCTGTTCGCGCAGCTTATCAACAGCTCGGCGATAAGCCTGGGCCACATGAAATCAGTCGGTGAAAGGACATAACAGCATGGACTTTTTTCGTCATCATGAAGGGTTGTCAATTCCCGCCTAGCAGAAATCCCTGGAACGCCGGGCACCCTGGGCGACGAAGATCGACTTCCGGCTGGACATCAACGAGGCGATCCACGCTATTGCTGAAGAATACGCCGACGACATCAAGGGACTGGTCGCGCTCTACATCCTGACGACCAGCATCGACTCGAAGGCCGCCCTGGAAGCGCACAATCTGGCGCACTCGATGGTCTACGAGCGCATGTTTAACGCCATCAAAGCACGCTTTACAACCATCCGCTGGCTGGGCAGCGTCGAGGCAGGCGATGAAGACTGAGAAAGCCGGGTGATGTTGTGTCCAGCATCAAGGCCCTGCCCGCCCCTGATGCACTGCGCGATCTGCCGCAGATAGAGCAGCTCTTTGCCATTGGCGAACCGTCGCTCTTGGCCCACCCAGCACGCGCCCTGTTCTGCTCGGTGAAGTGCCCTGCATCGGTCATCCTCAAAACCTACGATCTGGCCCCGCGCCTCAAAGACCGCCCCGATCCCGTTATCAGCGGCTTTATTCGCCCATCGAGAAAGAGGTGCTGGTTACGCTGCTGCGCGGAACCGTGCCGATCATCGTCTGTCCAGCACGCAGCATCCACACCATGCGTGTGCCCACCGACTGGAAGCCGGCGATCGACGCAGGCCGGATGCTCATCGTGTCACCATTTGCTGAGGAACAAAACCGTCCGACGGCAAACATGGCAGCGGCGCGCAGCCAGATGATCGCGCATCTGGCCCGTGCGGTATTCATTGCCTATGCGGAACCAGGGGGGAAAACCGAGGCATTTGCCACCCAACTGCTCGCCGACAAGCGCCCGGTCTTAACGTTCGATACGGACGCTAACCGCAGCTTGCTCCAAGCCGGTGCACAAACGCTGACACCCTGAAGCGCGGCGCAGCACCCACCCCCTACTTGCCCCGCATCCCCCCATCGCTTGGCGGGAGCTTATCCGCGCCGGGAGGCCCGCCCTTGCCG
>CAYXJG010000274.1:0-7505 GCA_964465285.1 uncultured bacterium
GCCTAAGATCCCAAAACAGCAGATTGGGCAGAATCATTCCACCTAATCCACCCTTAGGGATCTGCGGCTAAAAAAGATACCGGAAGAAAAGAGCAGCGGTCTGCGCCCGCTGCTCTTTTCCGGGTACTTTGTCTTCTTGCAAGTCCTTAACACACTGTACTTAATGCGCTTGCACAGCGCTATAATCCTCGTTCCTAGCTGATGTTCGCGGGAGGCTTGCAGACTATTCGATTCACAGACTATTCGATAAGGACAGAGCGATAGGGTAGAGGCAGGCATCTGCTTCATGGCGATGCAAAACTTAATGCAGATTCGGGCACGAGATTAAGAACTTGTTAAAAGTACCTTGAGTCTTGATTTCTGCGGATACTTTAGAAAACAAGATACCTCCTAACTGCGTCTACAGCCCTTTCACATTTCTTCCAAATTGAGAAATCCGAAAGGGCTGCTATTTTTTAAATGCTTACAACTCTTTAAATTCCTACAGCGCTTATGTAGGAATCCTACTTGATTCTTGATTTAACTCTTGAAAGTATTCCTAAAGTTTGGCTCGGGCGCAGCTTGCCCCAAACTTTAGAAACCAAATAGGATCGCTATAGTAGAGCAAAAAAATCGCAAGGCGGCAGCAGAGCTGTGCCCTCACAGAAAAAAAATAGATGGTAAAACCGCCCTCGCATCTAGGAACTGGAGTGCTTCCATAGTAAAAACTCCAGCTCCCAACCTGGGCAAAACTTTGTAATTCTTGATCTTCTTCCTTAATTCTTTCAAGTTTTCAGCCCTGTCCAGGCAAAAGCCTAGGACATCGCCTGAATAACGAAGTCGAAGTAAGGTCTTGCTGCGTTTGCATCATCCGCTTCGAGTAGTGCCAGAGATGCTTTCTTGAGGCATTCAATAGCAGCAACCATACCAGGTACGGGAACCCCAAGGGAGTTGTACATTTCCCGGACGCCAATTAAACCGATAGACTCAATGGGATCTTTGTCTCCCGACAACACACCATAGGTAATCAGGCGCAAATACCAGCCGTAGTCACGGAGGCACAGCGCCCGCTGCTTTTGCCCGTAAGCATTGCCACCCGGGGCAATGAAGTCGGGGCGGCGCTGCCAGAGCTGACGGCTTGCTTCATCAACGATTTTTTTTTCATTTTCAGCCAGGGTGCTGGCAATCCGCATCCGCTGCTCACCCGTCTGAAAAAACTGTCTCATGCTCTCCAATTCTCCACTACTGGGGTAGCGGAGTTCGTCATCTGCACTGAGGATGGCTTTACTTACAACGCTCATAATACGGGGATAATGATTTCTACCTTTTAGCTATCGCTCGTATTTTAGCGGGTTTAGAGCATCGAACGGAAGATGAAAGACTGAAACGATTTGTTACATTTTTCACATGCAATGGCGATTCGCTCACCTGTACGTAGAGTGAGCGGCGGATACTTTAGGCTAGTTTGGGTGTTCAGCAATAGGGCCTCCGCAATTTTTTTAAGGAGAATGGGCAGTGCCCGCCATCATCCAAAAGATCCCTGAATTGATGAAATTTTCTTGAATGCGTTAGGGAGGTGAGGGCAATGAGGTTAGGAACAACGATAAATAAAATCCAATTTTGTTGGGGCGGCGGGGTATTGCTGCGCCGCCCCAACAAAATTTGGTTCAAGTTATTTAATTCTCATTTCTTATGTCAATGTGATGATAGCTTTGGGCGCAAGCTGTGAATTCTGTAGGAATGAGGAAATGATTTAAAGCGGGGTTATGCACCATCAACTTTATAGTTCTTATGACATCAGCCTAGTCGGGTTGTCTTATTTCATTGCTGTCGTTGCCTCTTACCTGGCGTTGGAATTAGCGGGCCGCATCCGATTTTCATCCCACATGCAGCGCTACATGTGGCTTGCAGGTGGGTCTTTGGCAATGGGGACAGGCATCTGGGCCATGCATTTCGTCGCAATGCTGGCGTTTCACCTTGCGATTCCGGTGCGCTACGACGTAGCTATCACGGTGCTTTCCTGGTTGTTTAGCGTTGGAGCCTCAGGGATTGCTCTAGGACTGCTGGGTCAAGCACGCTATCATGCCGCTGTAGTAGCAGGCGGAAGCCTGGTAATGGGAGGGGCGATCGCCTCCATGCACTACACCGGCATGGCCGCGATGCGGATGGCGGCAACCTTAGAGTACCGGCTGCCATTGGTCATGCTTTCGGTAGGTATTGCGATCGCCGCTTCTTTTGCTGCTCTACGGCTGTCTATCGAAACTCCCCAGTCCCTTGACGTTCCTGTAAACGCCCCCTGGAAGATATGGCTTAAGAAACTTGGCAGTGCCTCTGTCATGGGTATCGCCATCAGCGGTATGCACTACACCGGCATGGCCGCGACCCGGTTTGTCCCACAGCATACTCCGGTGAATCCTAGTGAAGGCTTGGCGATCAATGCTTTTTGGCTAGCAACTGCCATCGGCATCGGCACATTGCTGGTCATGGTGCTGTCGCTGGTCATTGCCTTAGCTAATGAACGACTCATGCGCCAGAAGGTGCAGGAGCAGGTTTTGCTGGAGAGTGAAACCCGGTTTCGTAACCTGATTCGAGAGTTGCAGGTGGGGGTCGTGCTCGTAGACTCGACTGGGCAAATTTTGCTGACCAACCAGGCCAGTTGCAGGCTCCTTTGCCTCCACTGTCCCCAACAGACCGTCATGGCTGATGGGCATAGGAAAAAGGTGCAGGAAACGAGCACCGGGAAAACAGGCACCGGGAAAAACAATCTCTGTGTTTTCCAGGAGTGTGAGGAGTTGCTGGGCATGGCCGAAGGGAGCAGGGGAGCACCGATGGTGTTTGGCGATCGCCAGACCTATATACAAGCCGACGGAACACCCTTTGATAGATCGGAGTTACCCGTCCAACGGGCGATCGCAACCTGCTCTCCCGTGCGCAATGTGGTGATGGGCACTCAGACGGCTATGGGCGATCGCCGCTGGCTGCTGACACACGCGGAACCCCGGTTTGATGGCAGTGGAAAGCTTCATCGGGTGGTCTGTACGGTGAGCGACATCACAGGCGAAAAAGAAGCCGAGCACGCTCTTCGCCAGCAGATGGAAATAGCAGCTCTGCGAGCAACGATCGGCACAGCACTCAACGAAGGAGTCACCCTGCGGGAAATGCTCCAGTGCTGCGCCGAGGGACTCCATCAAAAGCTGGACGTTGCCCTTGCTCGGATTTGGGTGCTTGATGAAGCGGATCAGGTATTAGTCCTCAAAGCTAGTGCTGGCCTCTACACCCATGGGAATGGTGACCATAGCCGTGTTCCCATAGGGCACCTCAACATTGGTGCGATCGCGGCTCAACGCCAACCCTACCTGACCAATGACCTGATGGATGACTCCCTAGTGAGCCATCCTGACTGGGTACAGCAGGAGAAGATCAAGACATTTGCCGGATATCCGCTGATCGTACAGTCCCGATTAGTAGGCGTCCTGGCAGTTTTTTCCCAAGCTCCCCTGTCTCAGCGGGTGCTGGATGAAATAGAATCTGTCACGACGAATATCGCAATGGGCATTGCCCGCAAACGAGCCGATCAGGAACTCCAGGAAGTGGCGGTACGCGAAACGGCGATCGCCCGAATCATTCAGCGCATGAGGCAAACCCTGGAAATCAAAGACATTTGCACCGCTGCCACTACCGAATTGCGTCACCTCATTGGGTGCGATCGCGTTGTGGTCTACCGCTTCAACGCTGACTGGAGCGGAGCTGTCATTGCCGAATCTGTTGCCCCATGTTGGTCACCGATCATCACCAACGCAGACCATCCGTCCCAGCCCATTGACGATTTACCAGAAAATCTGGTGAGCAGTGAAGGCTGTTTACTACAGTTTTCTGGAACCCCGAGCGGACTTATTGAAGATACCTACCTTAAGGACTTTGAGGGCGGCAAATTTCATCAGAAGCGATTTTACCGAGCCATTAACGACATCCACCAGGCAAACTTTAGCCCTTGCTATCTAGAATTTCTAGAACAAATCCAGGCAAAGGCCTATCTCATTGCCCCCATCCATCGCGGCAATAAACTATGGGGGCTATTTGCCACCTTCCACAATGGCGCACCCCATGGGTGGCAATCTTCAGAAATTGCCATCGTAACTCAGGTCAGTGCCCAGTTAGGGGTAGCCGTACAGCAGTCCGAACTTTTTTCACAAACTCAACATCAGGCCATCGAGCTTCAGTCTGCCAAAGACGCTGCCGACGCCGCCAACCAGGCAAAGAGCGAATTTCTTGCAAACATGAGCCACGAACTACGAACGCCGCTCAACGCTATTCTTGGCTTTACTCAACTCATGGCTCTAGATTCCAGCATTGGCAGAACCCAGCAGAAATATGTAGCGACTATCGGGCAAAGCGGCGAGCATCTGTTAGGTCTCATTAGTGACGTGCTTGAAATGTCAAAAATTGAAGCGGGGCGTATGGACTTAGAAAACCACCCTTTCAGCCCCTATCAATTGATTGGAACCCTGGAGGATATGCTCCGCTACAGAGCTGAGGCAAAGGGGCTTCAGCTTGTAGTTATCTACGACTCTAATCTTCCCGACGTTGTTATTGCGGATGAAGGCAAGATCCGCCAGATCCTAATCAATTTGCTGAATAATGCGATTAAATTTACATCTAAAGGAAAAATTACCCTCCGCGTATCCCTCCCGTCACCAGCGGCGTTATCAAACGACGGGTTCATCTCCACAGCCGACTCCATTTCTGGCGGAGATCATCCGCCAACATACCTCCAGTTCGAGGTCGAAGACACAGGTTGTGGCATTCCCGACCATCAACAAGCCATCATTTTCACTGCCTTTAGTCAAGCCGACACCAATGTTAAAACAATTGAAGGAACGGGGTTGGGACTAACCATCAGCCAGACATTTGCCCGCCTCATGGGGGGAGATATCACGGTCACGAGTGCTGTCGGCGAAGGAAGTTGTTTTTCAGTACTTCTGCCCGTGCAGATGACTACCCAGCATCAGACCTTAGCATTGCCATCTTCTGGTGGTCTAGCTAGCCTGGCTCTGGAACCTGGGCAGCCTGATTACCGCATCTTAATCGTTGAAGATGACCCCGTTAGCTGCAAATTATTAAGCGAAATTTTGGCTGCCCTTGGCCTGAATTATTGCGAGGCATCAGATGGGGAAGAAGCGCTAGAGCTTTGGAAAACTTGGAAGCCCCATCTTATTTGGATGGATATTCAGCTTCCTAAGATTAACGGGCTGGACCTGATTCAAACCATTAAATCTTCTCCTGAAGGTCAACAAACAGTCATCATCGCCTTAACAGCAAGTGCCTTCGAGGAACAAAAACAGAGTGTCTTGGATGCGGGTTGCGACGACTTCTTGTACAAACCTTTCAAAATTGACGACCTTCTGACAAAAATGGCTCTTAATTTAGGGCTTCGGGTCAAACCCAGTGCCCCTCCTTCGTGGCTATCCAACACAAGTATTCAGCCTCCCGCATCTCTTCCACTTTCGCCAAATGCCCTAGCGTGCATGTCTCCTGAATGGAAATCCCAACTGTATCAGGCGGCTGCGTCGGGCAACGATCAACATGCCTTTGATCTCGTTCACGAGATTCCACCCGAACACTCCGAGCTTGCCCAAGCTCTCCAATCGATGATTGACGACTTCCAATTCGACAAACTGATGGCGTTGGCCGTGCCGTCGGAATAAGGCGAGGCGGGCAGCATTTGTAAACGAACAGGCTACTGATTATTAGGGCAAATTAGCGGAATGTATGACCACTACGAGAAATTATCTGCCAGAAGTCACTGACCAGAAATCACTTAAAGTATCCGACCTGCCTATTGCCTTCTGCCTTTTGCTTTCGGCTTTTTCCTTTCTGCTTCTGCCTCTTCCTATCCGAATCTCTCCTCCTTCAACTTATGGCTAACCAATCACAAACCCTCAATCCTCCAGCCGCTGTGGATACCAGTGCCGATATTCTCGTCGTAGACGACACCCCGGATAATGTCCGATTTCTCTCGAAGATATTGGCGGAATATGGCTATCACGTTCGCAAGGCCATTAACGGCACGATGGCGCTGACGGCCATCGAAACCCAGCCCCCCGACCTGATTTTGCTGGACATTAAAATGCCTGACCTGGATGGCTACGAAGTGTGCCAGGCTCTGAAAAACAAATCCGCCACGGCAGATATTCCTGTTATTTTCCTGAGTGCCTGGGGAGATACGGATTCAAAGGTTAAGGGATTTCAATCCGGGGGCGTTGACTACATTACCAAGCCTTTTCAGTTTGAAGAAGTGATAGCCAGAATTGAAACGCAGCTGACCATCACTCGCCTGCAATCGCAGCTTAAGCAGCAGAATACAGAACTGCGGCACACCCTGCAAGAACTCCGCCAAACCCAAGACAAGCTGGTACAGGAGCAGAAAATGGCTAGTTTGGGGCGGTTTGTGGCAGGAGTGTCCCATGAGATCAACAATCCTGTAAGTTTTATCGCTTGCAACATTCCACCGGCGGAGCACTATATTTCTCAGCTCACCTCGCTAATCCGCGCCTATCGGGAAGATGTTCCAGAGCCGACTGCTCGAATTCAGACCTTAGCCGAAGATATTGACCTGGACTTTGCTCTGTCAGACTTGAGAAACATTTTTCGGTCGATTCGCAATGGGGCAGAGCGCATCCAAACCATTGTGCTAGCATTGCGGATTTTCTCCCGGCTGGATGAGGCAGAATTCAAGCCTGTCGATCTGCATGAGGGCATCGACAGTACCCTGGTGTTACTCCAGCATCGCCTGGATGATCTGAAGCCTGCCCAATCTTGCGTGAGTGGTGTACAGGTTCAAAAAGACTATGGTGATTTGCCTCTGGTCACCTGTAACGCGAAGTACGTGAACCAGGCAATTTTTAATCTCTTGGAAAATGCAATCAACGCCCTAGAGCGGCGATCGCCCACCCTATCTAACCCTGAATCTAGTTCTGATGTAGACCCTAGCTTAGACTCCTGGATTCCTACTCTCTGGATTTGCACCCGTGCCGAAAGCTCTAACCGAGTTCGCATCCACATTAAAGATAATGGCATTGGCATTCCTGCTGAGCAGGTGCCGAATCTTTTCGACCCTTTGTTTAAAAGTGAGCCCACCAACCATTCCCAGCATTTTGGCCTGGGCCTGCACACGGCCTATCAAATTATTACGGAACAGCACCAGGGCGACATCACCTGCCAATCAACCCCAAACGAAGGAACAGAATTTGTGATTTCACTGCCCCTTGAATGCAATGCACGAGAACAATAGGGCGATCGCCCCCGACAGCCCGTACCTTTTTGAAACCTGCCTTTCTTAAGGGATGCATCCCATTTTTTGTTGGATGGGCGGGCTGCGCCCGCCCATCCAACAAAACAACATTAATCAATTTTCAAAAGTGGGATACTCCCCCTTTAAGCCTTAAAATAGCCCAAGTGACCTGCAAGAAAAAAAGATACCGGAAAAGAGCAGCGGGCTGCGCCCGCTGCTCTTTTCCGGTATCTTT